>CAYSCZ010000013.1:0-59694 GCA_964429655.1 uncultured Roseivirgaceae bacterium
TTTTGGGCTTTAACCCTTCATGACAAAATTCCAATGACAAATCTGGGTTAAAAGAAATTGCAATAAATGCAATTCCTCACATAAATTTAATAATAGATGGCTTAATAAATGATATTAAAAGGCTTATTAAAGCATTTATAAAAAATCAGTTGATTGATTTTTTTGCTTGACTTTCTCCGTCTGCAGTTGATGATACAACCCATTCATTTTTATCCAGTGATTAAGGTCACTGGCTTCTTTTGGTTCAAGTGTGCTTATGGCTTTTTTATACTCTTTGATTAACAATTCTTTACTAAAACTCACTTTCTCCAATATCATTTTATAATAATCCAAAAATGTAGTCTTCATGCGATTTAATGAATTGATGAAACTTAAGAATTTTTTTTGTTTTATTTAACCCAGAATTGTCGTTAGACTTTCTATTACATGGTTAAATCATTTCAAATCAGACACTTAACATGTTATTGGCTCGTCACCATAGCGATGCTATCCCTTCTCGACCTAAGTACCTGATTTTTTGGACTTTAACCCTTCATGACAAAATTCCAATGACAAATCTGGGTTTAATAAAGCGGTAAGCTTATTCATAGTATTAATTGGGTTAAACACTATGATAATCCAGGCACAGATGGCTGGTCATGTAGGCCCGAGGGATAATATTGTATCGGTTATTGACAGGGATGTTAATCCCGGTTTGAACCTTGATGAGATACGCCCACCCATGCCTCAATTACAGGGTACTCATTATTTATCTAGAAGAAAAATGGTAAAATGCCGCAATTGAAATCAACGGGTCCCCCAAAATTCTGAAAAATTATCCTGTCAGAATTAATTTGAAACACAATATGATGGAATCGAAAGCCCAAAATGAAGTAAAAGTTTGCCCAATTATCTGATTCAATCAATACAACCATCAGATAAAAAATTTGCGAACCTGTCCAAAAAATATACATCACCTTCCCCCGGATGAATTATTTGATCGTTTGGAAAAGTGATGATGTTAAACTTTATAGATTAACAAGCCTTGGTGTAAAACCATCCACAAATGTGACCGCAATCGATCCGGGGGCCCGCGATCATAAGATAATAAAGAATGAAGATTACTTTCGTAATAATAAAAGCCACATCAGACGGATAATCAAAGAAAGAAGAAAAATAAAGAAGTTTTCAATACCTATTATAAAAAAATCATGAGTTACACGAAGTCTGAAAAAACTAATGTTCAAAGAAGAAAATGATTTGGTTAAAATTTCTCAACATCTGGCAAGCATCATCGATTGATTAATAATTAAAGTTTAACTATTTTTTCTTTTTTTAGAATAATATTTCCTTTAAGTAAGTTCAAATAATATAAACCATTCTTTAACGCTGATAAATCTATTGACACGGGGTTGCTGTCTTTAATATCACTTGCTAATACCACATGACCGCTGATGTCGTAGACTATTACCCTTCCCGGAATTAGATTTTCAAAAACAAAGTTTAGAATTCCCACGGTTGGGTTAGGATAAACAATAATATTCATCTCCGGATCAGAAGTTAAATCGGAAATGACGTTATTGTACTTGCAATTAAAGCTTTCGATGGTAGCTGAAGGGTCATAGTTCGAAGCTTCAGGGTCCAAACAGCCTAATTCTTTCAAATCACTACACTGATAATTTAGCGTTGCTTCTGGATTGTAGTTTTCATCTTCACTGTTCATACAGCCCATAGTATAAAAATCATCATCCCCTTCTTTCAAAAAAATGTAATTATTTACAGGTACGCCAAGGTATGTCTGCCTGCTATTGACATTCCATTGCACCCTTACAGAATCAACGTTCCGGTGTTCTGCCAACCCAAAATGTTGAATTAATGAATGCTGGGAACAGTATGGACCGCCGGAAGATAATTCTCTTATTACAGATTTGTTATTTACATAAAGGGTAATCACAGCTCCAAAAGCATTTGGATTAGAACTGCTGCCCTCTAATTTGAAAGCCAACCAATTATTATCTCCGGTATAGTCATTCCTGTAAAGCAAGGTATGCTCAGTTCTGGCATTCGATTCTATTGAAGCTACCGCATAATCAAGGTCACCATCAACATCGTAGTCTGCATAGGCTGCACCTCTGTTGATGAATGGATTATTTATCCCATACTCTTGCGAAATATCGACATAAGTATTCTGCTGTGCATCATATTGATACAATACGTTTCTATCCTGGGGATCAGTTTTTAAAAATTCTGCCGAGCTGATAAAACCATTAGAAACAAAAAGATCTAAATCAAAATCGTTGTCATAATCGAAAAAAAATGTTCCCCAACTGGTTGCTTGCATGTCCTCCTTGGTAAATTGATTTTCAACATTTAATTCTGAGGTAACATCAATGAAAGATTCAGTTCCCTGGTTTTCCAAAAAGACATTTCGACCAATATTGGTTATATAATAATCCAGATCACCATCGTAATCATAATCTCCGTTGGCAATACCCATCCCATAAACGCCAATACTCAATCCTGATTCATTTGAAACACGGGTAAATGATTCTTCCGGGTAGTTATTTCTAAGCATGACATTGGGCTGAACCCACTCACCAAAATCATTGGCAATATAGATATCCTGATCTCCATCCAAATCATAATCCGTTGATAATACCGCCAGGCCACAACCAATATCGTCAATACCTAAAGCCGTCGCAGATTCATCGAAAGTTCCGTCTCCATTGTTTACATAAAAAAGACTGGGATAACAAGTATGATCAAAGCCAATGATCTTATCTTGATCGTCTTTAATAAACCTTGAGGTGTCGACATAATTAACAACATAAATATCCAGAAAACCATCAAGATTAAAATCCAGGAATGCAGCACTCATCGAAAAGGACTCCTCCAGGATATTTGCTTGAGATGAAATATTTAAGAAGGTACCATCACAGTTATTCTTAAGCAATAAATTAGGCACATTGCTACTGGTCGTTAAAAAAAGATCATTACATCCATCATTATCAATATCTCCAGCAATTACGCCATTTGTGAAAACATTATTCGTGATGGCAGTAATACCGGAAATTGTAGTGTAATCATAAAATGTGCCATCGCCCAAATTGAGATATAGTTTATCGCGGCCAGCTCCTCCCGGTGCATATATATCATCAAACCCATCATCATTAAAATCGATAAATGCAACACCTCCTCCCATTAGTAATGGGGACCTGAATACATGATCAATTTTTACCGATCTGCTTACTTCTTTAAATTGAGCAAAAGAAATAGTTGCGTTTAATAAAGTAAAAAAGAAAACCCCCTTTGAAACCAAAATAATAATTGATTATTGATTACATACAAATGTATAGTCAATCTTCATTGTATTCAACTGGTATCGTATTGTGGGGGCATAAAAAAAGGGGCACACTACCCCTATTTCGATTAAAGGAAGATTTTTAAAATTATTGAGGCGTTAATATAACCGCTCCTGAATCCCCAAATGGACTTGCCCAGGAAACAGAAATGGTTTCATCATTATTGACCATTACTTCTACACTTGGTATAAATCCATTATCTAAAGTAAAACCAACAATTTCTACATCGCATAGTGATATCGAGCTCGGTTCAGGGGCAAATCCTTGTAATCCATAGTCCAAATGACAAATTGAAGTCTTATGAAATACGTTTACAGGTTTTGTGTGGATAACTTTTCTTAACTTTAAAACAAGATGAGATCAAGCGTATTCAGTGAGCGTTTTAAGCGTGATAAATTACGCTTGTATGATACGGGTAAAATGAGTATTTGCCCAACTATCCCAACCTATAATATCATTGAAACAGCCCTGTGCAATTGTATTGATCGCTTTCGATCAATACCCACTTCTGAGCGCATTGCGAGCATGGAGCGTCTGATAGGAAATCAGTAAATCATGGTTGACTATAAGCAGTCTGTGATATCGGCGGCTAAAGAGCACTATGGGGAGGATATCGAAAAAAAGTTCGGCTGAGTGCGGTTCATCATGTAAAAAGTTTGGGACGAAGCTACTGCATGGATAGATTCTATACCGTAGTGGGAGGTTCACGACAGGCAGTTTACGCAGCTGCTGCAAGCTTATGCAGAAGAAATGAGCGTGCAGTACAACAGCTAAAGTATAAAACCGTTACGTTATCCGGATACCGTTCTGTCCTGGGCATATAGTTGTGCCCACATCACTACAAGAGTGATGACACTCAGTAAAATATTCTTCATACTATTTAGATTTTAGTTTTTAAATTAGTTTGATAGCAATACCAGGAATGATTACCCTTGAATGGTGGTCTGAATTTGTACTTGTTTTGATTATGAATAATAGCTATTTGTTTATTTACATTTGCGGTACTTTATAGATTTATCTTACAACGGATCGGCGTTTAATGGCTGGCAAACACAACAAAATGCGACTGGCGTACAGGATGAAATTAATGCTGCGTTATCAAAAATATTAGGTGAAAAAGTTTTTTGTACCGGGAGCGGAAGAACTGACACCGGAGTTCATGCGATTATGCAAATAGCACATTTTGATGGTCCGGAAATTATTAACATTCCTAAAATAAAATTCCAACTCAATGGTTTGCTCCCTAAAACAATAGCGATCAATGAAATATACCCGGTTAAAAATGATTCTAGTGCAAGACACAGTGCTATTCTAAGGGCATATTTGTATAAAATCCACCAAAAAAAGGATCCATTTGCTTTGGGCTTATCTTATTTTTTTCCACACCATCTGGACTTGAATAAAATGAATGATTGTTGTAAGCGCTTGCTTCACTGGAATGATTATCAATGCTTTTGTAAATCCAGGACTAATGTGAAATCATTCGAGTGTAGTATTTTTGAAGCAAATTGGCAAAAAAATAACGGCCAATTAATCTTTAACGTTACTGCCAATAGGTTTTTAAGGGGAATGGTCAGAGCAATGGTCGGAACTATGTTAGATGCAGGCATAACCAAAATAAGCGCAGATCAGTTTCAAAATATATTAGAAAGTAAATCAAGGGATAAAGCGGGCTATTCGGTTCCCGCACATGGTTTATATCTTCAGTCAGTTAAATATCCTCAGGAAATATATTTAAAATAAACAAGTTTGGATAAAGAACAGTATTCCGGTAAGGTAGTCGATCTAAGTATTCTTAAAAGGTTATTTGTTTTTGTAAAGCCTTACATCGCTAAGTTTTATTTTCTTATCATACTAACTGTATTAATTGCCCTGCTGGGACCTTTAAGGCCATTATTGGTTACATACACCATCGATAATCCGGTTCCTAATGCAGACTACCAGGGGTTGGTAAATATGATTATGCTGTTGGTAGCATTATTAATGGCACAATTTGTTGTGCAGTATTTACATACATACCTGTCGGGGTGGTTGGGGCAAAATATAATCCGGGATATTAGAATAAAATTATTTCGTCACCTACAATCATTGAAATTAAAGTTTTTTGATAAAACGCCTATTGGAAGGCTAGTAACCAGGAATATATCAGATATTGAAACATTATCGGATGTTTTTACACAGGGGATCGCTGCGATGACCGGTGATGTTTTACAATTACTGGTCATCCTGGGTGTTATGTTCTGGGTTGACTGGAAGCTTACATTAATCGCATTGTCCACATTCCCGATATTAATTTTTGCCACTTATCTATTCAAGGAGAAAATAAAAGAGGCATTCGGTGAAGTCAGGGCTGCAGTGTCAAACTTAAATTCATTTGTACAGGAGCACATTACAGGGATGAACATTGTGCAGATTTTTAACAGTGAGAAAAGGGAATATATAAAATTTGAGGAGATCAACAATGAGCACAGACAAGCCAACCTCAAATCAGTGCTTTATTATTCTATTTATTTCCCGGTGGCAGAAGTGATCCAGGCTGCAAGTATTGGATTGATTGTATGGTGGGGAGCCAAGGGTGTGTTGCACGAGGAAACTACATTAGGCGCTTTGATAGGATTTATAATGTATGTCCAAATGTTTTTTAGACCTATCAGAATGATCGCTGACAGGTTTAATACCTTACAAATGGGTATTGTGAGTTCTAATCGAATACTGGATCTTTTAGACGATAAAAGTAATATCGCAAATACAGGAAATTTCAAGCCCGATCAGTTATCAGGCAAAGTAAAGTTTGAGAAAGTTTGGTTTGCGTATAATGAAGAAGACTATGTACTAAAAGATATTAACCTGGAAGTCCAACCAGGAGAAACTCTCGCTCTGGTAGGAGCAACCGGTGCCGGGAAAACCTCCATAATTAATTTGTTAAGCCGCTTTTATGAAATCAATAAAGGACAAATTCTGATTGATGGTGTGGACATCAAAGATTATGAGCTTTCGGTATTAAGAAGGCATATAGCAGTTGTCTTGCAAGATGTATTTTTATTTTCTGATACAGTTTATAATAATATAACGCTTAAGGATCCTACAATAAGTAAATCAAAAATTCAGGAGGCTGCCGAGTTGGTTGGGGCAAGGGTTTTTATAGAGAAATTACCCGGTCGATATGATTATAATGTTATGGAAAGAGGAGCAACGCTCTCGGTAGGTCAAAGACAATTGATATCTTTTGTCCGGGCATTAGTTTATGACCCGGAGATTATTGTACTTGACGAAGCAACATCCTCCGTGGACACCGAAACGGAAGAGTTAATCCAAAATGCAATCAACAAATTAATGAAAGGAAGGACATCTATTGTAATTGCCCATCGATTATCCACCATCCAAAAAGCAGACAAGATCGTGGTTCTCGATGAAGGTGAGATAAAAGAAGAAGGACGCCACGAGGAACTGCTGGCTTTGAATGGCTACTATGCTCAATTACACAAAATGCAATACAAGGAGGCCTTGACCATTTAAGTATGAGATGGACTTCGTTTTATGTAATCATTTCTGCGCTTTCTATTATAACAATATCAATATCGGGTTACTATCTATATAATTTATTGGGTGGGTTTAAAGCGATTGAAATAAAAACTATTGAAAATATAGATTACATCATCGCAGGTCAAAAATATTATGGCCGGTCCACCAATCCTGAGATTGAAGAACTTTTTAATAATTCCAAGGATCTTATCTTAGATGAACGGCTTTCAGGAAATCTAGCCATTGTACACTATATGCATGATTCAATCCCAAATAGTTACCTGCTCTATCACATCGGAGTGAGTCTATCAAAATATATTACGGAAATACCTGCCAACTATACCATAAAAAGATTCAGGGCAAATAGCGCCTACTATGTAAAGCTAAATATGCATGCCTGGGTAAGACCAACACCTGAAAAGATTTCAGATAAAGTATCTGATTATGCCGGAAAGGACAATGATGTGATTGAAGATTATTCTATTGAGCTATATGATTCCATTGGCAATATTTCTGTGATTTTCCCGGTAAGATAATTTTTCAAACCAACTCTTCAGAAGTGGTCTGCTTTTCATGCAATTCCTTGTAAGAACCATTCAGGGTCATCAGATCATTGTGTGTGCCCTGCTCAATAATTTCACCATTGTGCAATATAAGGATTTTGTCAGCCAATTTAGCAGAGGATACACGATGGGAAATTATGATGGTTGTCCGGTCTTTCATTATTTTTTGCAGGCTATTAAGAATGGTATTCTCGGTTTTTGTATCAACGGCCGAGAGTGCATCATCCATTATCAATATCCTGGGATCTCTCACAATAGCCCTGGCAATGGATACTCTTTGCTTTTGACCTCCTGATAGAGTGATACCGCGCTCCCCTACCCTTGTCTCGAAGCCATCAGGAAACCGCTCTATATTTTCTAACAGGTCCGCATCTTTGGCAGCCTGCTTCACCCGCTCTTTACCCATATCATAATCACCAAATAAAATATTTTTTTCAATGCTATCTGAAAATAAAAATACATCTTGGGGGATATAACCTATCTGACTTCTTAATGAAGATATGTCATAGTCTTCAATAGGAACATCATCAATGCTTATGCTGCCATATCTATGATTGTAAAGCCTGCAAATTAAATTTGCTAATGTACTCTTTCCTGATCCCGTTGTTCCGATAATGGCTATCGATTCTCCGGGGTTTACATCAAATGTCACGTCCCTTAGCGCTTCAATGCCTGAATCAGGGTATACAAATCCCACCTTGTCAAAAATAATTTTTCCATTAATGGGGCGAATGATATTTTTCTTGGAGACTATATCTGATTTGGTATTTAAAAATTCGTTAATTCTTTTTTGAGAGGCAGCAGCCCTCTGGATGATGCTGGTGATCCAACCCAGGCTGGTGACTGGCCAGGTAAGCATGTTCACATAAATGATAAATTCAGCAATATTCCCAACACTGACCACCCCATTGAAAACCTCTATCGAACCAATATACACTGTCAATATCACACTTAACCCAATTAACCCCATGATTAATGGAAGAAATAGCGCCTGCACATTTACCAGCTTGAGCGATTTGTCCTTATATACATCACTTTCCTTATTAAAACTATTAGAGACATCATCTTCTTTCACAAAGGCCTTAATAACACGTATCCCGGAAAATGATTCCTGGGCAAAAGTTGACAGGTCCGATAAACTTTTTTGAATTTCCTCGGACCGTTTATTTATGATATTATTAACGAAATAAATACTAATAGAAAGGATAGGTAGTGGAATTAATGAATAAAGGGTGAGTTTTGGGTTAATGGAATACATAAACGGTATGACCATCACGAATAGAGTAAATAAATTGATGCCGTACATGATCGCCGGACCAATATACATTCTTACTTTACTAACGTCTTCGGAAATGCGGGCCATGAGGTCACCCGTATTATTTTTTCTATAAAAACTTAGGGGCAGCGTTTGATAATGCGCATAGATTTCATTTTTCAGATCATATTCTATATGCCTGCTCATGACGATAATTGTCTGTCTCATTAAAAACATGAATGCACCTCTCAATAAAGCAGCCACCAATATCACTACCCCAAAAACGAGGATGCTGTAGGCAAATACTTCATAGGATCTAGTTTTTAAATCTAACCCGGTAGTAAGGTTGTAAATATCATAGGTCCTTTCCAGTAGGTTAAAAGCATGCCTAACAACAAACGCCGGTACAATACCAAAATAATTTGATATAATGATAAAAATTGTACCCAGTATTAAGTGAATTTTATACTTGAGGAAATATTTATTTAAATAGGCGAGGTCTATCACAAGGCTATAAAACGACAGGTTGATTAAAATGGTTATTTATTGATTATTGAATACTTTTGTTAACGGATTTTCTAGCGCCCACAGCTGTTATTTGACAACATCAATAGAAACAAAAATGATTGATACAGATGTAACATCCAAACAAGCCACACCGGAGATCTTTCAAACCATGGAAGATTTAGCACACGAACAAGTAGTATTTTGCCACGATAAGTATTTTGGACTTAAAGCAATCATAGGTATTCACAATACGATACTGGGCCCGGCAATGGGAGGAACAAGAATGTGGAACTATGAAAATGAGCAGCAAGCACTTAATGATGTATTGCGCTTATCCAGAGGAATGACACTGAAATCTGCCATTGCCGGACTAAATATCGGAGGGGGCAAGGCAGTGATCATTGGTGATGCCCGAAAAATAAAAAATGAAGCACTGATGCGACGGTTTGGCAAGTTCGTCAACAGCCTCGGTGGTAAATACTGGACAGCCGAAGATGTAAACATGACGACCAGGGATATGGAATACATCCACATGGAAACACCCTATGTTACAGGATTACCTGAATCCATGGGTGGATCAGGGGACCCTTCCCCTGTTACAGCTTATGGTGTATACTTAGGAATCAAGGCCTCATCAAAAAAATTATACGGCAGCGATTCTTTGGAAGGCAGATCAGTGCTCGTTCAGGGAGCTGGCCATGTTGGAGGTTATCTGATCGATTATCTAATTAAAGAAAATTGCAAAGTATATATTTCCGATATTTTTAGTGATAAATTAAAAATTATCTCCAACAAGCACAAAGTACATGTGATGGATCCTGACAAAATATTTGACTTTGATTATGACATCTATTCACCTTGTGCATTAGGTGGAACTGTAAATAATGAATCCATTGCAAAAATGAAATGTAACATAATTGCGGGAGGTGCAAACAATCAGCTCGAAAACGAAAAGGTCCACGGAGCGATGCTCAAAGACAAAAATATCATTTATGCTCCGGATTTTTTGATCAATTCAGGGGGCATAATAAATGTCTATCAGGAAAAACTGGGTAACTATAACAGGGAAAAAGTATACAGGCAAACGGAAAATATATATGAGGTTTGTTTGAAAGTATTGAACTATGCGGATAAAAATAATCTAACTTCGCATGAATCTGCCCTGCAATTAGCATTGGATAGAATCAATGATATGGGCAGTCTAAAATTGCCACTTTAAATAAATAATTATGTTAAACCGTCGGATGCTTAGGATCAAAGCGATGCAAGCACTTTATGGTTTACAACAATCCCTGGATTCTGATTATCAGATGGGTTATGCTGCCTTAGATGATAAACTGAGTGAAATGCTCGGCGATGAAAACCCGGATATTAAAAAGAAGGCCCTGGAAGAATATACAAAAACTATAAGAGGGTATCAAGAGCCAGAGTCAGAGAATTTATCATCTGAAATTTCTTCCACAATAGATTCTGCCGTAAAAGACTACCGGGAGGTATCTGAGCGTGAAAAGAGACATTTCAACACGCATATGAATAAAGAACTGGAATCAATCCACAAGAACTTCCTGTCATTTCTACACCTTCCGGCGGTATTGGCTAATTATGAAAAGAGTAAAACAAGGTCCTCTTCCAATTTTCAGCAAAATAAAGGCATCTACCTTATTGAAAATTTATTGAAAAATAAAGCAAACAGCTTTTCCATACAGTGGGAAAATCATCGGGAAATTACCAAAAGTATTTTCAGGGTAATGGTAGATGATACTGAATTTGTAAATTATCAATCAAAGAAATCTTCTGATGAGAAGAAGGATATGGAGATCCTCGAGCATCTCTTCAAAAAAGAGGTATTCAAAAATGAAGCTTTGAATGATTACATGCATCAAAAAGATCTATATTGGTACGAAAATGCTTTCATCCTCAAGAGCTTAATAAGAAAAATGTTCAAAAATTATGTGCCGGATGCCAATGAAAAAGAACGCCTGACACTACCTACCTTGTTGATAAATGAAGAAGAAGACCTGCAATTTTTAAAAGATCTTTTTCATAACACTATCAAAAATGATAACCTTTATGAAAAATTGATTTCACAAAAGGCGCAAAACTGGGATATTAATCGTATTGCAATTACGGATAAAATTCTTTTAAAAATGGGTATCACAGAACTTATCCATTTCCCAAGTATTCCCGTAAAAGTGACCATTAATGAGTATATTGAACTTTCGAAAAACTACAGTACACCCAAAAGCAAGCAATTCGTGAACGGAATACTGGATGTACTTTCCAAAGCTTTAAAAAATAAAGGATTAGTGAAAAAATCAGGCAGAGGATTAATCGACAACAAGTAAACATTATGAATAGATCATCAAATTCTTTTTTCATTTTTATTTTAGGTACAATCTCAGGAATAATAACAGGCCTGCTGTTCGCGCCTGAAAAAGGCAGGAGTGTTAGGGACAAATTGAGTTACCAATTGGATAATTACAAAGAAAAACTGGAAGACCTGATAGGTCATCTCATTAAAGGAAAAGAGGACGTCACCTCAGATGCCAAACAAGAAGGTGAAAAAATTATCCATGACGCAAAGGACAGAGCAGAACAATTACTGGATGATGTAAACGATCTTATTGGACAAATAAAAGATCGTAAATAACCAATGAGAAAAATCACCCTCATTGAAGGAGATGGAATCGGCCCGGAAATAATTGAATCAGTAAAAAAGATATTTCAGGCCGCTAAAGTTGCTGTAAAATGGGAACCGTTGAACGCGGGTGAGGAAACCTATACAAAAACCGGAGAACTTATCCCCAAAGCCCTTATCGGTTCATTAAGGCAAAATAAAGTTGGACTAAAAGGTCCAATAACAACACCGGTAGGTCATGGCTTTAAAAGTGTCAATGTACAACTTAGGCAAATATTTGACCTGTATCAAAATGTCCGCCCCTGTAAAACCACCTCAGGTATCGTCAGTAAGTATACTAATATTGACCTTGTTATTTTTCGGGAAAATACCGAAGGCTTATATGCAGGTTTGGAATATTATGACGATCGACTGGAAATAGCGGATTCTATAGCTCGCATCAGCAGAAAAGGATGTGAAAAGATCGTAAGAGCTGCTTACAAGTATGCAGCCCTAAACGGACGAAAAAAAATCACGCTGGTGCATAAAGCTAACATCTTGAAAGAAGGTGGCAGTGTGTTCATTAATGAAGGTGAAAAAATAGCTGGGGAATATCCAGATATTGTATTTGAAAAGAAAATAGTGGACAATATGGCCATGCAACTTGTCACGCGCCCGGAAATATATGATATAATAGTGACAACAAACCTTTTTGGTGATATTTTATCAGATCTGTGTGCCGGTCTGGTGGGTGGACTTGGGGTGGTGGCAGGAGCAAATATCGGAGATGATTTAGCTTTATTTGAAGCTGTTCATGGGTCTGCACCTGATATTGCCGGTAAAGGCATAGCTAACCCCACCGCTCTGTTGCGCTCTTCTATTCTAATGTTAAAATACATTGGCATGGATGAAAAAGCCGGCCTGATTGATAAAGCACTGAATGAAACTTTAAAAATTCAGGAAGAAACAACCACCGATCTGGGAGGAAAAGCTTCAACTACTGAATTCACTGACAATATTATTCGAAAACTATAATCCTTTATCATTCGTTTTACCCGAGTCTGATGTTTTGGTTACGTTAGATATTTTTAATTTTGTAAATTATGTAAACCATAAATTTGTATCATGAAAAAAATTGCGATTTATCTTATCTGTCTAGCTGGAATTCCTTTTTTGTTTACAAACTGTTCGAACAAGGAACTCGAAAAAAGGATTGCAAAACTTGAAGGAAGAGTAGCACAACTTGAAAATGGTGGTACTTACAGGACTCCAGAAGCTATCGAAAGCAAATCCACCAGTAATATTGCTTCAGTTGAGGAGGTTCCTTCGGGGCCATTACCCGAGTTTGAATTCGAAGAAGAACAACATGATTTTGGGACCATCAAAGAAGGGGATATTGTTGAACATACTTTCTCTTTCAAAAATATTGGGGAAGCGCCACTGATTATATCAAAAGCAACCGCCTCATGTGGATGTACAGTACCTAAATGGCCACAAGAACCTATACCTGTTGGAGGTGCAGGAGAGATTATCGTTAAATTCAACAGTAGAAACAAGCCGGGTGTACAAAACAAAACGGTAACCATCACGGCCAACACTGATCCGAAAATTAAAAGGTTGAGAATTAAGTCTACCGTTACTCCTAAATCTGATCAACCTTCTTAAAATATGATTCTTCTTCAAGCAACTAGCGATTATTCATCGTTCATCATGCTGGCAGGCATGGTAGCTATATTTTATTTCTTTTTTATAAGGCCACAACAGAAAAAACAAAAAGATCAAAAAAAGTTCATTCAGGAGATCAAAAAAGGTGATCAAGTGGTGACAATGGGTGGTATCCATGGAAAAGTATATAATGTTGATGAACACACCATCACTCTTGACATCGATAAAGGGACGAAATTAACACTGGAAAAAACATCCGTGTCGTTGGAATCTTCCAAAAGGATGCAAAGTAAAAAATAAGTGATATAATGCGGGGGCTTGTAGAAAACTGGAAGGTGGTTTTGCTGTCATTGATCGTAGCAGCTACCTTCTGGTTGTTTAATGCGCTAAATAAAGACTATAATGCCCGCCTTGATTATCCAATTGAATTTAAATTCTCCAACGATAGCCTGGTGATCATGCGTCCACTACCGGAAACGGTTGAGCTTGATGTCTCTGGAATCGGATGGAATTTATTTAAAAAAACATTTCTTTTAAATGCTAAACCGATTGTTATAAGACTGGACAATCCAACTGATATCAAATACCTTCCCAGAGCGAGTATCGTACCCCTCATATCCGATCAGTTAGAGGGCCTGAACATTAATTATGTCGTCACAGACACCTTACATTTTGATATTGAAAAGAAAGTAAGCAAAGTGATCGACATATTGGTGGATAGTGCAAATATTAAATTAGAAGAACATTATAGAATCACCAGCCCTGTAAATGTTAATCCTGACACTGCACAGGTTATTGGCGCGCAGCGATTTATCCAAAACATTCCTGATATCTACACCTTACTTATAGAAGAAACAATAACTGGTGATTACGATGATGAAATAGAAATTGAGTTACCTGAAAATAGCTACCTACGAGCCATTCCCTATGAAATAAATGTAACCTTTGACATAACTAAGTTTATCAGAGATAGTGTTCTGGTCACACCCGAAATTATAAATTTCCCACCTGATGCATATATTCTAGATACTTCTGTATATATTCATTACACTTTCCAAGAGGGGGATTATGAGGAAATTTCAACTTCAGATTTTAATTTACTCATTGATTATGAAAAAATAATCACCTCAGATTCAAGCATACAACTCATTATAACAGGTTTTCCACAATTAGCCAATGAGTTTGAACTCAAACCAAAGAAAGTGAAGGTATCCTATGAGTAAATATGTTGGAATAACCGGAGGCATTGGAGCTGGCAAAACGACCATCTGTCAAATTTTTGAACTACTGAATGTACCGGTATATTATGCCGATGATCAGGCTAAGCAATTGATGGTAAAAAATGAAGATCTTAAAAAATCGATAATAAAAGCATTTGGAAATTCGAGTTACCTGGAAAATGGTGAAATCAATAAACCCGTCTTAAGACAATTATTCCATGATCCTAAAAATATAACCTTATTAAATGCATTGGTTCATCCTAAAGTGTGTGAAGATTTTTGGCATTGGACAAGTAAGCATCATGATGCCAAATATATTCTTAAAGAAGCAGCACTCCTTATTGAAAGCGGATCATATAAAGATTTGGATGCCCTCATCTGTATTACTGCACCAGAAGAAAAACGAATTAAAAGGGTATTGAAAAGGGATAGGGGTAGAAAAAAAGAAAACGTCTCCCAAATTATAGCCGCTCAAATCAGAGATGATGAGAAAATCAAATATTCTGATTTTACCATTCGAAATGACGGGATGCATTTAGTGATGCCACAGGTCTTGAAAATAGACAATGCGTTAAAAAAATAGAATTGGGTGGAAGACCGGATTCGAACCGGCGACCTCTGGTGCCACAAACCAGCGCTCTAACCTGCTGAGCTACAACCACCATTTTTAAAGGACTGCAAAGGTAGCACAGTTATTCAACTTAATCAAAGATTCATCGATCAAACAGTAGCCGCATACCTTTTGTCGATTCATCAAATTTGCCCTCTGAATAAGCCAAGTGACCAGTTACAAAAGTCTTCACTATCGAAGATTGAAACTTTTGACCTTCAAACGGTGACCATCCGCATTTATAAAGGATATTCTCTTTAGTGACATTCCACGGTCTATTTAAATCAATGATTACCAAATCAGCATAATACCCCTCCCTTATATACCCCCTGTCCTTTACATCAAACATAATGGCAGGATTATGGCAGGCCTTTTCAACGATTTTTTCTAAGGTAATCATTCCCTGATGGTAAAATTCCAATAAAACCGGCAAGGCATGTTGAACCAATGGCCCGCCTGAAGGAGCTTTTAGGTATTTATTTTGCTTCTCTGATAAACTATGCGGCGCATGATCTGTAGCAAGGACGTCTATTTTATCCGATAACACTGCCTTTAGTATTGCTTCTTTATCACTTCTCGTTTTCACTGCAGGGTTCCACTTTATTCGACTACTGTGGGTTTTATAATCTGAATCTTCAAACCATAAGTGGTGGGTACATGCTTCAGAGGTTATTTTTTTCTCTTTGAGTGGCAAGCTGTTATCAAATAATTCAACTTCTTCAGCAGTAGAGATATGCAGGATATGTAATCGGGTACCATACCTTTTTGCCAGTTCAATAGCTTTGGAAGAAGACTTTATACATGCCTCCTTACTTCTTATCTTTGGATGTGCATCAAATGGGATGTCCTCTCCATACTTATTTTTAAACAGCTCCAGGTTATATTTAATAATGCCTTCATCTTCACAATGTGTAGCAATTAATAACTGGACTTTACTGAAAAACGCCTCCAGGGCCTTCGTTTCATCAACCAGCATATCCCCAGTGGAAGCCCCCATAAAAATTTTCACACCACAAACTCGTTTTGGATCAGTTTTTAGAACTTCCTGAATATTGTCATTACTGGCACCCATATAAAATGAATAATTGGCCAGTGACTTTTTGGAGGCCAATTCATATTTATCTTCCAGCAATGGTTGTGTAAGCGTATTTGGAACAGTATTCGGCATTTCCATGTAAGATGTAATGCCTCCGGCAACTGCAGCTTTTGCTTCTGTATATATTTCAGCTTTGTGCATTAGGCCCGGCTCTCTAAAATGTACCTGATCATCAATAAGTCCGGGGATCACATATTTAGCGGAAGCATCAATTTCCAAATAACCACTAGGATTATCGATTTCTGAACCTATCTTTTCGATTCTTTGATCTTTAATCAATATATCGCCAGGTATTATCTTATTATCATTTACAATTTGTGCATTTTTAATTATGTAGGACATTGGATATATTATTTAAGATTATGAAAAAAGAATATAATAATTTTTCTGATTTTAATTTGAATAAACAATTACTGAACGCCATAGCAGATTTAGGTTATGACAATCCAACACCTATTCAAAAAAAAGTGATTCCACTGGCGATATCGGGTCATGACATACTGGGTATAGCACCAACCGGTACCGGAAAGTCAGCTGCTTTTTTAATCCCTTTAATTTTAAATCTGAAGTATGCTAAACCTTTGAATTTTAGAGGCTTAATATTGGCACCAACAAGGGAATTATGCATTCAAATTCAGGAGATGGCTGTAAGTTTATCAAAATATACCGATCTGAAAACTCTGGCATTATTTGGCGGCGTTGGTAAAAAGGTGCAGCTCGAAAAAATAGAAGAAGGGTTTGATCTTCTGATAACCACACCTGGTCGGTTTATAGAATTTTACCTTCAGGGTATATTAAACACCAGGGATATAAAGGTTATGGTTTTGGATGAAGCTGACCGAATGATGGAAATGGGCTTTCAACCTCAACTAATCAGGATATTGGAAGTTATTCCCAATAAAAGACAAAACATGCTTTTTTCAGCCACTATGCCTGAAAAGGTACTTAGGGTTTCAGAAGAGTTTCTTGAATTCCCCGAAAAAATAGAAATCTCTCCATCAGCTACCGTTGCAAAAACAATTGAGCAATATCTGTATCATGTGCCTAACTTTCTTACCAAAATACAATTACTGGAATGGATAATCAAAAATGAAAAAGAGTTAAGTAAGTCAATAATCTTTGCCAGAAGTAAAGAGCACACAAATAATATATTCAAATTCATTAAAAGAAAAATTACCGATAGTGTCCGGATAATCCATGGTAATAAAGATCAAAACGCCAGGTTCAACGCGATCAATGACTTCCGGGAAGGTGAAATTAAATTTCTGGTAGCCACTGATGTTGTTTCCCGTGGTATAGACATATCGGATGTAAGCCATATTATCAATTTTGATGTGCCCATGCAATACCAGGATTACGTGCACCGGGTAGGAAGAACGGGCAGAGTGGAGAAATCAGGCAAAGCAATTACATTCTCAAACCCCGGGGAAGATGGACATATAAAGCATATCGAGAAACTAATAAAAGCAAACCTGAACCAATGTGATCTCCCTCCGGATGTGAAAATACTCGAAACCGGAAAAGAAGAAAAAATACAGATCGATCGTCAAATTGACGCTTTAAAAAGAAGGGAAGACCCCAATTATCAGGGTGCTTTTCATACTAAAAAGATAAAGGGGACTAATAAGAAAAAAAGGAAATAGATTAATCATGGAAGCATCAAACCAGAAACTGCTTTTATTCAAGAAAAAAATTTGATATTATTGTAATGGAAAATTGTTTTAATTTTTCTTTCCATAGCTGGTTGAAAGATCTTGTGGGGATTGGGCAGAAGGTCTAGCCCCACATAGATCAACGCCCATTATCTACTTGTATACTTTCTCTTCTATTCATCAAATGCCAGGTTGTAAAAAATATCAATTGAGTTCTTTTTTTTAAGAGACTAAAATTAATTTTTTCAATGGTGTCCGTTGGCCGGTGGTAATCCTCATGAACGCCATTAAAATAAAAAATTATTGGGATGCCTTTTCTTGAGAAATTGTAATGATCAGACCTATAGTAAAACCTGTTCGGATCATTGTCATCATTGTATTTATAATCCAGGATCAAGTTAGTATATATTTTATTCACCGCTTCAGAAAGATTGTGCAAATCTGAGGATAACCTATCAGAACCAATAAGATAAACGTACTCAGTTGTATCAGTATAATTATCATCTACCCTACCCACCATATCGATATTTAAATTGGTTAAAATCTGATTCATGGGTAATGCCGGGTTATCGGAGAAATATTCAGATCCCAGTAGTCCCTTTTCCTCTCCGGTAAAAGTTATAAACAAAATGCTCCTGTTACGATGTCTTGCTTTTACTTCAGCAAAAGCTTCAGCAAGTTCAATAACCGCTGACGTTCCTGACCCATCGTCATCAGCACCATTGTAAATGATCGTATCATTTTTTCCTAAATGATCATAATGACTGGTGATCACAATAAATTCATTTTCATGCTTAGTTCCTTCCAAGTAGCCCATCACATTTTCAGTCTCCAATGCATCGATGGATCTTTCAGCCTTATATTTTATTTTGGATTTTATCGGTTCTTTCAGTTTGTCAAAATACTCCGAAACAGCCAAAAGGCTATCGTAGGGTATGTCAAATATCTCGGTAAGGTATTCTGGTGGCAGGAAAAAGATATTGGTCTCACCTTCTGATTCGGGCCTGCTTAATGATAATTGAGGTTTGGATAAATACCGCTTATAAAGTTTCTGCGTTTTTAAAAATTCATCTTTGTTAGACTCTACAAATAAAAAGATAGCATTTACTCCGGATGTGGTGGCATTATCCACCAGCATTCTCCAGTTTCTGGTATTGTGTGGGTTTAATATTGCTACAGCTTCACCTTCTACATTCTTTTCTTCATAATTTTTAAGATCACCATAACCTAAGAATGTGATGGTATCTTCTCTTTCCATGGGCGTATTTGTAATACCAATACTGAACATTTCAGTCCACTCATCTATTTTTTTTTCATCTATAGCCACATAAACCTCTTTTGATGTAGATGCATAAAGATTAAATCTTTGGTAATAACTTCCGTTAAGTGGCTTTAATCCCACATCCTCAAACTGGCCCCTAATGTATCTGGCAGCTTTTTTTTGACCGATGGTCCCGGTTTCTCTGCCCTCCAAACTATCAGATGTCAAAATGGACAATCGATCATAAAGATCTTTCTTGGTAATTGATTTTGAATATTTAATAGCTTTTTTATCCTGCCCGAATAAATAGGCAAAAAATAAAACAAATAGTAAGGCAAGCAAGTACCTATGCATGTGGTTATACTTAAAGCTCTGATTCAATTTTTGAGTATTATTTTGTTGAATTGATCAAACCTAATAAATTAACATTTACTTCTATTTTTACTTTATTGAATTTTAAGAAACAGTATAATGAATATTAATTTAAAAACAAGGGAATTGTTCCAATTTAGGCATATAGGTCCTTCAGCGCAAGAGATAAACGATATGCTTGAGGCAACTAACAATGATTCCGTGGCTGATTTAGTAAATGAAACCATCCCAAGCAACATACAGTCTCTTCAAGAGCTTAAGATTGAAGAAGCCATACCTGAATATGATTTCTTAAAGCGTTTTAAAGCTTTTGCCAACCAAAACTTAGAATATAAATCGTTTATTGGCCTCGGCTATCACAATTGCATTGTACCGCAGGTCATTCAAAGGAACATCTTAGAAAATCCCGGTTGGTATACAGCATACACCCCATACCAGGCAGAAATATCGCAGGGCAGATTAGAGGCATTGATAAATTTTCAAACCATGGTTATCGACCTAACTGCTATGGAAGTGGCCAATGCATCTTTGTTAGACGAAGCAACCGCAGCCGCAGAAGCCATGGCAATGTTATTTGCTGCCCGCAAGGGGAATAAAAAGAAAGCCAATGTGTTTCTTGTCGATGAGGAGATATTCCCGCAGACCCAGGCTGTACTTTACACAAGATCAGAGCCAATAGGTATAAAAATAATCCCCGGTAATATATTTGATATGGATTTAACCAATCAAGATGTGTTTGGTATTATGGTTCAAAACCCGGATAATAACGGAGAGATCAAAGATTATGGCCGATTGTTCACATCAACCAAAGAATTGGGTATTCAAATCGCATGCATTGCGGATCTTTTAAGTCTCACGCTAATTCAACCACCCGGTGAAATAGGTGCCGATGTTGTTGTGGGATCTACACAGCGGTTTGGGATTCCACTAGGCTATGGAGGACCTCATGCAGCATATTTTGCAACAAAAGAATCCTACAAAAGACATATTCCAGGCAGGATAATTGGATTATCTAAAGACAAAGACAATAAACCGGCTTTCAGAATGGCCCTGCAAACCCGTGAGCAACATATCAAAAGAGAACGGGCAACCTCAAATATCTGCACCGCACAGGTTCTGCTTGCTGTCATGGCTGGAATGTACGCTGTTTATCATGGCGCGACAGGGTTGAAAAATATCGCAATGCGCATACACGCCCTTGCGGTTTCATTGAAGGATGCACTCGAAAAAATCGGCGTTGAAATATCAAGCGCTTCATTTTTTGATACTTTAAAAATCAAATTGGATGGTAAAAAAGTAGGAGCCCTAAGGGAATTGGCCCTTAAGAACAATGTCAACTTCAGATATTTTGAAGATGGTTCCGTTGGCATCACATTGGATGAATCAAATGATTTATCGGACTTAATGCTGATTGCTTCAATTTTTGAAGAGGTTATTAATGAATCCTTTAGTACCGTTAAAGTAAAAGATGAAATAGATCAGGATGAGCTCAAATTACCTAAAGCCCTGCTTAGGACCTCGGATTTCATGACGCATAAAGTATTTGAAAACTACCATACAGAACACGAACTATTAAGATATATCAAACGTCTGGAAAATAAAGATTTATCACTGGTCCACTCCATGATTTCTTTGGGTTCATGTACCATGAAGCTAAATGCTTCGACAGAGATGGTGCCTTTGTCCTGGAGCGGATTTTCTAATATTCATCCGTATGCACCCCTTGACCAGGCTTTGGGATACAAAGCACTTACCGGTAAACTTGAAAACTGGCTTTGTGAGATCACAGGATTTGATGCCGTTTCTTTTCAACCGAATTCAGGGGCACAGGGAGAATATACGGGCCTGATGGTGATAAGGGCGTATCACCACAACAATGGGGATTTAAACAGGAATGTTGCATTGATCCCTTCATCAGCTCACGGTACCAACCCGGCCAGTGCTGTGATGGCAGGAATGAAAGTTATCATAATAAAATGTGATGAATATGGAAACATTGACATGATGGACCTGAAGGAAAAAGCAGAAAAAAACAGTAACAACCTTGCTGCTTTAATGGTAACCTATCCGTCCACGCATGGAGTGTTTGAAGATAAAATAAAATCTATATGTGAATTGATACATAGCCATAGAGGACAGGTTTATATGGACGGAGCTAACTTAAATGCACAGGTAGGGCTTACTAATCCTGCTTTGATAGGTGCAGATGTATGTCACTTAAACCTTCACAAAACGTTTTGCATTCCCCACGGTGGCGGTGGGCCAGGCATGGGGCCGATCGGCGTAAAGGATCACTTAAAAGCATTCCTTCCCGGCAACCCGCTATTAAACCAGGATTGGGGAAAATCAATAACTCCGGTAGCAGCAGCGCATTGGGGAAGTGCCAGCATCCTGACCATTTCTTATGCTTATATCGCTTTGATGGGCGCAAAAGGTCTGAAAAATGCTTCAGAAATAGCCATCCTCAATGCTAACTACCTCAAAGAAGTACTAAAATCACATTATAAAATCTTATACACCGGAAACAATAATCGCGTAGCCCATGAATTTATTATCGATTGTCGTGAGTTTAGAAACGCAGGCATTGAAGTTGAAGACATTGCAAAACGATTGATGGATTATGGCTTTCATGCACCAACCGTCTCCTTCCCTGTTCCAGGCACTATGATGATTGAACCCACAGAAAGTGAAAGTAAATCAGAACTGGACAGGTTTTGTGAAGCTATGATCAGTATAAGGGAAGAAATAAAAGAGATAGAATCTGAAATTTATGCCCAGGACAATAACGTGCTAAAAAATGCACCGCATACTCATGAGACCCTATGCAGTGATCATTGGGACTATCCATACAGCCGCGAAAAAGCAGCTTACCCTTTAAGTTTTGTGAAAGAAAACAAATTCTGGCCATCAGTAAGTAGAATAGACAATGCTTATGGAGACAGGCATTTATTCTGCAGTTGCGTTCCCGCTGATAGCTATGAGGAAAGCACTTTAGAGACGGTTTGAGAAATTTTGAATTTATAATTACTGGTTAGAGGTTGCCTTTCCCCTACAGGATAAACGCGCTCGGTAAAAGATACATTGTCATGCCGGTCAATGGTTAGTACCGTCGAACAGCATGTTCCATAAAGCTCCGTTCTGATAAACCGGGCGGATAGTTTCTTTTCATACTCAAAAGGAATGCCAGTATTCGGTAGTCTTTTATCCGTTGCCAAACGAGTATCGGTAAGCAAATCGAACAGATCTTCATCATTAAAAGTATCATTGATGATGGATTGGAAATCTATCAGCCCATCAGCCACTTTTGGCCATGGTGAATTAAGAAAAGCGTTGCTCAGGCCATAAATACCCTTATCAAGACTTGTGAGTTTTTTTTCGATATTATTAAAATAGTATAACGCACCGACCGACCCTATCAGTAAGTTAAATCCATTGTAATGATCTAATCTATCTCGAATGTTCATAAAATAATTTTCAGGAGATTCTTCCTCTGAGAGGTAATTCGTGATCAAATGACCCCTGGTGGGTGCATTCTTTTTGATAGTCCTGGGGTCCCTGTAATTAGTTATGGCCGAGAACTTACCATCTTTGGTAACACCGAGCCATGTACCACCACCCTTTAAATCTTTACCGGCCAACAAATTGGGATTGTCTTCCCAAAACCCTGCTTCCCGGGTTGGTCTTTCATAAAACTCATCGCGATTGCCGGCAAGGATCAATTTATAGTGCGGATGATGTTTCCAGGCTAAATAGATTAAACACATATTCCGATGGGTTTAAAAGAATTTATAAGTTTGAATAGAATAAAGAAAGTAAATTTAAATGATGAACGAGTTAATTTATGTTTTAGTTGGATTGCTTGCAGGTGGAAGCATCGGCTGGTTGTGGCAGCGACTTAAATTCAAAAATAGTTTTGATGAAAAATTGAACACACTAAATCAAAAATTTTGGGATACAGAAATCGAACATAAATCGGAAAAAGAAAAAAATATACGCTTAAAAGAGGAAAACAGCCGGTTAGACAGGGAGTTAAGAAATGAACGCGATAAGGTATTAGAACTCAGTAATCACAAAGCAACACTATCCAGTAACCTGGCACACCTAAAGGATAAATATGCAGAACAAAAGTCTGAGATAGAGCATATCCAGGAGCGGTTTACGGCGGAGTTTAAAAATATGGCCAACGAAATACTGGAAGAAAAAAGTAAAAGGTTCACTGATCTAAATAAGGTCAACATAAATGAAATATTAAAGCCCCTGAACGAGAATATCTTACAGTTCGAAAAGCGGGTGGAAGAAAGTAACAAAGAAAGCATAGCCCGAAGCTCTGCCCTAAAAGAACAGATAGGCAGTCTCAAAGAGCTAAACATCAAAATTACCAGAGAAGCGGAAAACCTTACCAAAGCACTAAAAGGCGATACTAAAACCCAGGGAAGCTGGGGTGAATATATCCTGGAAAGCATCCTAAGTAAATCCGGCCTGGAGAAAGGAAGGGAATACTTTGTGCAGGAAAGCATTACACAGGATGGCAAGCGCTATCGACCGGATGTCATCGTCAACCTGCCGGATAAAAAGAAAATAATTATTGACTCTAAGGTATCCCTGGTTTCTTATGAAAAATTCAGTAATGAAGAGAACGAGGAAGACAAGGCAAGTCATCTAAAGAACCATTTATTATCCATAAGAAAGCACGTGAAAGATTTAGGCGATAAAAATTATCAAAAGCTTTACAGGATTGATGGGTTGGATTTTATCCTGATGTTCGTGCCCATTGAGCCGGCATTTACTGTGGCAGTGCAGCAAGACCGGGAATTATTCAATGATGCCTACGCCAAAAACATTGTGTTGGTAAGCCCTTCTACCCTTATCGCCACCTTAAGAACCATAGCCAACATATGGAAGCAGGAATACCAAAACAGGAATGCCATGGAAATAGCCCGCCAGAGCGGCGCTTTGTATGATAAGTTTAAGTCTTTTGTTGATGACCTTATACGTGTGGGCAATTACCTCAAACAAACCCATGGCAGCTACGAAGCAGCCATGAACAAACTGACCAATGGCAAAGATAATCTTATTAGAAAAGCGGAACGCCTAAAAGAGCTGGGCGCAAAGTCTTCAAAAGATATGGACCCCAGGCTTTTAGAGCGGGCAGCCCATGAGGTAAAAGAACAAAAAAGCCTATTTGAATAATTTCTACCAAATGGGATCTTGGTTTGCGCATTAAGGCTACCGTTTGCCTGCCAGCTGATTATAAGGTATGAATACCGGGCATAATACCCTCCAATTGCTTAATCCCAAATTATACAACGTTTTAGGCAACACTTTCCCTGCTACAACCTGCAGTCAGAGTCCACCCACAGGCAAAGCCTGCCACCCTGCAATCCCACATTGGCCTGGCCCAGATCTAAAGGCCAAAGATCAATGCCATGCGCCCGTAGTGGCATGAATAAACTTATTTTGGCAGCCCCTCCCTTTCTGCTTTTCTGTAATCCCATATAATTTCTTCTATTGCATAATTTGGATTAATTTGAAATACATTCCAGTTGCTCATTAGATATATCTCGTCTAAATTTGCGGCCAATTTATAACGAGATCATGGAGTTGACCGCAGATAATAAGTTAAGGAAGTTAATCGTAGTTGGAGACAGGGTTTTGGTTAGGCCAAAAAAAATTAATGAACAAACAGAAAGTGGAATCTTTCTGCCACCTGGCGTAAAAGAAAAAGAAAAAATCCATTCAGGGTATATTGTAAAAGTTGGTCCCGGTTATCCAATTCCCCTACCGTTGGACGAGGATGATGACTGGAAACCTGAAGAAGAAAAAGTTAAGTACGTGCCATTACAGGCCAAAGAAGGTGATTTAGCAATATTCCTGCAAAAGAGTGCTTTCGAGGTAGTATATGAGCGGGAAAAATACTTTATCGTTCCGCAGTCCTCCATATTAATGCTGGAGCGCGAAGAAGACCTTTAACTATATTTCTTTATGGTCGCCATATCTCAAAGCCATGGCATGAATGCTCAACATATGATTTGTTTTGTATTCACATGGCTGAATTGTTCCGGTGATTAATTTGTTTTAATGTACAAACGATAGATTATGAAAAAGCTGGCATCTTTTATACTGATCATCCTTGCCCTTGTCATGTTTTATTTATCCTACAACATCGGAGGCTTGCCACCGGCAGTAACCGGTGCAGGTTTTACGATAATCGCCATTGTTTGGCTTAAAGAGGGACGTTAAAACATTTTAATTTGAGGGCTATATCAATCGCCTTATATAGCTCATGCATGTGAATTTTTCGCCAGATGAAGGATGACAAGACCAAGCAGGACATTGATTTTCCCATTTATTCTTAGGGTATCCTCAAATAGTGCTTGTTTCTATACAAACTAGCCTCTTTGATAAGGTTTTCCTGGCTGTAGGTCGGTATGCCCTGAAATAAGCCGCATAAATAAAAAGGAGCCCGGAAGCTCCCAATTTGTGGGTCCACTAGGATTCGAACCTAGGACCCCCTGCTTGTAAGGCAGGTGCTCTGAACCAACTGAGCTATGAACCCTTAAAAATGAGGGCAAAAATAACATTCTAATCTATTTATCCCAAAATAATATCACATTTCCCCTAAAGAATATGCGCTGCCACCGTCTCCAGCATCATCATACGTGATCCTTTAATCAAAACCGTGAAACCCTGCAGCTTTTGAACCGCCTGGTGAAGCGCTTCCTTGCTTTCAAAATGCTGGCCAACACCTGTCCTGACAGAAGCCCTAAACATATTTTCCCCGGTCAAAAATACTTCATCAACATCATTAAGTATTTGAAGGATTTTTTCATGTTCATCATCAGCTATCCCCCCTAATTCTAACATATCCCCTAAAACAACGGCCTTTTTACCTTCCATGCTTTTAAGGTTATCTATTGCTGATCTCATGGAATCAGGATTAGCATTGTAGGCATCCATTAAGATCGTGTTGTATGTCTTTTTAATTATCTGGGAGCGATTTTCCGAGGGTACGTAGCCAGAAATGGCTTCATTAATTAAGTTATGCTCAACATTGAAGTACTTCCCCACAGTATGGGCAGCCAGCATATTTATAAAGTTATATTTTCCGGTGATCTGGGTTTCGATCACACCTCCAGATTTGTCCTTATAGCTGATGAGCGGCGTGGTGGTTATTAACTGGGGGCTATTTTCATCGGGGTAAAAGATGGGCTTATCAAACCGCTTCTTCATATTGGTTAATACTTTATCGCTATCATTTATAAAAACCTGTCCATTATGCTTTTTTAGAAAATCAAATAGTTCACTCTTACCTCTTATAATTCCTTCTACTCCCCCAAAGCCTTCCAGGTGGGCTTTTCCTATGTTGGTAATTAACCCATGCGTAGGCCTGGCAATATCGCTTAATAGCGCAATATCCCCCACAGCATTGGCACCCATCTCAATGATGGCAATCTCTGCCTGAGGGTAAATATTCAGGATGGAAAGGGCAACGCCAATATCGTTATTTAAATTCCCTTCTGTCGCCACAGTTGTATACTTTTTGGATAACACGGCATTGATCAATTCTTTGGTGGTTGTCTTGCCGTTAGAGCCAGTTATGCCGAATACCGGTCTTTTAAACCGGCTTCGATGAAATCGTGCCAGGTCCTGCAGCGACTTTAATGAATCATCAACCAGTATATATTTTTCACTATCCAAATAATAGTCCTTATCATCCACTACAACACATATGGCACCTTTATCTAGTGCCCGGGCGGCATATTGATTGCCATTGAAGTTTGGCCCCCTAAGGGCAAAAAACATCTTTCCTGTCTCAATCTTTCTTGAATCTATACTAACACCTTCGCTAAGCAGAAACCTGGAATAAAGCAGTTCGATTAAATTGTCCATTACCAGTATTAGAATTTATGATTTTCGAATTCCGTAATTTAGCAATTATGATAAAAGCCAGTGAGAACAGTCTGATTTATGTTGAAATAGGTGAACTTAATCAACTATCATTTAATAAGCCACCGGTAATTTGGGCGAAAAATAAGCTAAACAATACGGTTACATTGGACTTTGATAATCATTCCACTAGGGATGTAATTGATTACTACCTTCGGGTGGTTGATAAATTTGATAAAATAGCTGTGGTACTGGTAAACCACTCGGATCAAAATCCGGGAAACATATTAACGCTATTCAATCGAATTATAAAAAAATCGAAGCACTATCAATTCTTTCACCAGGGTGAAAATCCTATGCTTTCCAATTTGCTGAAATTCTCGAAGAGTAAAAGCTTTAATTCTTTGGATGAGGTAAAAGAAGAAATTGCGGCTTATCTCAATTGATTTCGAAACCATCGGCGTCCAGATGGAATTTTACTTTATCCCTGAAGGACTCTAATTTTTCTTTACTTAAAGAAACCGTCTCAATTTCATCCCCATCATCCAGAAAAGCAGCAGCCTCTCCCTTGTAATTGTAAACGGCACTGTGGCCAACATATCTGGCACCGTACCCATCCGCTCCAATTCTGTTTACACCTGCACAGTAGGACAAATTTTCAATAGCACGGGCAGAAAGCAGCGTATCCCAGGCATTTAACCTTGGTGCCGGCCAGTTTGCCAGGTAGATCAGAAGGTCATAGTCAAGGCTGTCATTGCTCATCTTATTCCTGGACCAAACCGGAAAACGAAGGTCGTAACAGATCAAAGGATATATTTTCCAACCCTTCCAGTCTAAAAATAATTTCCGGGCCCCTGCGCTATAATATTTTTCCTCCCCCGCAAACCTGAAGAGATGCTTTTTATCATAAGTTTTATGTGTGCCATCGGGAAACATGGCTAATAATCGATTGAAGTAACGCGCACCTTCCCTGATGATACAACTTCCGATTAACAAAGCTTTGGTTTGTGCCGCCAACTGCTTCATCCATCGGAAAGTTTTACTGTTCATTGGCTCTGCCAGGGATTTGGCGTTCATCGAGAATCCTGTAGAGAACATTTCCGGGAGGATAATCACATCCGTTTCTACACCTATATTCCATATTTTCTCCTCAAACATGGCGAGGTTTGCATCAATATTTTCCCAGTGGATTTCAGACTGGATAAGCGTGATGAGAAGGTCTGTAATCATTTATTTTTTTACTAATGGCGCGATCACACGATAGTCTACATCGACTTTTCCCTTGCTGATATTGATTAGCTTTCCTTTTAAAATCCTTTTTTTAAAGGATCCTAAATGATCGGTAAACAAGATTCCTTCAATATGATCATATTCATGCTGTATGACGCGGGCCTGCATGCCCTTAAAAACATCTTCATGCAGCTGCCATTCTTCATCATAGTACTTTAACTTCAGTTGAGTGTTTCTGCTGACATCCTCCCGTATGCCAGGGATACTTAAACACCCTTCTTCGAAATTCCAGTCTTCTCCGTACTCTTCAATAATCACCGGATTTATAAATACCTTTTTGAAATCCTTCATATCCTCATCGGACAGCGAGGTGCCGTCTACAACAAATATTCTTAAATCTACCCCAATCTGAGGAGCGGCTAAACCTATACCGTTTGCTGCCTGCATGGTTTCAAACAAATCCTCACTAAGCTTTTTTACATCGGCCTCATGTTTGTCTATTTCCCTGGCTTTTTTTCTTAGCACAGGGTGACCATATAAAACAATAGGATAAATCATTTTTTAGACGCTAAATATGACTGTAGAATAAGCGTGGCGCTTATTTTATCAATGTTTTCTTTCTTTTGGCGTTGGCTTTTTTTCATTCCGCCGGTTACCATGGCTTCAATTGCAATTTTTGAAGTAAACCGCTCGTCATTGAGGTAGACATTCTTTTGCGGAAATAGTAACCTCAATTTCTTTACAAAACCCTTAACATGACTCGTTGCATTGGTTTCCTGATTGTTCAGGTCTCTGGGCATGCCTACGACAAACTCATCAATACTTTCAGATTGCGCATATTCTTTTAAAAAATCCAGCACATCTTTAGAATGAACGGTTGTCAGTGGAGAAGCAATCATTCTTAGTTCATCGGTCACTGCAATACCAACGCGCTTATTCCCGTAATCAATGCCCACAACCCTGCCCATAATTTTTAATTATACTTTGCTATGGCCCTTATTCTTCTCCTTGTTTTATCCTCCAGAGAAATCGCCTTTGGAAACAACACATCATTTTCTACCGAGGCATGTATTTGCAAATCGTTATCCAATGCTCCAAGCTCCTGTAGTATCACCTTCATATGCAGCGTATTACTGGAATCAATTTTGAAATCATGGGTAATTTCCCTCAAGCCTTTCATTTCATCTTCATCCTCCAAGTGATGGGTAGCGAAATCTTTTACGGAAGTTTTTCTCAACCTGAAAAAGATGTTTGATGGGTTAAAAGGGTGTTGATTGGCTTTATGCAAATCCATGACTAGCTGAAATAAAGTATCTTCTTCTTCATAGATATGCTCAATAAAATCTTCAACAAATAACGGGAAAACTAATTTTAAATCATTCGCCAGGGCATTTGATTCTTTTAAGTTGAGAATAAGATCTGCAATGTAGGTGATCTTCTTTTTTATGAGAATGTAATGCGTGTGCTTTAAATATTCGATAATTAAATCCAGCGGATACTTGTCCAAAACCTTTTGCTCAATGCTGTAATCATCTATAATCCACTGAAAATCCCGGAGCAGTTTTTTTAAGTCAATTCCCTTTTTTTCACACAATTCCTGTAGGAAAAGCTCCTGATAGTCATAAAAAGATATACCAAAATGATGTAAGACTTTGGCAAACACATAATTACCGTCTATAATTTCTTGAACCCTTTTATCTAGAATATTTTGCATACACTGCAAATATATTTAAATTTTGAGTGGTAAATCCAGTCATAGTGTTACAACTTAACGATTCTTAACTTAGTATCGTAATTAATCATTAACATTCTTGATTGATCAAGTTAAATTTAAAGTAAATAACAATTAAATAAGATGGGCGATAGGTCTAAGCTGTTAGTTAAACTACCATTACTTTTTTCGATAGCGATCGCTACCGGGATACTCATCGGTGCGAGCATGGTTGGGGATAACAATAAAAGTGCTGATATTTTTAAAAGTGTTTATAAATTCAGGGAAATTATAAGCCATATAGACAGGGATTATGTTGATGAAGTCGATACGGAAAGTCTTGTAGAAAGCGCCATCAACCAGATGCTGGAGGAGCTGGATCCTCATACAGTCTATATTCCATCTGAGGAGCTTAGCCTCGCAAAATCACAGTTGGAGGGCAATTTCGATGGTATCGGAATTGAATTTAATATCTTCAAAGACACAATATATGTTGTTTCTCCTTTAAGTGGCGGCCCCTCAGAAGCGGTAGGCCTTCTTCCGGGAGATAAAATAATAAAAGTTGATGGAGAGTTGGTAGCCGGTGTAAACATAACCAATAAGGATGTCTACCATAAACTACGCGGCCCTAAAGGCACCAAAGTAACCGTTGAGATACAAAGAAACTTACCTGATAACCTGCTGGAGTTTAACATCATCAGGGACAATATACCTCAGTTTTCAGTAGATGCGCATTATATGGTGGATGACGAGATCGGATATATAAAAATCAGCCGGTTTTCTGCTACCACCTACGAAGAGTTTAAGAAAGCCCTGATGAACCTGAAAAAACAAGGACTAGAGAAATTAATCCTCGATCTTACAGGTAATCCAGGGGGGTATATGGAGATGGCGGTGAATGTTGCCGATGAATTCCTGCCCGGTGACCCAATGATTGTATACACAAAAGGAAAAGAATCACGCTATAATGCCGAACACAGGGCATACAGAAAAGGTCTGTTTGAAAAGAAACCGCTGATCGTGCTGACCAATGCCGGTAGCGCTTCTGCATCCGAAATTGTGGCCGGTGCCATCCAGGATAACGACCGGGGTTTAATCGTAGGCCGTAGAACATTTGGAAAAGGTCTGGTGCAGATGCCTATTTCATTAAAAGACGGATCTGAACTCAGACTAACCATCTCAAGGTATTATACCCCTAGTGGAAGATCAATTCAAAAACCCTACACCGACCCTGATTCCTATAACAATGATATGGAGGAACGGGTATTGAATGGTGAGATGTTTTATAAAGATAGCATCAAGATTAATGACAGCCTTATTTATAAAACCAGCAAAGGCAGGATCGTATATGGTGGCGGTGGCATCATACCTGATCATTTTGTCCCTTTGGATAATAAGTATGATAATACTTATCTGAATCGATTATATGGTACAAATACCATCAGGGAGTTTACCCTTAAATATTTTAAGGAAAACGAAGCAAGACTGAGAAAATATTCATTTGAAGAATTTACCCAGCGTTTTGATATCGATATGGATATGCATCAGGGGCTCATTGAACTGGCTGAAGAAAACAACCTGCCTTTCAATCCTGAAAGCTTTCAATATTCTATTCAATTGATTAATACACATATGAAAGCCCACCTCGCTAAAAATTTGTGGGGCACCAGCGAATTTTATCAAATCTTGAATGAAGAAAACGACATTTACATATCGGCATTAAGGTTATTTGATCAGGCAGAACAACTAGCAAAAAAATAAAGATGACCTATTATCATAAATTAGGAAAAATACCTCCAAAACGACACACACAATTCAGGCAACCTGATGGTGAGTTGTACAAGGAAGAACTGGTGAGTTCGAAAGGGTTTGCTGGTATCTATTCAAATTTATATCATATAAATGCTCCGACTAAGGTATCAAAAGTAGGAGATGCTAAACCTTATAATCATGAAATCGCAAGTGGTTATCCGCTTCAACATTCCCATTTAAAAACTAATGACATAAACAATACCGGGGATGATTTTCTTGATTCCAGGCTGGAATTATTAAAAAACCAGGACGTAGTGCTATCTATAGCCTGTCCGAAAAAACACAGCATGGATTACTATTATAAAAATGCCGAAGCCGATGAAATTATCTTTATCCACGATGGTTCAGGTAAACTAATGTCCCAGTTTGGCAACCTTGAAATCAAAAAAGGTGATTATGTAGTCATACCCCGAACAGTCATTTATAGAATAAAATGGAATGATGAACCGTTGCGGTTGCTTATCATTGAATCTTCCGGACCATTAGAGACCGTAAAAAGATACAGAAATGAACTTGGTCAGCTCCTGGAGCACGCACCTTATTGTGAGCGGGACCTCCGGCCTCCGGAAAAATTAATCACTGAAGATGAAAAGGGTTCATGTGTGGTGAAAATTAAAAAGCAGGGATTTATACATCACTATTATTATGACCATAGCCCATTTGATGTTGTAGGCTGGGATGGATATTTATACCCCTATGCACTATCAATCTATGATTTTGAGCCCATCACCGGACGAATACATCAACCGCCACCTGTTCATCAAACCTTCCAGGCTAACAATTTCGTGATCTGCTCATTTGTGCCTAGATTATTTGATTATCACCCACAAGCAATACCCGCCCCCTACAACCACTCAAATATAGACTCAGATGAAGTGTTGTATTATGTGGAAGGCAATTTTATGAGCCGTAAAGGAATTGATAGAGGTTCATTTACCCTTCATCCGGGCGGCCTTCCGCATGGACCCCACCCCGGGACTGTTGAGAAAAGCATTGGCGCTAAAGAAACCAATGAATATGCGGTCATGATAGATACTTTCAAACCACTTAATCTTACGAAAACTGCCTTAAGCTATCTGGATAGCCATTATCCAATGAGTTGGACAGTGTAAATGCTAATGGTTTCTTCCCCAGGCAAATAACCATTCCCCGCAAAAGGAGGGTATAAAATGTGTGTGGAACTCATATTCGTCAAAAAATTGAGGAATAAACTTATCGATCAAATTTATGGTCTCCATGTCATTTACAGAGCAACACTGAAATACGGCAAGCCCACCTTTATTAAGTCTGTCTGTAATTGCTTCCATGGCTTTTTTCATGTAATGATCCCTGGAAATTTGATTGATAATGTTTGGATGCGTGGTTAAGTCATAAACAATCCCATCGTAGTATTCATCAGTCTGCGTTAAAAAGTACATCCCATCCTGATTAATGACATCCACACGATCATCTTCAAACGCACTATTATGCAATTTACCTAGGTAAGTTTGGGATAGTTCCAGTACCGCTGAATCAATTTCTACCAGTGTAATTGACCCTGGATTATAAGATAACAATTTAGATAATACACTTCCATCTCCTCCACCTAATATACACATGTTGTTTAGCGGGTGGTCAATCAGCTTGAAGGGACCCAATAATTTCTCATTATACATATCGGCATCATACTCGGCTATTTGCAACTCCTGGTCAAGAAAAAGCATCAATCCAAAAGCCTTATTTTCAACAATATCGATCTTTTGCAGTGGAGTAAACCCTGAGTATACCCATTCATTAACATGGTATTCAATGCTTATCGGTCTGTTATCAATGTTTTTAATTTTACCGGGCTGATAGATTGAAACATCCGCACCTCTTTGCACTTTTAAAGTGGTCTTCCCTTTGGGTTGCAGTGCATTTTCAATGTAGTTTACTATAATCCCTGGTGCCTCGGAGCCCAACCTGCAGGTGTAAATATCCATTGACAGATGGTTTACCTCCGGATAAGTATGCATAGATATATGTGATTCTCCGATAATGGCGAATATTGTTACACCTTTTGGAAAGAATTGGTGGCCTTCAATTTTAACTAATGCTATTGCACTGGAATCGACAGCCTTCTTAAGTATCTGGATTAATAATTCCTTTTGATTGAGCGTTGATGAATCAACTCCGCTTAGCTCAACCAGGAGGTGGTCACCTAAAGGCTTCATAACATGCTAGTAGGGATACGGAGTCTTAAAAAAAATCTCTGCGATAATGAAAGAAAGGACAGCAATCACAAAACCAAACATGAAAAATGTATAACCCAACCTTAATAACTTATATTTTTTCCCCAAAACAACCCCTAAAAAATAGATGTCCCTTATCAGACTACCATATAAAAATTCAGCATCATTCAGCATTTCACGCATGGCCCATTCATATTCATCTAACTGCATTTTATGAAAGTTACCAAAAAACAAAAGGTTGGTTCGCTTCTTTTGAATGTCCTCCCTTGAAAATCGCCCATGGGTAATATTAGGTCTTGTGGCCAGGATTGAAATAACGATTGTCACCAGACATACCACGGTTATGATCAAAGCAGGCACGGTCAAATGAGGATATTCTTCCAGTTTTCTATACAACACTGAGATCATAATTGATAAAATAATCGAATTGATGGAAATCATGATATTTGCCTTGTTATCAGCCATCGCGCTTAAGTCAAGATGATTCCTTGAGGTTAACCTGAACATGGTTTCAATGCCGCGATCAGGCTTAAGCGCTTTCACCTTCTTTACTTTCTCTTTTAACATGCCCACATCCTCCTCCAGTTCAATTATATAGGACGTCTTTTTATCTTCCTCTTTTAACTTCTTCTTTACTTTTTTCAGGTTTTTCTTCTTTTTTTTCGAATAGTTCTTTTTAGCATAGTCCGTAAAAAATTCATGATCATCTATAAATTGTATATTCATTTTCAGCCACTCCCCGTCATTTACTTCTTCGCCCCTTGTGTGTTTCATTTCCTCTTGCAGTTGCCCGGAACGTTCAAAGAAATGATCTCCAGCAAGATGTAAGAGATCGGCATCACACATGACCATCTCTAAAAAATTTTTAGGGTTTTGTGGCATTTGTGTTGCCATTATACAACCTGCAACATGGTCTATATCTTTCTGTGGATAACCATGTTCTTCTAAAAATTTCCTGGCTATATCTGCACCTACTTCTTCATGACCTTTTACCTGTTCCATATAACCAAGATCATGAAACCAGGCGGCTATTTGCAATATCTCCACCTCCTTCTCACTTAAATCACTGTTTTCTCCAATTTCTGTCACCGCTGAGACAACATCTTTCGTATGACCCAGGGAATGGTAAGTGAGCCCTTTAGGAAATTTTTCATAAATTGATTCTGAGTACTGCCTGGCTAGGTTTACTATTTCTCGCATCAAAAATCTATAACTTTTAATCTACTGGATAGGTAAATTATATCAAATACTTTGGAAATCAATAATCACTCAAAGTTTTAGAGAGAAAATACTATAATGTACGATAGAATACAACGAGCAGATTATTAAAACCTATTTTTGTATTTGAATTCTTGGAGCATTAATATTTGGGTATGATTTATTGGAGGGAATACTTAATTATTTTAATCTTTTTTAGTTCAATAGCAGGAATCACAGGATGCAACACAGCCATGAATGGTAGTATAGCTGATAGCCTTTTTCTTTATCACCAGCCTTTGAAATACTACTATGATTTAAAAGATCAGGAAGATAAATTCTTTTTGCCTTATGTGCTGGAAGAGATCTCCGGATTATCTATGGCTAATGACGAAGAACTGGCAATGGTTCAGGATGAATCCGGAAAAGTATTTTTTTACAACATTCAAGAGAGAGCGATCACCAACAGTCTTGACTTTGCCCGCCCCGGCGATTTTGAAGGGGTAGAAGTAGTTGGCCAACATATATTCGTGATCAAAAGTAAAGGTGATTTATTTGATATTAATCTAGACGATTATCCACCATCAATAAAAAAGATTGAAACACCGCTCAAAAGTGATAACGATGTAGAAGGTCTTGGGTATGATCCACTGACAAATTCTATGTTACTGGCCTGTAAAGATGATGGAGACATCAAGGGAAATAAGGTAAAAGGAAGGGCAGTTTATTCGTACAGTCTTGAAGATTCATCTTTTATAGAAAAGGAAATATTAAGTTTTTCAAGCAATAAAATGGAAGATTATTTTGAGCGCGTAAAAGGTGGTGATTACGATGAAAAACGGATCAAATTTATGCCTTCAGGCATCGCCGTTCACCCCAAAGACAATCATTTCTATCTGCTGGCATCTAGGGGTAAGATGATTTTTGTTATGAACAGGGCAAATGAAATTATAGGCAGTTACCCGATTTCACCCCGTGTTTTAAACCAACCGGAAGGAATTTGTTTTGACAAAAATGGTGATATGTACCTATCCAGTGAAGGTGAAGGGGATAGAGGGTATATAGTACTATTTAAAATGAAAACCAAATCAAGATGAAACTGAGGTTATTTTTAATCTTTACAACCATTCTTTCTCATAATATCTTATCAGCTCAGAAGGCTGAGCGTGAATTAATCCATAAAATGTATTTGATAAGTGATGCCGGTGAGCCAGGCCCAGATTCAAAACAATTGTTTGATCACCTCAGTATGCATTTATCAGCAGAAGATAGCAACGCTTCAATAATCCTATTAGGTGATAATATTTATCCCAAAGGCCTGCCACCGAAAGGCCATAAGGATAGAAAGAAAATGGAGAAGAAACTTACCGCTCAATTAGAATTGATCCAAAATTTTAATGGTCGAAAGTTTGTAGTCCCCGGAAATCATGATTGGGGAAATAGCGGCAAGAATGGTGTAAAATATGTGAAAGAACAGCAAAAATTTATTGAGGGTTTTCTGAATAATGCTGAGGTTTTCTTTCCTAAAAATGGTTGCCCCGGCCCGGTACTGATTGATCTGGAAGAAGAAATTGCTTTAATAATTATCGATTTCCAGTGGATCCTGCATCGATGGGATAAGCCTGGAATTGAAGAGGGCTGCGGAGTTGGTTCCACCATCGATTTACTTATGGAGCTGGAAGAACTTATCAATGCAAACAGCCATAAAAAGTTAATTATTGCTACTCACCACCCGATGTACACTTATGGCCCGCATGGCGGTCGCATCCCCTTCGAGCAATTCATCTTCCCCTTTAATTCCGGAACCAATAAAACGTGGATACCATTGCCGGGCATAGGATTGTTGTATCCTTTCTACCGTTCAGTGATAGGAAGTTCGCAAGATGTTGCTAATCCGAAATACAAAGCAATCCGGAATGTGATGGAGGAGTACTTTAAAGAGCATCCTTCATTAGTTCATGTCTCGGGTCATGAACATTCGCTACAACACATTGTGAAAGACAGTGTTAACTATATCGTTAGTGGGTCAGGAAGTAAAACCTCCCATGTCACCACCGGGAAATATTCCCAATTTGCAATGCGCGCAAATGGATACTCAACACTTGATTTTTACAAAAATGGAGAAGTACATACTTCATTTTGGGCATTGAATGCGGATAAAAAAGTTGAAAAAGTATATTCCAGCTTGCTTTTTAAAAGAGGTTATGAACCACCGATGACAGCCTCGGAATATATTCAAAACAATGAGCTTTCTGATAGCATCATCCTGGCATCTGCCAGTGACCGCTATGTAGCTGGTAAGGGAAAAAGATTTTGGTTGGGCCGAAATTATCGAGATACCTGGTCGGCAGAACTTGAATTCCCTGTATTTGATATAGGCACTGTAAAAGGTGGTCTAAAAATTGTAAAAAAGGGTGGGGGCATGCAAACTAAATCACTACGACTGGAGGCTGAAAATGGAAAACAATATGTGCTTAGGTCTGTAGAAAAATATCCTGAAAACGCTATACCTGAGTTGCTTAGAAAAACATTTGCTGTGGACCTCGTTCGTGATGGTATATCTGCATCGCATCCTTATGGAGCGATTGTAGTCCCCTGCCTTGCTAAAGCAGCTGATGTATATCATACCAACCCTGAAATTGTTTTTATCCCGGATGATCCCAGATTAGGAGAATATAGGAAGGATTTTGCAAATACCCTGGCCTTATTCGAAGAGCGCGCAGATGACGAATACTGGTCTGAAGCGGAAAATTTTGGAGCAGCTGAAGACTTGGATAGTACACCGACGGTCATGGAAAACCTACAGGAAGATAATGATAATTTTATCGATCAGAAGTGGTTATTAAAGTCACGCCTTTTTGATATGATAATAGGTGACTGGGACCGGCATGAAGACCAATGGCGTTGGGCTGAGTATGAGGTTGAAAACGGGAAAGGAAAATATTATCAACCTGTGCCAAGAGATCGCGATCAAACGTTCTTTGTCAATGAAGGTGTGTTGCCAAAGTTGGTAAGCAGAAAGTGGGCACTACCAAAATTTGAAGGTTTTGATAATGAAATAAAATGGACGCCTGGTTTTAATACCAATGCCGTCCATCTGGATCGATCATTCCTGAATAAACTTTCCAGGGAGGAATGGATTCAAATTGCCCAGACGTTACAAACGAAACTCACGGATGAGGTTATCGAAAATGCCATAAAGCAATGGCCAATGAAGGTTTATGATTTAACCGGCGCAGAGATAATTACAAAATTGAAAGCAAGAAGGGACAATATTGTAAAACACGCGGGGGAGTATTACGAGTTTTTGGCCCGGGAAGTGGATATAACAGGGTCGGATAAACATGAGTTATTCATTGTTAACCGCAAAATCGGTGGAATAACGGATATTACCATTTGGAAAACAAAAAAAGACGGCGAAAAGAAAAAGATCATCTATGATCGAACATTTTATCCCCGGGAAACAAAAGAAATCCGGCTATACGGTATGGACGGAAAAGATCAATTCAGATTATTTGGAGAAGCAGAAAAAGGCATCAAAATCAGAATTATTGGCGGGGATGACAATGATGATGTGGTTGCAGACAATTCTTATGTGAGTGGCTTAAGTAAACTTACCATTGTTTACGATCAAAAGGATGACATAAGTATTGATGCTGGTAAGGAAACCAGGATTAAATTAAGAAAAGATGAATCAGTGAATAATTATGATAGGGAAGGGTTTAAGTTTGATCATCTGCTCCCGCTATTATCCGCACAGTTTAATAATGACGACGGATTGTTCCTGGGAGGTGGATTTCTTTTTACAAAGCAAAAATGGCGTAAAGATCCTTTTTTTCATCAACAGCAACTTCTGGCTAATGTAGCTCTTGCTACGGGGTCATTTTCTTTAGAATATGACGCAATATTTACCGATATTATTGGCAAGTGGGACATAGCACCATCACTTACCATTGATGAACCCTTTTTTGTCAATAATTTCTTTGGACTGGGTAATGAAACGGCGTTTGAGCAAGAAATGGATATAGATTTTTACAGGGTAAGATATGCCAGGAATAACTTCGATCTACTGTTAAAAAATGATCTTAATGACTACCTGAGTGTATATTTTGGCCCAACCTTCAAAAGAGTAAATGTTGAGGAACAGGGAGATACTTTTTTGAAAGAATCTGACAATCCCTTAAATAACTCTTCTACCTTCAGAGACCATTTTTATGGCGGTGGTAGAATAGGATTGACCATAGATACCAGGGATGAATCCAGATTGACCAGCAGTGGCATACACTTTAATACAGATTATCAGCAATTTGCCGGATTGAACGAGCGATCATCGAACTTTTCACAATTTCAATCTGATTTTTCTGCTTATATCAGCACACAATTTCCTGCTAAGTGGACATTTGCTAGTCGTGTGGGGGTCTCGAAGATCTTTAATGATTTTGAATTTTTTAACGCCAGCAAGCTGGGCGGGCTAACCAACCTGAGAGGGTATCGAAGGACTCGGTTTCATGGCGAAACCAGCTTCTATCATAACTTTGACCTGCGTTGGAAACTATTCACTTTCACTTCCTATCTCTTTCCCGCAAGTGTAGGGGTAATAGGATTTCATGACATTGGCAGGGTATGGGTGGATGGAGAAAATTCAGATAAATGGCACCGTGGTGCAGGAGGCGGTATTTGGATCTCTCCAATCAATATGGCTGTTCTATCTTTTACTATGACCTTTACCGAAGAAGAAAATTTACCCTTTGTCAGGCTGGGGTTTTTCTTTTAACAGTTTGTAAGTTGGTCAAATCTTTGGAAGCAATTAGTTCGGTTAATTCGTTATGACAGATGTACAATACCCACCAAAGAATTTTAACCAATCAAATCCCATTCATTATAGCATACATTGAATGAAGCCTCTTCAACCTGTAGTCCACCGAAATGGTTGCAAACTTCTAACTTAGATATGAATAAGATACTAACTTATAATAATGAAAAAATAAAATCATTATTGAAAGGGTCTAAAATTCTTGCTATGAAAGTTTGAATGTGATTATCCCAGATTTGTCATTGGAATTTTGTCATGAAGGGTTAAAGCCCCAAAAATCAGGCACTTAGGTCGAGGAGGCATAGCATCGCTATGGTGACGAGCCAATAATATGTTAAGTGTCTGATTTGAAGTGATTTAACCATGTAATAGAAAGTATAATGACAATTATGGGTTTAAGGTTCAATATTGTCGGGGGAGGGAATTCTATTATTCCTTTAACCTGCTAGTGGCCAGAGTTTTTTTTGATCTCCTTAAAAAGGTTAATGCAAGTTTTATAAAAGTATTGCAATTAATTTTTCTGTAAAAGATGGAAGTGAGCTAACTTACTGATTATCAACGTGGGATGTACTGGATTCGAACCAGTGACCTCTTGCCTGTCAAGCAAGCGCTCTAAACCAACTGAGCTAACACCCCATTTTAAAACTATAAATTTAAGAAAATCCCGAAAAAGACCCTATATTAAGTCTAAAGGATTTTACCCAAGGCCTCTAATCGGAAACACTCAAAAAGAATAGCTCCGGTCATCAACAAACCCAACACGATAATCAATAATGAATGGAATTTGCTACGTTGATACTTTCCAAATAATTTCATGAGCACGCACCATTATAATTCAAGTAACCACTTAACCTGCTTTATCCCTTAATATTATTTTATTTTTATTTACTACTGCTATCTCGAATCACCAATTCAGATTGTAAGACGGTTTCAGAAAATTGATGATTGGGGTCGTTTATCTGCTCAAATAGTTTGTTTGCAGCTACCTGCCCCATTTCATATCCGGGTTGGGTAAGCGTTGATAAAGAGGGCTCATAAAGACTTGATATTTCCCAATTACTAAATCCAACCACAGCAATATCGTCAGGGATCTTTAATCCATTCTTTTTAATATTTTTGATGGCCCCGATGGCAAGCATATCGGTTCCGCAAAATAATCCATCAGGCACCTCTTTTATGAATAAATCCGCGCTCACTTCATATCCATGCTCATAGTCCCCTCCGTCACAATGAATCACAAGTTGATCATCATAAGGCAGGTTATTATCCAGAAGCGCCTGTTTATATCCTTCAAATCGATGTTGATTGATAAGTAATTGTATTGGTCCACCGATGTGTGCAATGCGCTTACAACCCACCTCTATAAGGTGGTTCACAGCCTTATAACCAGCATCGTAATCATCGATAACTACTTTATCGGAGGCAACATCCTCACAAATACAATCGAAGAAAACAAGAGGTAGATTTTTCTCTTTTATATCATTTAAATGATCAAAGTTTTTTGTATGCTTTGATATGCAAATTAAAACACCGTCTACTCGTCCATTAATCAAAGTTCTCACATTTTGGACTTCCTTTTCATAAGATTCGTGAGATGTACATATAATCACATTATATCCTATTGAGTTAGCGTAATCTTCTATTCCGGTTATTACAGAAGAAAAAAATTCATGTACTACCCGCGGGATAACAATACCCAGGGTTCTTGTGGTACTGCTTCTTAAGCTAAGGGCAGTAAAGTTTGGCTGGTAGTTTAATTTTTTTGCCAGATCCTTTACGGCTTTTCTTGTAGCTTCCTTAACTACCGGGCTATCCGACAGGGCCCTGGATACCGTGGAAACGGATATATCTAATTGTTTCGCGATATCTTTTATCGTAACAATGTCCTTTTTCATGATTTAGTTTAAAATTATTAACAATCCCAGAATTTTAATAACAACTATGAGTATCTTAGAAAAGTACAGTAAATCAAAAAAGCGAAATTACAGGAAATGTGAAAACGTTTTCATTATTTATTTTTCAATTTACTATCTATTTTATTGGAAATCCTTTTTAATATTCTGCTATTTTGGTTTATTTAGATATTGAAAAAATATAATCAAGGACTTTTTATCATGCCTTACTGGCTGAATGTAAGGCTTAACCGTTAACAATTTATAACAATATGAAGAAGTTTTTACTATTAAGTTTGATGGTAGTTCTTTCGGCTGGGCTTGTATTAGCCCAGGAAAGAACGGTTTCCGGAAGAGTTACTGATGAGGAAACAGGTGAACCCATTCCGGGTGCGAACATTATCGTGAAGGGTACTACAAGTGGTACCATCACCGATTTCGAGGGTAATTACTCTTTGAGTGTACCTGACGGCGCTACGTTGGTTTATTCCTTCGTGGGCTATGCACAACAAGAAGTTGCTGTAGGCTCAAGAAGCGTAATTGACGTGTCTTTGGCTTTAGATGTACAGGCGCTATCCGAAGTAGTAGTGGTAGGGTATGGCACCCAGGAGAAAAAGGAAATTACCAGTGCCGTTACCAGTGTTTCTTCCAAGGAATTTAACGCAGGTAACATTCAAAACCCTCAACAATTGCTTCAGGGTAAAGTCTCCGGTCTTGTAATAGCACGACCCGGTAGTGACCCAAATGGCGGATTTAATATTCGTTTAAGAGGTATTTCCAGCCTTGGTGCAAGTCAGGAGCCACTTTTTGTTGTAGATGGTGTAATTATGAGTTCCAGCACTTTCTCCACCATCGTTGATCCAAATGATATTGAAACTATAGATGTATTAAAAGATGCTTCAGCAGCGGCTATTTATGGTGTTCGGGGAAATGCCGGTGTGCTACTTGTAACCACCAAAACAGGTAGTCCAGGCAAGCCTGAGGTAAATTATAATATGTACGCTGCCATTGAAGAAGTGGCTGAAACATGGAATCCACTTTCAGCTGATGAATTTAGAAGCGTAAGTCAGGAAGTATTAGGTGAGGTTACAGATTTCGGAGGTGACACCGATTGGTTTGATGCGATTACAAGGACCAGTGTATCCCATGTACATAATTTATCTTTTTCCGGTGGGTCTGATCAAACCTCATATAGAATGTCTTTTACTGCAAGGGATGTGGAAGGTATTCAGGAAAGGACAGGTTTCACAAGATACCTGGGCCGACTAAATTTAAAACATTCCGTACTTGATAATATCTTAACCTTTACCTCACAAATTGCATTTGTATCCCAGAATTCCAGCCTGGGTTTTGATGAAGCATACAGATATTCAGTAATTTATAACCCAACCGCTCCTGTAAGAGATCCTGACAACCCGGATCAATTTTTTGAAGTGGGTGGATTTGACCGATTCAATCCTGCAGGCATCGTATTCCAAAATGACAACCTAAGACGACAACAAGGCATACTAGCATCATTAAAAGGAGAAATTGATCTTGGGTTTTTAGTGGAAGGCTTAAGGGCATCCGGAAGTTATGCTCAAATTAGATCAAGTCAGATAGCCACAGAGTTTTATGATAAAAACAGTTTATATGTTAGAACCAGTTTTTTTGGTAATACAAACCAGAATGGTTTTGTCCAAAAAAATACTACGGAAAGCTTCTCAGAACTGATAGAGTCTACAGTAAACTACGACAAAACATTTGGAGACTTTGATGTTGCTTTATTGGGTGGTTACTCATATCAGGCATTTGATAATCAAGGTTTTGCTTTAGCTGGTGGTGATTTCACTACGGATGCAGTGAGAGGTAATAACCCGTCATTTGCCAATGATTTTGCCAATGGCCTTGGTGCAGTAGGTGGATTTAGAGAAAGGAGCTTATTAATAGCAGGTTTCGGTAGACTTAACGTAACCTACCAGGGAACCTACTTTTTAAGCGCCAGTCTGAGAAGAGAAGGATCCACCGTTTTTGGAGAGGATAACAAATGGGGTAACTTCCCAGGAATCAGCGCTGGTGTGGAATTAACGAATATTGTGGACATACCAAATGTTAACACTTTAAAGTTAAGAGGTAGTTACGGTATCACTGGTGGTGTGCCACAAGGAACGAATCTAACAGCCTTGACCTTAGCGCCAAGTGGGTCCGTTCTTGTTAATGGTACTTTCGTACCTGCTTTTGGTCCTGTACAAAATGCCAACCCTGACCTGCAATTTGAAGAAAAGAAAGAATTTGATGTGGGATTGGATTTCGCATTGTTCGACAGCAAACTACAAGGTACCTTTGATTACTACACCAGAGTCACAGAAGACTTGCTTATACCTGCTGCTGTTCCTGTTCCACCAAACCTGGCTAACACTACATTACTAAATGCCGGTGAATTTGAAAATGATGGATTTGAAATCACTTTAAGTTATAGACATCAAATCACAGATGAACTGGAATGGGAAACATCCGGTAACTGGTCCACATTCAACACTGAATTAACAAAATTTACAGAGAATGAACAATTTAGGTCTAATGCGGGGGCACCTGGCCAGAATGCGATAAACATCAACAGGGTAGCGGTAGGTGAAGAACTTGGTCAAATTTTTGCACCGGTAGTTACCGGTATTGATGAAGCGGGTGATTGGGTATATGCTGATCTGGATGGTGATGGAGTTATTGAACAAAATGGAGACGATAGAACTACTGTAGGAAATGGTCTTCCTAGTGGAACATGGGGATGGAATAACACCTTTAGGTACAAAGGTTTTGAACTAAACTTCTTCTGGAGAGGTACTTATGGCCATCAGTTGGCTAACATGACCAGAAACTTTTACCAGGCTGCATCCAACAACATTAACCAGTTCAATGTCTTGTCCAGTTATGATGAATTATCAGACCTGACAGCGGGACCTGCATGGGGATCAATATTTGTAGAAGACGCCGACTTCATTGCCTTGGATAATGCGACATTTTCGTACAAATTACCGCTGGGAGATAATCAGCCTTTCCAGGAAGTTAGATTCTTTGTAAGTGGTAACAACCTGGTATTGTTTACTAATTATTCAGGAGTAGACCCTGAGGTAAGGTTTGCAGATACCGGTTCCGTTGATAATGGTGGTCGAGCAGGTAGCCCGGATCCACTATCCCCGGGTATCGACAGAAGAAATACCTGGTTTAGATCAAGAACTTATACCATAGGCGCAAATATTAAAATATAAAAAAACAGATGTCAGAAATTTATTTTGACACACAATTAAAACAAACTTATTTATTATAAGCTTTGTTAAAAAAATATCAAAACAAGAATTATGAGAAAGATATTTATTGCTAAAATCAAAATAAGCCTTGTACTTGCTTTTGTCTTTATAGGCCAGGCTTGTACCAATCTTGATGAGAAGGCTTTTAGTGTCGTTACTGCAGATAACTTCTTTACTAACGATGAAGAATTTATTTCAGCATTAGGTGCTGCGTATACTTCCATGTATTTTATGATGAACCATAATAACTGGTATTCATATCAGGAAGTATCAACAGATGAGATGGCTATCCCTCAAAAAGGTGCTGACTGGTTCGATGGTGGTCAATGGATAAGAACCCACCGTCACGAGTGGTTACCTGATGAGCAAGGTATTAACGGCATGTGGAATTCATTCTTTCAGGGAATCAACAATACCAATCGCTTAATAGATCAGTTTGAAGCTATTGAATCTGATGAATCTGCAGCATTTGTTTCAGAATTAAAAGGGTTAAGAGCCTTCTTTTACTACTTCTTATTAGACAATTTCGGTAATGTTCCAATTGTCGATAAATTTAGTGGAGAAACACCGGAGGAAACAGCAGCTTTATCAGAACCGTCTAACAATGCTGACTTTCAGGCAGGTAGAAACGAGGTTTTCAATTTTGTTGAAGCAGAATTAACCTCGGGTCTGGTTAACCTACCCACCAATGTTGACAACAGTACCTATGCCAGGATGACGCAATGGGCGGCTCGGTTTTTATTGGCTAAACTGTATTTAAATGCTGAGGTTTACACCGGTACCGCCAGGTGGCAGGACGTGATCACCCAATGTGATGCCATCATTAATAGCGGAAATTACAGTCTTGCCGGAAATTTCTTTGATAATTTCGTTACTGAGAATTCTGGTTCCCCAGAATTTATACTGGCCATTCCTTATGATGAGGTTTTTGCAACAGGATTCAACCTTCCACAAATGACGCTTCACTATCAAAGTCAGTTTACTTTTGATTTAGCACAACAACCATGGAATGGTTACACAGCGCTGGAAGACCTGTACAACTCTTATGATGATAGTGATGTAAGAAAGACAGGACTACTCGAAGGCCCTCAATTTAATTCTGGTGGGGAGCCTTTAATAGATGCTTCTTCTGAAGCAGCGGATCCAGATGGTCCAGAACTAAACTTCACTCCTGAAATCAATGAACTTGAGCCAGGGGCACTAAGGCAAGCAGGAACAAGGGTTCACAAATGGAGATATGAAACCGGTTCACAACCTGATCTTAATAATGATTTTGGAATCTTCCGCTATGCTGATGTGATCATGATGAAAGCTGAAGCACTTTTAAGACTTGGAAATACCGGAGAAGCCTTAACATTAGTTAATCAAATCAGGGAGCGGGCTGGTGTAGCACCTTACAATGAATTAACACTGGAAAACCTTGAGAAAGAAAGAAGAAGGGAGTTTTTCATGGAAGGATGGAGAAGACAAGATCAAATAAGATTGGGCTCGTGGAATGATGCGTGGTGGGAAAAAACCAAGGACACTGAAGATTTCAGAATTGTATACCCGATTCCAAGAGATCAGTTAGATGCTAACCAAAACCTGGTTCAGAACCCTGGATATTAAAAATTTAAATTAAATATTTTAGAAAGGAAGCAACTTACTGTTGCTTCCTTTTTTATTTTAATTACCCCTGTTCTTATGAGGTTTAATTTTTTTTTACTCATAATATTTTGGGCCTTGTCATGCTCCAGGATTAAGGATAATGATAAATTATTTACACGCCTAAACAATAAAAAAATTGGTATAGATTTTGAAAATAATGTAGCATATACCGAACGCTTCAATGTCTATACCTATAGAAATTTCTATAATGGAGGAGGTGTTGGTATTGGCGATATCAATAACGATGGACTGGAGGATATTTATTTTTGCGGTAATCAGGTATCCAATAAACTTTATTTAAACCAAGGTAATTTCAAATTCAAAGATATTACAGAAAAAGCCGGTGTGGCAAGCCAGGGGGTATGGTCTACTGGTGTCAGCATGGTTGATATTAACGGTGATGGTTGGCTGGATATCTATGTATGTAAATCCGGAGACCCAGAAGGAAAAAACAGGCATAATGAGCTATTCATCAATAATGGAAACCTGACCTTCACAGAAAAATCTAAAGCATATAACCTGGATGACCTGGGTTTATCCACGCATGCAGCTTTTTTCGATTATGATAAAGATAGTGACCTGGATTGTTACTTATTGAATAACTCCTTCAAGACTATCGGTAAATTTGATATTGTCAAAGGCCAAAGAGAGATACCAGATTCTTTAGGAGGAAATAAACTGTATGAAAACACTGGAGATAAATTTATCAATGTTAGCCAGGAAGCTGGGATCTATAGTAGCAATATTGGTTTTGGTCTTGGAGTGGCCATTGGAGATGTCAATAAAGATAACTGGCTGGATATTTATGTCTCCAATGACTTTTTTGAAAAAGATTATCTATACATTAATAATCAGGATGGGACATTCTCAGAATCCCTGGAGTCCTACATCCAGGAAATAAGTATGGGATCCATGGGCGCCGATATGGCCGATTTAAATAATGATGGCTATCCAGAAATATATGTTACCGATATGCTCCCGGAACGTGAGGATAGATTAAAAACAAAGACACAATATGAAAGCTGGGATAAATATCAGTTAAACATAAAAAATGGTTATTATCATCAGTTCACCAGGAATATGCTCCAATTAAATAATAAAGGTCAGTCATTTAGTGAAATCGGCCGATTAACGGATACCTATGCCACCGATTGGAGTTGGGGCGCCTTAATTTTCGATTTCAATAATGACGGCTTGCAGGACATTTTCGTAGCCAATGGCATCTTCAAAGACCTTCTTGATCAGGACTACATCAATTATATGGCTGATCCTGAGACAGTAAGGGAGATCCTGAAAAGGGACAATGCAGTGCTTAAAAAAATGATTGATATGATGCCATCGGAAGCATTAAAAAACCATGCCTTTATTAATATGGGAAATGTAGCGTTCTCTAATCTTGCCGATAGCTTAGGATTAGGTGAACCAAGTTTCTCTAATGGATCTGCTTATGGCGACCTCGATAACGATGGAGACCTGGATCTGGTGACCAATAATACGAACATGGCTCCTTTTATCTACCAAAACAATACAGAATCACTTTTACCGGATCATCACTACTTAAGAGTAAAACTGACAGGCACAAAAAAAAATAAGCAGGCCCTGGGAAGTAAGTTGTGCTTATGGTACGATGGAAAATTATTTTACCGTGAGACTAATACCATGAGAGGGTTTCAATCAACAGTAGGAGAAATTATTGTCTTTGGCCTGGGAAAATTAGACATTATAGACTCCCTAATTGTTCACTGGCCAATAAACAGGAAAACTATTTTAAGAAATATTAAGGTTAATCAAACCATAACCATTGACCAAAAAGATGCTAAAATTCAAACCACCGAAATAAATAATACAAATCCTGAACAACTGCTTGAACCATCACAAATCAACATAAATTTCATTCACACTGAAAACAATTTTGTGGATTTTGACAGGGAACGCCTCACCTATCACATGTTATCACGAGAAGGGCCATGTATATGTACAGGCGATGCCAATGGCGATAAATTAACTGACTTTTACATTGGTGGGGCAAAAGATCACAGTGGGCAACTATTTCTCAGGGACAGCAACAGATTTAAAGTAAAATCTATCCCCATTTTTGACTCTGATAAATTATCTGAGGACACTGATTGTAAATTCTTAGATATCAATAATGACGGTTTTGATGAGCTATATGTAGCCAGTGGTGGCTCTGAATTTTCACCAGGCGCGCTAGGCCTTCAAGATAGACTATACATCAACACTCGTAAGGAAAATATTTACAACCTAAGCGCTGAATTACCACTTAAAAATGAAAATAGTGCCACGGTTGAAGTAACGGATTATAATGGAGATGGATATACCGATCTGTTTATCGGAATCCGTGCTGAATCCTTTAAATATGGATATCCTGTTAATGGTTATTTACTAAAAAACGTCAATGGGAATTTTGAGGATGTGACTGACAGGGCGGCCCCTGAACTAAAAAATATAGGTATGATCACTGATGCTGTTTGGTCAGATTATGATCTTGATAATGATCCAGATCTTTTAGTTGTTGGTGATTGGATGCCGCTAACACTATTCAAAAATGAAAACAACAAGTTTTACAAAGCGGTTATTGATCCCAATACGAGTAAAGGCATTTGGAATACAATCGAAAAAGCTGACCTGGATGGTGACGGCGACGATGATTATGTAATCGGAAATATTGGATCCAATACCATGTTTAAAGCATCGACCAACCGTCCACTGAAAATGTATGTTAATGACTTTGACAGAAATGGGACTTCTGAGCAGATTATTACTTGGTACAATGGTGACAAGTCATATCCTATGGTCACTAGAAAGGACCTGATCATGCAGCTCCCCGAATTAAAAAAAAAATATCTCAAGTTTAAGGATTACAAGGAGCAAACCATTCAGGATATTTTTAATGAGAATCAACTACAAAGCGCTATTGTAAATGAAGTAAATAACAATCAGAATACCTTGCTGATCAATCATACGGATAGCTTTCAAATAAAGCCACTGCCTCGTAAAGCTCAGATTGCTCCTATCCATGCCATTGAGTTTGCAGATTTAAATAAAGATGGATTAATAGATATTGTTGCGGGTGGGAATTTCTATGCCGCAAAACCCGAAGTTGGAAAATATGACGCTTCCTATGGTTGGGTATTAATTAATCAGGGAAATAATGAATTTAAAGTGATTGAACATCGTGAATCTGGTCTGCACATCTCCGGAGAAGTAAGATCAATCAAAAACATTCCATTGAGCACAAATAAATTGCTGGTTTTTGGAAGAAATAATGATTCTTTAGTTGTTTATCAATATTAATACCGATATGCAGGCTTTCTATATAATCATCTTTATTGTCTTATTTTCTTTTGGTTGTACTTCGCAATCAGAGATAGAAAAAATGATTAACAAAGGACTGTCCAGTGGCGAAAGGTATGATTCTTTGTTTCTGGGATTATCCCTGGGCATGCCTAAGCAAGCTTTCCTTGATCATTGTACCTATTTAAACAAGAAAAAGATGATCACCAACACAGGGAGAAATTATTCTGTGCTATATTTAATAGATGAGCTTGATCATCAGGCAAGGATGAGTTTCTACCCTACATTCTGGGATAAAAAAATCGCTTATATGTCGGTATTATTCGAATATACCGCCTGGGCACCCTGGAACAGGGAAATGTTTTCCGACTCCCTCAGTCTTGATATTATTGAATTATATAAAGACTGGTATGACATGAAGTTTATCACCATGGAAGAAGAAAATAAATCAAAATATATGAGTGTAAAAGGTAATAAACTCATCGAGGTTATGCCAAAAGACGACCGGGACGTTATCGTACACATCACAGACCTACAAGCCAAAAATGAAATTGAAGAAAATGGAAAAGAGAACGAAATACGGTATAAATTTTAGTTTAATTGGCATTACTTTAACCATTCTTTGTTCTTGTGATTACCAAAAAAAGCCTGAAAAGTTATTTTCATTGCTCGCAGCTAAAGAAACTGGTGTAGATTTTATAAATCAGTTGGAATATGATGAGGATTTTAACATTTATACCTATCGAAATTTTTACAATGGCGGCGGTGTAGCTTTAGGCGATATCGATAATGATGGATGGATGGACATGTACCTAACCGCTAACATGGGTCCTAATAAGCTTTACAGAAATACAGGCGATTTTCAATTCGAAGATATATCAGAGAAAGCTGGTGTCATAGGTGAAAAAGCATGGTCGACCGGGGTTACCATGGCTGACATTAATGGAGACGGATGGATGGACATCTATGTCTGTAATTCCGGTGATGTGGATGGGGATAATAAGCAAAACGAACTTTTCATCAACCAGCAAAATGGTACATTCCGGGAAATGGCCGAGCAGTACGGCCTGGATGACCGGGGATTATCAACGCACGCAGCATTTTTTGATTATGACAAGGATGGAGACCTTGATATGTATTTGCTAAACAACTCATATCAGGCAATAGGAAGCTTTAACCTCATGCGTAATGAAAGGCCTAACCGAGACTCCGTCGGCGGGGATAAGCTATACAAAAACACGGGAAACTTTTTTGAGGATGTCAGTGAACAAGCAGGGATTTTTGGAAGCATCATCGGTTTTGGGCTAGGTGTAACCGTCGGAGATGTCAATAAAGATGGATGGGAAGACATATTTGTTTCCAATGATTTCTTTGAAAGGGACTACTTATACATCAATAACCAGAACGGCACCTTCAAAGAAGAACTGACCAATCAAATGAAAAGTGTAAGTGCTGCCTCCATGGGTGCGGACATGGCAGACCTCAACCATGATGGCTATCCGGAGATATTTGTAACTGACATGCTTCCGGAAACTAATGAAAGAATGAAAACGGTAACCACCTTTGAAGATTGGGATAAATATCAATACAAACTTAAAAATGGTTACTATCATCAGTTTATCCGAAATATGCTTCATCTCAACAACCGGAATAATACCTTCAGCGAGATCGCCAGATTGGCAGGTATGGAAGCTACTGACTGGAGCTGGGGTGCTTTGATTTTTGATTTTGAGAATGATGGCAACCGGGATATATTCATTGCTAACGGTATATACCAGGACCTTACCAACCAGGATTACCTGCAATATATTTCCAATGAGGAAACCATGCGCATGATCGTAACCGATGAAGGTGTGAACTACAAAAAGCTTATCGATCTTATACCAATCAATAAGATCCACAACTACGCCTTCATGTATGATGGCAATTATCATTATTCAAATAAATCAGATAGCCTTGGTTTAGCTACCCCCAGCCACTCCAATGGTGCTGCTTACGGGGACCTGGACAATGATGGGGACCTTGATTTAGTGGTGAACAATGTAAACATGCCATCTTTCATTTATCGAAATGAGTCTGAAAAATTAATCGCCAGTAACCACATAAAATTCCAATTAATAGGGTCCGGTAAAAACACGCAGGCCATTGGTACCCAAATCACAGCATATTATCAGAAGAAACAACAATACATTGAACAAATCAATAGCAGGGGCTTTCAATCATCGGTGGATCCAAGACCTATACTTGGTTTGGGGAATATTGATAAAGTCGATTCGATCAAAGTGAGATGGCCAAACGGAAAATACACCGTCCTAAGAGATATAGCCGTTAATCAAACATTGACGCTTAGGCAGGGGGATGGGATTGATTTGAGTTATCCAAAAGATGGAAATGCAAATATGTATTTCAAAGATGTTACAGACAGGCAAATTTTATCAGCCAATCATACTGAAAATAATTTTGTGGACTTTGACAGAGACCGTTTGATTTATCACATGCTTTCCACGGAAGGACCACCCATGTGTAAAGGAGATATAAATGGAGATGGATTAACAGATTTGTTTATTGGTGGTGCCAAGGATTCCCCTGCTTCCATTCATCTCCAATCACCTAATGGAATATTCAGAAAATCAATACCATTGGTATTTAAAGAAGACCAGCTCTCCGAGGATACGGATTGTGTGTTTTTTGACGTCGACAATGATGATGATCTTGACCTTTATATTGCCAGTGGCGGCAGTGAGTTCCCTAATTCTTCCTCTGCATTAATTGACAGGCTATATCTTAATGATGGCAAAGGCAACTTTGAAAAATCTGAACAGGTTTTACCCACAACAAGATATGAAAGCACCTCAACAGTAGAACCTTTTGATTATGATAACGACGGTGACATGGATCTTTTTGTAGGTATTCGTCATAAACCGTTTTCCTATGGTATCCCGGTTAGTGGTTATATACTTACAAACAATCAGGGTAAGCTTGAAAATAATACTGAAAAAACGGCGCCCGGACTAACCAACATCGGTATGATCACAGACGCTAAATGTCTCGATTATGATAAGGACAATGATATGGACCTGATTCTGGTTGGTGAATGGATGCCCATTACCATCTTTGAGAACCAAAATAATCGTTTTGTAAATGTGACCAGGCAGTCGGGGTTACAAGATAAAATTGGTTGGTGGAACAAATTAGCCATCGCTGACCTGAACAATGACGGCTTAATGGACTTAGTCATTGGAAATCATGGTACCAATTCACGCTTTAAAGCCTCAGAAGAAAAGCCGGTAAGCATGTTTTTCCATGATTTCGACCAAAACGGTACAGCCGAACAAATCATAACTGCTTATAATGGGGATGAGTCCTATCCCCTGGCACTTAAGCATGATTTAATCAAACAGATGCCGGGACTTAAAAAGAAATACCTAAAATATGAAAGCTTTAAAGATCAAACAGTATTCGATATATTTCCTGCAGATCAAATAGAACGGGCAGTAAAGAATAAGGCTACACATCTTCAAACCGCTATTGCAATAAACAAGGGAGACGGGTCTTTTGAATTAAGGGACTTACCCGTAGAAGCTCAGTTCTCTCCGGTTTATGCCATCTTAACCGGTGACTTTAACCAAGACAATAACATAGATATTCTACTGGCTGGTAATTTTTACAATGCAAAACCCGAAATAGGACGTTACGATGCCAGCTATGGGACGTTGTTTACCGGCGATGGTGAAGGTAATTTTTCTTATCTTTCAAATGATAAAAGTGGACTAAAAATAGATGGACAGGTTAGGGAGATGATCCCCATAGTGCTAGAAGGAAAAAATGTAATAATTATTGGAAGAAATAATCAGGATGTTCAAATATTAGAAAGGATTTAAAGTGAAAAAATATTTAATACTTAGTTTAGCAATGCTTTTAGCATGCCAGCAAGGATCAGAAAAAATCAATGTGGACACTGAATCCAAATCACCTGAAGTTAATCAGCTTTTTAGTTTATTAAGTCCTGAAAGTACTGGCGTCTCATTTGTCAATAAGATTCAGGACAATGAATACGTGAATATATTAACCTATGAATACTTCTACAATGGAGGAGGAGTAGCCGCAGGTGATATCAATAATGATGGTTTAATTGATCTTTACTTCACTGCAAACCAGGGTAAGAACAAATTATACCTAAATCAGGGTGACCTAGAATTTAAAGACATAACCAAATCTGCCGGAGTAGAAAGTCCGCAGGGATGGAAAACCGGCGTTACCATGGCAGACGTTAATGGTGATGGATTGCTGGATATTTACGTTTGCAAATCCGGAAAGTATAACCCTGAAAACAGGAAAAACGCCCTTTACATCAATAATGGCGACCTGACCTTTACTGAAAAAGCTGCTGATTATGGACTCGATGATCAGGCTTACTCAACGCAGGCACTTTTCTTTGATTATGATAATGACAACGACCTCGACCTTTATCTTCTGAATCATTCCATTCGTTTGTTTCTTGGAGAGATGGCTATGGATCTGAAAAAACAACAAGACCCCTATGCCGGGGATAAGCTCTTTGAGAACCAAAACGGTTCATTCATAGATATTTCGTCTAAAGCAAAGCTGTCTCAAAATCCGCTGGGTTATGGACTTGGTATTGCTGCGGGTGATATAAACAATGATGGGTGGACAGACCTCTACATATGTAATGATTATGTAGAGCCGGACTATATATATCTCAACAATAAGAATGGCACATTCAAAGACATCACTAAGAGCGCCACCCGGCATACCTCAAATTTCTCCATGGGTGTGGATATCAATGACATGAACAACGATGGCTTACAGGATATCATAGTACTTGACATGGTGGCGGAAGATAACTATCGCCAAAAAACTAACATGAGGCCTATGAACCCTGAGGAATTTTATATGGCAGTTGAAAATGGCTTTCATTATCAGTATATGTTTAATTCACTTCAATTGAATAATGGTAACAATACATTCAGTGATATTGCCCAACTGGCTGGTATATCCAACACCGACTGGAGCTGGGCACCTTTATTTGCCGACCTTGATAATGATGGCTGGAAAGATATATTTGTTACCAATGGATTTAGAAAAGAGTTCTCAAACAAAGATTTTGTCAACTATAGAAAGCAACTCACTAAAAAAGCCATGAAAAAAGGTAAAGAAGAACGTATAGAAGCTATGAGAAAACTTCTGGATCAGTTACCCGTCAATAAAATTTCTAATTACGTGTTTAAAAATAATAAGGACCTGACCTTTTCTAAAATGGTTGAAGAATGGGGATTTGACCAACCATCTCACTCCAATGGTGCTACCTTTGCTGACCTGGATAATGACGGAGATCTTGAGGTAATCATTAATAATATTGATCATCCTGCTTTCATTTATGAGAATAACACTGAATCTGGCAACTACCTCCAGGTTCAATTTAACGGTCCGAAATATAACACTTCGGGCATAGGCGCAAAAATCACAATACAAACCGATGAGACAACCCAGCACTATCAGCACTTTTTAACCCGTGGTTATCAATCATCGATGAGCAATAGAATACATGTGGGCCTTGGAGAATATAATAAAGTAGACAAACTCATTGTGCAATGGCCAGATGGCAGTATTCAAAAACTGACGGATATAGAAGGTAATAAAATCCTGAAATTGAATCATAAAGGTGCCAGTAAAGTAGAAACACCTGACGATACAGAGGATTTACTGTTTACCGATGCGACACAACAGTTAAAGGTCAAACATAAGCACATTGAGAACAACTTTGATGACTTCCAAAGAGAGGTGTTGCTTCCCCATAAAATGTCTCAGTTTGGTCCGGCAATGGCTGTTGCTGATGTAAACGGTGATGGAAAAGACGATTTTTATGTCGGCGGTGCTATGAATTTTCCTGGCGCTTTATATCTTCAACGAAATTCCGGCTTTCAGAAAAAAAATACCCCCGTTCTGTTGGATCACAAAATATATGAAGATATCGGAGCCACTTTCCTGGACTATGATCTGGATGGCGATCAAGACCTTTTCGTGACCAGTGGAGGTAATGAATACAATGCTGGCTATGAAAACCTACAGGATAGATTGTATGAAAACGATGGAAAAGGTAACTTTTCTTCGGCACAGGAAGCATTACCAGAATTATCAGTAAGCAGTGGTGTTGTAGTTTCTGATGATTATGATCAGGATGGAGACCCGGATATATTTGTCGGAGGAAGGCAAGTTCCGGGTAAGTACCCCTACCCTGCTACCAGTTACTTACTAAAAAATGATGGCAATAAATTTTCCATTGCTCAATCATTTGAAAATCTGGGTATGGTTACCGATGCAGTTTGGTCAGATGCTGATCAGGATGGTTGGAAGGACCTCTTAATCGTAGGGGAATGGATGCCTTTAACCATATTTAAAAACAACTCCGGCCATTTAAAAGACATCACAAATAGTATGCAGACCGCAGAATGGACTGGATGGTGGTACAATATAACCGCCAGCGATATCGACAATGATGGAGATGACGATTATTTATTAGGTAATCTGGGAAAAAATTATAAATACAAAGCCAGTCTGGAAGAGCCCTTCCAGGTATTCAGTAAAGATTTCGATAATAATGGTCAAAATGATATAGTGCTCGGATATTACAATGAAGGGACGCTGTACCCATTACGCGGTCGCCAGTGTTCTTCTGAGCAGATACCTGTTATAGCAAAAAAGTTTCCAAATTATCATTCCTTCGGCCAAGCTACACTGGAGCAGGTTTATGGTGAGGATAACCTGACCGGGGCATTAAATTATAAAGCCAATACCTTCACATCCATGGTTATAGAAAATGATAATGGCAACCTTATTCAACATGAACTTCCAAACCTGGCACAACTATCCAATATCAACACCTCAATAATCAAAGACTTTGACAAAGATGGCAATAAGGACATCCTCATAGCCGGCAACCTTTATCCGGTCGAGGTGGAAACCATTCGTAACGATGCCTCTATCGGTTTATATCTAAAAGGTGGTGATGGTTCATTTGATTTTCAACCGGTCATGGCTGTCGAAAGTGGGTTCTCTGTATTGGGAGATGTCAAAAATATGAGCACTATAGACATTGACGGTGAAAGTTACATACTAATCGCCCGCAATGATGATTATCTAAAACTGGTTAAAGTGAATACGAAAGAAGAAGTTATGGCGATGAGATAAATAAATTTTCCTTCTCCAGGTAATTCTTTATATTGGAAACTTTAATAATTACCAATATGAAAAATTTAATTGTCATCATACTACTTACATTATTCTGTTTTATTGTTCAAGCACAAAAGATACCATTTAAAAAAGACAAACAGATGGTCATCAGTGCTTTGGATAGTAAGTTTGATGAATTAACCAGTCTAAGTGATGAGGTATGGAGGCATGCCGAAACGGCTTTTAAGGAAACCAAATCCTCAAAATCGCTGGCCGCTTTTGCGAAAGCCAATGGATTAACGGTAAAAAAAGGTGTTGCGGGCATACCCACAGCTTTTACTGCGGAATATGGTTCAGGAAAGCCTATCATAGGCATTTTGGGAGAATTTGATGCACTTCCCGGATTGTCACAAAAAACTGTCCCTACCAAAGACCCACGCATTAATGGTGCACCGGGACATGGATGCGGTCATAACTTATTTGGTGTCGCTTCCCTTGGTGCAGCCATAGCCATCAAAGAGCAAATCGAAGCGGGGAATCTTGAAGGAACGGTTCGCTTTTATGGTACGCCGGCAGAAGAGAAATTCTTTGGGAAGCTATGGATGATCAGGGAAGGTCTTTTTAATGATGTGGATATTGTAGTGGACTGGCATCCCAGCGATGAGACCAAGTCCGGTGTACAAAGCAGCCTGGCACTGGTTGATTTCATGGTTGAATTTACAGGTCAGGCAGCCCATGCCTCCTCTGATCCATGGAACGGAAGAAGTGCTTCTGACGCTTTAGAGCTGTACACCACGGGAATTAACTACTACCGGGAACACATCAAGCCAACGGTAAGGATACATTATCATATCCAGGATGGTGGAAAAGTAGTCAACGTCGTTCCTGATTATGCCAGGATCTGGACAAGGGTTCGTGACACCAAAAGGGAGGGTATGGCAGTAGTATGGAAAAGGGTTGAAGAAATTGCCAAAGGGGCAGCCATCATGGCCGACGTGGACTATAAGATCAACCTCATCTCAGGGGTACATGAAGTATTGGTCAACAGAACAGGCGGCACGCGGTTGCAACAAAATTTAGAATACCTCGGTCCTATCAAATACACCAATGAAGAGCAAAACTTTGGCAAAAAAATTCAGGAAGCCACTGGAAAAGAACAAGTGGGTATTGTAAGTGAGATCAACCCTTTGGAAGAAACGCTTGAACACCCCATGGGCGGTTCTACTGATGTGGGGGATGTAAGCTTTGTGGTTCCTACAGTCAGACTTAGGGTTACTACGGCGCCTAAAGAAACCCCATGGCATAGCTGGGCAGTCGTGGCGTGCGGTGGGATGAGTATTGGTCACAAAGGAATGATCTATGCATCCAAAGCCCTTTCCATGACTATGGTTGACCTTTTTAAGGATGATAAGCTAAGGGATGAGATGAAAGCAGAATTTAAAGAGCGAAAAGGCGACTATGCTTACAAACCCATCGTACCCGATGGCCCGCCGCCCATAGATTCCGATATATAATTCCATGAACTGAATTAAAAATATTCATCGCTACCAAATCATCAACCTGGCCATCATCATCATAAGATTATGGCTGGGTACGATGATGATTAAGCGTAGCACCAACCATCTATTTGGAGGGAAGATGGACAGATTTATATATTATCTTACCAATCTGGGATTTACTTTCCCTCAACTAATGGCTTAAATAAACCTCGCAGATCGCAAAATTGGTGACTGCGGTAATGATTTTGCTGGATCTAAGAATCGGTGCCATCATACTAGCATTCAACATGCTGTTGCGGTAGCCTTCGCACATTAACTTGTAATC
>CAYSCZ010000014.1:0-56098 GCA_964429655.1 uncultured Roseivirgaceae bacterium
CTCAAAATTAACACCTTACACCCAAATTATCATATCCCAGATGAATTTTTTGGGTAAATACCCTTTTCTTACACCATATAAGTCACCTGCACTACTCCACAGATATTCTTCTTCTTTCTCTACCATGCCTGCCCTTACCGGGTTTTTATTAATATAATCTACTTTGGTATCATAGAAGTCCTGGCTAAAGATTTCCTCTCCGTGATACCCTTCATTCCAAAACCAAATCTTTCCCTGATGCCTTTTTTCAGGTCTCTTATTACATCACTTAAGTTTTCCTGCTCCGCTCTTACGATTAAGTGACAATGATTACTCATAGTTAACCAGGCATATATCTCCAGTCCTTTATTTAAGGCTTTCCAGAAGGATTTCTACGTGGGTAGACCGGGTAAAAACATCCACCCATTGGTGGATAGTGAAGGTAACAAAATGAATTGCCCCCTGATCTCTAATTGTATATGCATAAGCCATTATTAAATATAGTAAGTCGGATTGCAAATCCTATGATAACTGTTTCGGATTGCAAATCCGGAACCGCTGGTGTAGACAGTTCTATTTCACATTATTTATATGAAAGGGCTAAGTTCGTGTATTCATTTTAGCGCCTGTTGTTGAGAGTAGCTTCTTTCTCTCATTTCTCTAAAATATACAGTTCGCTGTTCGGAAGACATGTTCTCCAAATCAGCGTTCATTTTATCTCTTATCAATCGCAATTGTTTCACTAATCCTTTCACTGTTTTTACATTTTTGCAAATCATAATTAAAAATTTCTTTGGGTGTTCGTATTTCTAATATGGGGTAACCGAGTTTCAAATTTACAGAGTTATATCCCCTTATTCTGTCAATGTTCACAATATGTTTGAAGTTCCAACCTGCCAGAATATCTGCCTTATTGATAGTTGCAAGTGCAATATGTGTACAATCAGCAAAGCTTGTTCGCAAATCCGGAACATTTGGTGGGTAAGCCAATATTTGTTCAATACGTTTCTGTTAATGGATTATCGATCTTTGTCTTTTATTTTTACATAAAAGGATGAAAAATGAAAGCAATAGAATTCAATTCGAAAACTGATAAAAAAGGACACCTTCTTGTTCCTTTTCCCTTCGATGATTTTTAAGCAACTAAGGTAAGACCAGCGCTTTGTTTAACTAACTTGGTAAGCAAACACGACCAGGTATGGTTGAATCAATTATTCAAAACGTGCTTTACCTATGGTTTAGTTTTTTGTTGCAAATCCGGATTGATTTATTGTTACTACAATAGTATTACAACAAAAAACCCCTACAAAACAAAGTTTGTAAGGGTTTATACTTGCGGTATGGACGGGATTCGAACCCGCGACCTCCTGCGTGACAGGCAGGCATTCTAACCAGCTGAACTACCACACCGTAAAAATCTACTCTTGGACCTCTAAAGTGATGTAAAGCTATCGGTGTGAATTTTATTATCCAAATGTTAATCCAAATTAATTGATGCTATATTTGCCCATGTGCGTTTGGATATCATTTTCCATATAAATTTTTCATTATGAGCTATTTAGAATTTGAGAAGCAAATTGTCGAGTTGGAGGAGAAACTGGCTGATATGATAAAACTTGCTGAAGAGAGCGGGGTAGATGTCACCGAGGCAATTGAAAATCTAAAACATAAGATTGAAGTACTCAAAAAAGAGACCTTTGAAAATTTAACGCGTTGGCAAAGGGTGCAATTATCGCGACATCCGGACCGGCCTTATACGTTAGATTATATTTATGAAATAACCCACGACTTTTTGGAGTTACATGGTGACAGGCAGGTCAGGGATGATAAAGCAATGGTGGGCGGACTAGCCAGCCTGAATGGACGGACCATTATGATCATCGGACAACAAAAAGGTAGAAATACCAGGCAGCGTCAGATGCGTAACTTTGGCATGGCCAATCCTGAAGGTTACAGAAAAGCGTTGCGACTTATGAAAGTTGCAGAGAAATTCAATAAACCGATTATCATATTGATCGACACCCCGGGTGCTTTTCCGGGCCTTGAAGCAGAGCAACGTGGGCAGGGGGAAGCCATAGCGCGCAACCTGAAGGAAATGTTTATGATAGAGGTGCCTATTATTGTGGTAATTATCGGTGAGGGTGCATCCGGAGGAGCACTGGGAATAGCTATAGGTGATCGTGTGCTTATGATGGAAAACACCTGGTACTCAGTGATATCCCCGGAATCTTGCTCATCAATTCTTTGGCGTAGCTGGGAGTTTAAAGAGCAGGCTGCAGAAGCGCTTAAGCTAACGGCAAAGGATATGTCAGGATTTGGATTGGTTGATGGGGTAATCGAAGAGCCACTGGGGGGCGCTCATAAGAACATGAAGGAAGCTGCTTCAATACTCAAAAAAACTATAATTGAAAATTTAGATACACTGGATAAGCTTGCACCCGAGGAACTTATTAATCAACGGATTGAAAAATTTTCTGACATGGGTGTTTATAATGAAGGATAAACGTTTATGAAAATAGGTTTAGCCCTTTCCGGAGGCGGGGTAAGAGGCGTCTCTCATTTGGGCGTAATAAAAGCATTAAATCAACAAGGCATTGACATATCCATTATCAGCGGAACCAGTGCAGGAGCTATTGCCGGTGCGTTCTATTGTAGCGGCTACTCACCAGAAGACACGGCCATTCTCATAAATAATCTTAGGCTGAATCGATTTATACAGCCAGCCTTTACCTGGAGAGGTTTTTTAAATATTACTAAGGCCAAAGAGTTCCTGTCCAGGTATCTTAGGAATACTTTTGAAGACTTGGATACACCCTTGTTTATCACTGCCACGGATGTGAAGTATGCCAAGTCAAGGTTCTTCTTTGAGGGGCCACTGATGAATCCCGTATTAGCTTCTTCAGCTATACCGGTAGTGTTTGATCCAATAAAAATAGACAACACTTATTATGCAGATGGTGGAATATTAAATAATCTTCCCGTTGAACCTCTCATTGGCCATTGTGATAAAATCATAGCTTCTCACTGTAACCCGATCGGTTATGACCTTAACCTGGGAAATATGCGGGATATCCTGGAAAGATCTTTGATTATGACGGTAAATTCTAATTCATATTCCCGAAAAGGCATTTGCGATCTGTTTATAGAACCAAATGGGCTAAAAAAATATAAAGTTTTTGATTTTAAGTCCAGTAAGGAAATATTTGAGATAGGATATGAGCATACTTTAAAGGTTTTGGAAGCAAATCCCCACTTTTTGCAGGAGGTAATTTCTAAATAATGAAAAGAGCCTTTTACTTGTTCATGTTCAGGTTGTTTGGCTGGAAAGTTCTTGGCCACCTTCCAAAGGATAAAAAATTTGTGCTGATTGTGGCACCGCACACCAGTTATGCAGATTTTTTTGTTGGGGTGGCAGCCAGAAGTATATTTAAACTAAAATCATATTTTTTAGCAAAGGATGATTTTTTTAAAATGCCGTTTGTTGGTTGGTTTTTAAAAATTTTGGGGGGATATCCAGTGAATCGTTCCAGGCACACCAGAATGGTAGATGCAATCGTGGAAATATTCAATGATCATCAGGAGTTTGTGATGACCGTAACACCTGAGGGAACCAGAAAATATAACCCGAAATGGAAGACAGGCTTTTATTACATTGCCCTGAACGCAAAAGTACCTATTGTAATGGTTGGTTTTGACTACAAAAGAAAGATTGTGGAAATGAAAGAACCTTACTATCCTACCGGTGCTATCGAACGCGACTTTAAGGTTTTTAAGGATTACTTCAAAACAATAGCCGGGCGGTTTCCTGAATATGGTGTAAAGTGACTAGGTTCTTTTAGCTCTTCTTTTGGGTTTTTTTTCTTCTACTATATCATCATCAACATCCGCCAGTATACGCCCGCAGTGCTCACACACAATGATCTTCTTTTTCTCCCTTATCTCTACCTGCTTCTGAGGCGGAACAATATTAAAACAACCTCCACAAGCCCCTCTTCTAACCGGAACTACGGCGAGACCATTTCTCATGTTCAATCTTATTTTATTATAAGATTTCAATAGTCGATCTTCTACCTGACCAGCCGCATTTTCACGTTTTTCCATCAACTTTGTCTCTTCCCCGTAGCTTTCTGATGAAATGATTTCCAGTTCCTGTTTTTTCCCTTCCAGGTCTTTATGCTTTTCATCAAGTATCGCTTTAGTCTCTTCTCTTTCACCTTTTTTATCTTCAATCTTTTGATAGGCCTCTTTGATTTTTTTTTCTAAGATCTGAATTTCTAGCTCCTGCAGCTCTGTTTCTTTGGTGATGGCATCGTATTCCCTGTTGTTTCGGACGTTCATCTGCTGATCCTTATACTTCGCTATAAGGGCTTCTGCATCTTTTATGGCGTTTCGATTATCCGAAATACTTTTTTCAAGTGCTTCGGTTTCTTCATTGTGTTTGTTGATCCTGGTTTGATAACCCGCAATCTCATCTTCAAGATCCATCACCTCATCTGGCAATGCACCCCTCATTTTGTTGATTTCATTAAGCTCAATGTCGATGGATTGTAAGTTTCTGAGTGCCTCCAGCTTACTAGCTACTGTGTTTTCCATGTATGGTATTAAAAATACTTTATCGGATTTGTATTGATTTCAGACAAATGGATCACAATATTAGTAAATTTTTCTTGTAAAATGCCATAGAGTATTTCTTTTGTAAATTGTTCGCTTTCGTAATGGCCGATATCGGCAATTATTATCCTTCCATCAGCTTGAAAAAAATCGTGATATTTAAAGTCTGAGGAAATAAATATGTCGGCACCTTTAGCAATGGCATTGGTGAGCAAAAAACTGCCCGAACCGCCACATATTGAGACTTTAGATATTTTTTTATGGATTATTTCAGTGTGTTTAATAATATTGAGCAGCATTTTCTCTTTCAGGTAGTGTAAAAATTCGGTTGTTTCCATTGCATTACTCAATTGTCCAAGTACACCTGACCCGACATTGTCATTTTTATTATCAAGTGGGGAAATGAAGTATGCAACTTCTTCGTAAGGGTGTGTATTTTTCATTGCTTCGACAACCTTTTTTTCGAGATGTTTTGGGAAAATTGCTTCTAGTCGTATCTCGTCAACATACTCCAACGCTCCGGAGCTTCCGATATAGGGATTGGCTTCTTCATTTGGTCTGAATGTTCCCCGACCGTTAATCTGATAGGTACAGTACTCATAATTACCTATGATGCCAGCTCCGGCTTTATTTAACCCCTCCATTAGGTCGCCTGTATTTTCAGGGGGTACAAAAACAACTAATTTGCTTTGTGTGGAGGCTTTAGGACTTAGTATTTCAAGGTTATTTAAAGATAATTTTTCAGCAATTTTATGGTTTACCCCACTCAATACATTATCGAGGTTTGTGTGTATGGCATACAGGTTTATGGATTCTTTAATTGATTTCATCACACATCTTTCCACCAGGTTGCTGCCGGTTAGTCGTTTTAATCCTCTGAATATGATCGGATGGTGACTGATGATCAGGTTGCAGGATTTATCAATGGCTTCTTCAATAACTTTCTCCGTAATATCGAGTGAGATGAGGATGCCATTTACCTGATCTTTAGAATTTCCCACAATTAATCCTGAATTGTCGTAATCTTCCTGATAACTTAGCGGGAATTTATTTTCAAGTTGTTTGATGATATTATTTACTGTTTCCATGTTGATTAATATTAATTAAGCTAAGAAAAAAAGAATTGAAGATTATTGAATATCTACTTACTCCTTTTTCTTTCATATATCATTTTGTGATTTTTTTAAGGAATATGTTGTATGAAAAGGGGTATTTTAACGAAATATCATTTGCTATACCCATAATCAGTGTTGGCAATCTTACGGTGGGTGGTACAGGAAAATCTCCAATGGTAGAATATTTAATTGAATTCGTACGATCCCATGATATCCAGGTGGCCACATTAAGCAGGGGCTATAAAAGAAAGACAAAAGGTTTTAGGATTGCCAACAAGGAAGATACCGCGGATAGCTTAGGTGATGAGCCATTTCAATTTTTTAATAAGTATAAAGATAAAATAACGGTTTCTGTAGGCGAGGATAGAGCGTTCTCGATTCCTCAATTGCTTAGCCAGGTGGACGCCGAAACCATAATATTGGATGACGCTTTTCAACACAGGGCCATAAAGCCTGACTTAAACATTTTGATGACCACCTATCAAAGGCCATTTATGTGGGATAGACTTTTGCCGGCGGGAAGGTTAAGGGAATATAAGCAAGCTGCATCCCGTGCTGATGTTGTGATTTTTTCAAAATGCCCAAATCCAATTAGTGCTTATGAAGCGGAAAGACTGACAAAATCAGTAAAACAGTATGCTAATGATGCCAAGGTTTTTTTTACATCTATCCTATATGATGATCCTAAACCATTATTCCAGCGTATAGAAAAAGATATTTCAGATATTCTTGTGGTAACAGGTATTGCAAACCCCGATCCTTTCATTGGATTTTTATCTTCAAAATTTAGAATTGTTCATCATTTAAGATATTCCGATCATTATCGTTATAGTTTGTATGATATTAAGAAACTTATTTACATCTACAATCAAAATTCAAAGGGGAAAAGCATGAGCATAGTAACAACCGAGAAGGATAGCGTGAAATGGTTACCTTTCAGGGATGAACTAATGTCAGTGCCTGTTTATTTCATCCCAATAAAAACACATTTTTTAAAAGATGAGGATGTATTCAATCAGATTATTCTGTCATCTATCCAAAAGAATTGAGCTTAATGAAGTTAAGGTCTTTCATATTAATAATTTGCTTGTTGCATGCGGTCCTGGTTTCTTCCGGACAAATAGTGGATGATACCACAAAGCTTGAGTATGGGCCGGAGACCACAAGGTATACCACCTTAAAAGATATTAAAGCGCATGATGGAAGGTTCAATTCATTAGACACCACGGCTTACGATCTGGAAAGTTTTGACTGGGTTGATAAAAATGATCACAAGTATCAAGATTTGGGAAACTTAGGAACGGCATTAAACCCTATGTTTATACAATTGCCCAATCAAATAGGTGCCTCATCAGGATTTAATGCATTTGATCCATATTTTAAAGATCCTTCAAAGTTTAAATATTTTGATACAAGGTCGCCATTTATTGATCTTTTCGTAGCACTGGGCGGCCAAAACAGGTCGATCGTAGATTTTGATTTTTCCAGAAATATTAACCCTCGGTGGAATGTTGGATTTGACATTACCAGAATAACCTCAGATAAGCAAATAGGCGCTGACAGAAGTCAGGGAGATAGAAATGTGGTGTCTACCATGATTGATTTTTATGGTTTCTACAGAAGCCTGAATGATAAGTATAAGGTTGTATTTAACAGTGCTATCCTTACACACAAGGTGGATGAAACCGGAGGTATTCTACAACTGGATACAACGACCACAAATGAACTATTTCTGTTCAGGGATGCTAACATAAGATTGGAAGAAGCACAAATAAAAGAAAACCGGTTTAACTTTCACTTATACCATCAATACCAATTGAAAGCGTATTTTAGACTATATCATCAGTTTGACAGAATACGTCAATCCATTCGATATACCGACTTCTCGGACAGTAATGTGCCGGGTACTGATTACAATCCATACGATGATTTCTACAATCAGTTCCTCATAGATCCGGACAGTACTTTTGAACGGCCTGAATATGCTGAGATTAGAAATGAAGTGGGTATAACAGGCTTATTCAATAATATATTTTATACCATATATCTCAAACGTCGCGATATAGACTATACTTATTTACTTCTTGATCCTGTGGATGATTACAGTGAAAATTTTCTAGGTGTGAAAGCAAGATATAATCTTACTGATTCTATCAGAATAGGTGGACAGCTTGAATTCAGGCAGGGTGGTGATTTTAAACTTGAAGGTTATTTAAAGTCAGGATTATTAAATATTAGCTATAATTCTGTGAGAACGAGGCCAAGCTTTTTAGTGTCGGATTATTTTGGGAATCATCACGAATGGCATAATTCTTTTGATGCCATAAACTACAACCAGATTAAAGGGGATGTATCGCTAAACGTTTGGAGGTTAAAAATTAAACCTAAGGCCACCATCACTTCTATAGAAGGGTATGTTTATTATGGACTTGATCAGGAGCCTGACCAAACCAATGAGACAACCATCATCTCCAACATCGGTTCAAATGTTGGTTTAGTATTGCCTACCAGCAACATTAAAGATGAAGCTTTTGTATTTGAGAACGAGCTAATTTATACGTTTATTAGCAACGATACCCGAAATGTATTCCGTATACCGGATTGGTTTTATAATGGAAAGATTTATTGGAAAGGCAAATTATTTAATGATTTTATGCCAGTCCACGTCGGGGTCGATCTTTTCTGGCGTTCTTCATACTTCGGGTATGATTATAATCCGGCAATACAACAATTTCACCTTCAGGACGATTTTGAGTTGAAGTCATACATGCCAATTGATGCTTTTATTAATTTCACCGTGGATAAAGTATCCGTTTTTCTCAAGTGGACCCATTTAAATCAACCGGATAATGACGGATACTTTGTTACACCTTTTTATCCGGGTCAGGAGCGAATTATTGACTTAGGTGTGCGTTGGATATTTTTTGATTAATCATCTGATGAACATAACATTAAATTTGCAATTTTATATTTAGGATGGTACCAGAAAGCAAAACAGTTCTTGGCCTTAATTTACCAACTGATCCCAGGTGGGCAGATATAGCTAATTTAAAAATTGAAGAGATTTTGGTAGATCACGCGTATTGTGAACAAAAGGCTGCTTCATCTTGCATATCACTGATTGTGCAGTATCCGGAGAAGGACGATTTGGTAAATACCCTTACGCCTGTAGTAGCTGAAGAATGGGAACATTTTCAAAGAGTCATAGATCAGCTTTTTAAAAGAGGGTATTCTTTAGGTAGACAGCGAACCGATGAGTATGCGGTGTCATTGTCTAAAAAAATTAAAAAAGGGGGTAGCAAGGATCAGCAGCTGGTTGAGAAATTGCTAATGAATGGATTGATAGAAGCTCGAAGCTGCGAACGCTTCAAACTTTTGGCTAAAAATATTAAGGATGCCGAACTCCGGGAATTCTATTACGAGTTGATGATTTCCGAAGCAGGCCACTACAGAAATTTTCTTTCGCTTTCAAAAAAATATATGCCCGGTGATTATGTCGATCAGCGTTGGCAACAATTCCTTATGGAGGAGGCAGAAATAATTAAGCACTTGGGTGTCCGTGGCGATCGCATGCATTAAGTTTTTTGTTTTTTCTTCTTAGCCGCCGGAAATAAGATATTATTTAATATAAGTCTGTAGCCAGGGGAGTTTGGATGAAGGTTTAGATCAGTGGGATCCTCATTCACTAAATGTTGGTAATCTTCCGGGTCGTGTCCTCCGTAAAATGTACAGAAACCCTTGCCGACCACTCCATGGATGTATTTAGCTTCATTCAGGTCTTTATTTTCTCCCATTACAACGATATCCGATTTCACCAGGTCCTCTTTGAATGCGGTGGTTTGCCCCATAAACCCTTTAATTTTCCGGGTATGATTTTGAGTAAGCATTGTTGGGATGGGGTCCCATTTTGCGGAAAATTCAAACAATTTGAAGTAATCATTTTGCTCTGTTATTCCCCTTCTGTTTGGGTCGATATCTATGGTTGAGTATTCATATTTGTAGGGGCTTGTTACCAGTCTAAAATCTTCAAATGCAAATGTTTTTGAGAAGTCAAGTTTACTTTGGGCGCTGGGGTCCATCGCATCACCATCAAACATCGGTTGACAGATATCCACTCCTTCAGCTGCCAAAGCAATATCGTAAGTATCTGTTGCTGAGCACATAGCAAATAAAAAGCCACCGCTGGCCACATAAGTCTGTATTTTTTTGACAATTGCCAGTTTTAGGTGTGATACCTTTGTAAAACCATGTTTTCTTGCAGACTCCTCATATTCTCGTTGTCGCTCCTGGTACCACGGAAAATGCTGATACATTCGCCAAAATTTACCATATTGACCAGTAAAATCTTCATGGTGTAAATGCAACCAGTCATATTTGGGTAATTCCTCATACATCACCTCATCATCAAAAATCACATCATAAGGTATCTCTGCATAAGTGAGTACCAATGTTACCGCGTCATCCCAGGGTTGTTTGCTTTTTGGAGAGTAAACAGCAATCTCAGGATACTTTTCCAACTTCATGGCATCCATATTTGATGAAGGACTGGCGATTTGCTTTAAGATATTATTCGCATCAGCGTCTGATATAACCTTATAACTTACACCTCTGATGATTAACTCATTCTCAAATTTCTGGTAGTGTTTGAGCATAAAACTACCACCCCGGTAGTTCAACAACCAATCCACTTCGATATCATTTGTTAATACCCAATAGGCAATTCCATAGGCCTTAAGGTGGTTCGTTTGTGATTCATCCATTGGTATAAACAGGTAGGAAGCATGGGCACTGTTAATAGAAAATATTATTAAAAATAAGCTTAGGATCCTCTTACATTTCATATCACTAATTTTTGATTAATCTATGGCAATTTTTATGTCTGGCCTTATTTTACGAACGCTAAATTTAAAGGTATGGCATAATGTTGTCAATATTCAAGTACATCCTCAATTTAAAATTGTTATTTTTAACATGATATAATTTCAATTCATAATTAAGTAAGGTGCCTGAATTATATAAATTCCTGCCTTTTTTCATCATCGTCATTACAAGCATTGAGGGTTTTGCCCAGGAGCTTGTTTTGGCAGGAGTTTACAAAGGTGAGCGTATTTTCATTCAGAATCCTTACAATAGCCAGGAAAATAGATTTTGTGTTAAGGAAGTTAAGTTAAATAATAAGCGGCTGGAGATGGATTATCAAATGTCCGCCTTGGAAGTTGATTTTGAGAATGTAAAAAAATTTTCCCCGGTAATTATTAAAGTATATTACCATAATAATCGCTGCAAACCGCATATATTAAACCCTGATGCAATACGTTTTTATAATACTTTCAGATTCCTGGAAGCCAGCATTAACGATACCATTATTTACTGGACAACAAGTGCTGAAAAACCCGGTGGTAAATATTTGGTGGAGGCGTTGAATTATGATTTTTGGGAACCGGTTGGTGATGAGATTGAATCAAAAGGCAATTTCTCCGAAGCGTCGTATCGATACTATCCTTCAATGACTGAGGGTGCTAATAAGTTTAGGATAAAATATATCCCTCCTGACGGAGCTGAAAGATATTCCCCGGAACTTGAGCATGTTTTTTATCCCGAGCCTATTAAGCTGACTATTACAGATGAAAAGCTTATCCTTTCCAGAGCAACGGAAATAGAAATAACGACCAAAAACAATATTGCCATTTACCGGGATGTTGTGAAAGAACTGCCTATTGTAAGGCTTCCTCCTGGGGAGTATTACGTTTTTATCGTAGAGGAAGATCGTTCAGAAGTTTTTATAAAGAACTAGTTTTTTGTAACCTGTTGCCACAATTACTGCAATATACCGCATTGCGATCATGATGCTCCTTATCACAATGGTTGCAAATGATGTAAGTTTTTGCTGCCCTGGAGGCTATCTCGGAGGTTACAATGCCCGTGGGGACTGCTATTATTGCATAACCAGCTATCATAAGCATGGCAGCAAAAGCCTGACCTAACACCGTCTTAGGCGCAATGTCTCCGTAACCAACCGTGGTAAGTGTAACAATTGCCCAATAGATACTTCTGGGTATACTGGTAAACGCTTCATTTTTCCCACCCTCAATTAAATACATCATCGTTCCACTAATTATCACGATTGTGATAACCCCTGTCAAGAAAATAATAATTTTATGTCTGCTGGCCCATAGTGCATCAGAAAGAACTTTCCCTTCACCAAGAAACCTTGTCAATTTCAGTATTCTAAAAATTCTTAATAAACGCAATGCCCTTATTACCAGTAAATAATGTGTTCCGGGTGATATCAAGGTTAGATATGTAGGAAGTATAGCTACAAGGTCAATTATACCAAAAAAACTAGTAATATATTTTTTGGGGGTTTCGGAGGTATAAATTCTGGCAATGTACTCCAGTGAGAATAATATGGTCAAGATCCATTCAATGATTTTCAATTCTTTACCATACCGGTCATCTATTTCCTGAATACTTTCCAGCATGACGACACCAATACTGAGCAGGATGATGACAAGAATAACAATATCAAAAATTCTTCCCGACGGGGTGATAGTCTCAAAAATTATTATTCGTAGTTTTTTTCGAAATTTATTTCTATCAACTTCCATTTAAAAAAATTAAATACTTACACCAAAGAAGTTGTTGAGTAATACAACCAAAAATAATAAAGCCAATAAAATAGGGCACACATAGGAAAGGGTAATGTTTAAGAAAGATTTTACAAAAGAGGCATTATAGTGCTCTATGCCATTGGAAATTTCATTGTGCAGGTTGGCCTTTTTCCAGACATAAGCACCAAAGATCACGATTAAACAACCTCCAATCAATAAAAATGAATCTGTTATTTTAACAATTAATGACATAAAATCAGTAGAACCCGGAACTGGAAATGCATTGCTAAAAAAATCAGAATAACCATTAGCCAGGAGGGAAGGAATTCCCAGCAAAAATATGATAAAGGCGGCAATGACTACAGCCCTTTTTCGGCGAACATTATACTGGTCAACGATATATGCGACCGGCACTTCTAAAAGCGATACAGTGGATGTTAAAGCAGCGAATGATAGCAACAAAAAGAATAATCCACCGATGAGCGCTCCCAGAGTTGATCCAAGGGTTTCAAAAACACTGGGCAGGGTAACAAAAATTAATCCAAGCCCTCCACTTATATTGCTCATGTCCCCTGCATTATTATAAGCAACCAGTGGAAACATCATCAAACCTGATATAAAAGCTATCCCAACGTCCATAAAAGTGATCATGGTAGCGGATGAAACAATGTTTTCTTGCTTATCAAGGTAGCTTCCATAGGTTATTAGAGCGCCCATACCAAGGGACAATGAGAAGAACGCCTGTCTAAGTGCACCACTGATCGTACTTAGGTTAAACTTGGTGAGGTCAGGGATAAGGTAAAATTTTATACCTTCAAGCGCATGTGGCAGTGTAAGTGCATAAACCACAAGTCCTAATATTATGATGATGAGCGTAGGCATAAGGATTTTTGCTGACTTTTCTATTCCGGCTGAGACACCTTTAGAGACAATACTTGCCGTCAACAGCATGAAAATAATGGCATATAATCCTACTTTTAATATGTCATTTGTGAAATTTGAGAAATTAATATCGAAGTTGCCTAACAGTAACTCAATGACATATCCAAATCCCCAACCAGCCACAATATTGTAAAATGAAAGAATTAAAATACCTGATATTATCCCCAGCTTCCCGAGTATATTCCATTTTTTGAAGCCCAGTGCATTAAACGCACCAACTGGATTTAGTTCTGTTTTTCTTCCTATAGCTACTTCAGTAACCATAACAGGAAAACAGAGAACAAAACAAAAAAGCAGATACATGACCACAAAAGCAGCTCCACCGCCCTGCCCAACTTCAAAAGGAAATTTGACTATGTTACCTAATCCAACCGCTGAGCCGGCTGCAGCAAGTACAAAACCTATCCTGTTTGTGAATAATCCTCTGGCGGCCATGAGTTAGATAAAATTGATGTAGGGATAATTTTTGCGTAATAATACAAAAATTGATTGAATGGCCCTTGCTGATCAATTAAGAATTCGGCATATCCACATCTACATCAAACGGCGTAGGCGCCGGATACTCGAATAAATGATTTTCTTTGATGGCCTGACACACTTTAAAAGGCACCATTTCTTCCCAACCATTATCTCCATTTTTAATCATTTTAAGAATTTTGTCGGAGGCTATATGTAAATGTTCATGCTTAGGGTTTTCAATAGCCTCAATGTTTCCATTTTCAATGAAATACTGGAATAATGATTTCAAATGAGAAGGAGGAACAAAGTCTTTTAAACTGTATAATTCTTTGCTATCATGTTTTAAAGATGGGTAAATCAAGAGCTTCACATTACTTCCAAATAACCGGCTAAAAGATTCCAGGATGCCCCCATCCAATGATTCATAGTATCTTTCATCAAAGATTCTTTCAAGATTATTGACACCAAGGATAATTCCGATCCTTCTTTTTTTTGTGAACTTAGATAAGTAAGCGGCCATTTTATAGTGTTCCTGGTAGTTGGAAATCATTACATTCTGCCCTAGTGAGCTTAGTAAGTCAACCCGGTCCAGAAAATCTGTTTCATCTACTTCTCCTCCCATGGTTAGATCATTAAGTGTCAGTTCGGACAGTATCAATAATTTTTCTTTATCGATTGCCCCATCTTTTTTTACTTGTTTAATTCCACTGATCATCATATCTACATGAACAAGCGTGACTGGTCGAAAACGACCGCGAAGCACCAGGACATTTTTCTTATACAGAACTTCTGAAGGTTGTAATACATTGCCTTTCGGGTCAAACATTGCCGCATGGGTAAGTCCATTTTTTACCAGTATCAAGCTCATCAGCCGATTGTCAACATGATGAAAGTCAGGGCCAGTTAGTCTGAACATATCGATTTCAAACCTGGAACCACTGATACTGTCTTTGAGGGAATTGATCAGATCTTCAGGTTCTGATATGTTATAGCAACCAAAAATTAGGTTTACACCTACAATTCCAAGTACTTGTTGTTGCCAGTTGGTTTCCGTGTCTTTTAAAAGTACGTGTATGATACAGTCATTCGGTTTCGAGCAGGGGTGTAGCTGAAAACGTATGCCTATCCATCCGTGCCCAATGTTGGATTTGTTGTAATTTAGTACTTCTACCGTATTGGCAAATGCAAAAAATTGCGAACGCTTGGCACGGTGCGTTAGTCTTTGTGACAGCAGTGTATACTCTTTATTAAGCATTCTAATTAACTTATCTTGACATACATACCGGTCGGATTTCCCATAGATAGCATCGCTAAAGATCATATCATACGCTGACATGGTTTTTGCTACAGTTCCAGAGGCTGCCCCTGCTTTGAAAAAATGCTCGGCTACTTCCTGTCCACCACCTATCTCAGCAAAAGTCCCATATATTTTGTCATTGAGATTTAATTTCAGTGCTTTTTCTTTTGTTGTAAGGTTTTTAATGGTATACATATGCTTAATCAGTCATACTGTTAAAGTTAGTTTTATTGGAAAGACTTAAAAAGAAAGCAAAAAAAAATCCACTTTAAAAAGTGGATTTTTAAAATGAATGCAGTGGGTATTTAGTAGAGATAGCCATTTTTAACAATGGCCTCTTCTGCTATTTCTCTTCTAAGGTTTTTAGTGTTTACAGCATTTGCTTTGGTAAATCTTTTCATGCCCATGGTCATTACCTTCAACTCATCACCTGCTGCAAAGGCCGCTATGGCTTCATTTCCTGCTTTGTTGATTATCTGTATTGCATGATTGAGATATATTTTGGTCATGTTTTCATATGATTTGCAGGCTTCTATACCCCGAACACTGATCAGTTTTTCTGTTCTTAGAATTGCTGATTCAGCGGCATAGATTTCAGTAATTATATCTGCAATATTGAGTAATATCTCTTGTTCTTCATTTAGGGCGGCACCAAATTTCTGTGCAGCTTTTCCAGCAATCATAAGCACCACTTTTTTTAGATTTTTAATAACTTGTTTTTCTGGTGAAAGTGGTTGGGACAAGTCAGGGGTTTCAAAGGATGGTACGGAAGTTAATTCTTTACCCACAGCTTTCGCTGGTTCCATTAAATCTAATTCGCCTTTCATTGCCCTCTTCATGAGCATACCCACCAGCATCATTCTGTTTATTTCATTGGTGCCTTCATAAATTCTGGTAATTCTGGCATCACGGTAAGCCCTAGCCATGGGTGCCTCCTCTGAAAAACCCATCCCACCGTATATTTGGACACCTTCATCAACAACATAATCCAACACCTCGGAACCGTGAATTTTTATGATTGCACATTCAATGGCAAACTGTTCAAGCGCTTTCAATTTAGCACTTTGATCATCCATTCCTTCGGCAAGATTTGATTCAATCTTGTCTTCAATATTTTGCCCTGCCCGGTATGATGCTGATTCACAAGCATATGTCCTGGCGATCATTTCACCGAATTTATGCTTGATGGCACCGAAATTGCTAATGGATTGTCCAAATTGTTTTCTTTCATGAGCATAATTGACACTAAGGTCAATAATTTTTTTACAACCCCCTATTACGCCAACACCGAGTTTAATCCTGCCGATGTTTAAAACATTAACCGCTATCTTAAAACCATTTTCTCTCTCCGATAACATGTTTTCCAGCGGTACTTTGCAATCATTAAAAAATACCTGTCGTGTAGATGAACCTTTTATCCCTAGTTTTCGCTCCTCATCATTCATGGTGATGCCTCCAAAACTTTTCTCCACGATAAACGCGGATAAATGCTTGTCGTCATTAATTTTGGCAAATACAATAAATAAATCTGCGAAACCACCATTTGAGATCCACATTTTTTGGCCATTGATGAGGTAATGCCTGCCATCTTCAGAAAGCGTTGCTTTTGTTTTACCGGAATTGGCATCAGATCCTGCGTTTGGTTCTGTAAGGCAATAACATGCTTTCCATTCCCCAGAAGCTAGTTTGGGAAGATATTTTGATTTTTGTGCTTCTGTACCATAATATAAAATTGGTAGGGTACCTATTCCTGTATGGGCACCGTAAGCTGTGGAAAAAGAACCGGCAGATCCAATAACATCAGCGATTAACATGCTGGTATTAAAACTCATTCCTAACCCACCGTATTCTTCAGGAATGCTGACACCTAACAAGCCTAATTCCCCGGCTTTATCAAGTAAAGAGGCCATAAAACCTTCTTCAAGGCTATCCATACGCTCAACATTAGGCTCTATTTCTTTTTCGACAAAATCCTCACATGCATGGGCCATCATCATTTGTTCCTCACTAAAATCTTCGCATATGAAAATATCCTGAGGGTCAGTTTCCCGGATCAGAAACTCTCCTCCTTTAATTGCTTTTTTTGTGGTTATAGTTTCCATTCATTAAAGTGTTTTGACTTAATATTTAGTATGCATGCATACTATTTCAAAAATAGTGAAAAATAGTATGCATGCATACTATTTCTATTTAAAAAATTTTGATATTTCTTTATGCAAGTTCCCTTAAGTCAACAGCTACTAATGTAGAAACCCCGGGTTCATTCATAGTGATGCCGTACATAATGTCTGTACTAGCCATGGTTCTTTTATTATGGGTTACGATTATGAATTGGGAGTTATCTGAAAAATCCCTGATGATACCATTAAATTTATCAATGTTCATATCGTCCAGAGGCGCATCAACTTCATCGAAGATACAGAATGGTGCAGGCTTTAAGAGATAGATGGCAAATAGTAGTGAAATTGCGGTTAGTGTTTTTTCACCACCTGATAGTTGATTGATGGATAATGGTCGCTTTCCTTTAGGTTTAGCAATGATCTCAATGTGTGATTCCAGTGGGTCTTCCGGATTGTCCAGTTTCAAATAGCAATCATCTTCTTGCGAAAACAGGGAGCAAAAAACTTTTTTGAAATTGGCGTTTATTTTTTCAAATGAATCCAGGAAATTTTGTTTTGCTACTTCATCTATTTCTTTTATTGTAGTCAATAAGTTGCTTTTAGCATTTACCAAATCTTCTTTTTGGGAATTGATAAATTCATGCCTTTCTTTTATTTCCTCATAGGCTTCCATAGCCATTGGGTTGATCGGCCCGATATTATCAAGTTTTTGTTTAATGTTTTTTACCTTTTCTTCAAGTTCGGCCTGGGTTAGCTTATTGTATTCACTTTCAGGTGATTCATATGCGTTTAAATCAAGATCAAACGTTACCCGTATTCTGTCAATCAATGAATTAATATGCAGTTTAATTTCATTTTGCTTATTTTGGTATTCCATAATCAGATTGTCCTGAGTTTCTTTACTCCTTTGAAGTTCGCGACCATCTTTCTCGTATTTGTCTATTATTCCCCTTGATTCATAGTATGCTTTTTCAGCGTCATTAACACTTGCTTCAATAGTTTCTTTCTCCTCATACATTTCAATTAGCTTATCGTCATCTTTAGCGGTGTTCTCTACCAACTTCTTTATTTCTAAATCAGTATTTTTTAGTTCCAATTGATTTTTTTCAATCCGTGTTTTACTGCTTTCATAAGTAGATTGCTTAAAGGATAATTCTTGCTTTATGCTGTTGACTTTGTTTTGTTGCTGATGGTAGAGGATATTTTCTTGATTATAGGCTGATGATTTCTGGTTTAAAATCTCATTATAACCTTTCAACTCCTCCTGAAAAGCCTCGTTCTTATTGATGATGGATTGAAGCTGATTTTTTTGAGCTTTTACTTCTGGTTTTAATGTACTGATTTCTGTGTTAAAGTTAATGATTTGCAGATCGATGTCCTCCTGCCTTGTGATATTGGTATCTAATTGCTGCTGAAACTGTTCCTGCTTGGCTTTTATGGATATGTAATCTTCATTAAGCCATGAAGCTTTTTTCTTTAACTTCTCTATTTGGTCTTTTTGAGATTGGCCCCGGTATTGGGTTAATTGTTCGTTGGTCTGTTTTAGTTTATATTCGAGTTGTTGTTTTCTGTTGATCAATTCCTCACTTCTCTGTTCCAACTTTTTTAAATTCTTTGCACGCCCAATCCTTTTCCCTTCAAAAAGTCCTACTGAGCCACCGGAAATGATGTTAAATTTTTTGGTAATTTTTCCCGATTTAGCCATCAGAACCATATTTTTTCCCACTTCATAATTTTCAAGATTATTTCCATCGAGGATATAAACCTTGTCAAGTAGGAATAAAAGCAGGTTCTTGTATCGATTATCAAATTCAATGATATCTATGGCGGCAATTCCATCATAAAAAATTTTTGATTCTTCGGCTTTATAATTTTCAAAATTCTCCAATACGAAGAAGTTTGCTTTGCCTTTTGCCGAGTCGCTTAAAATATTGACAGCTTGATATGCTTGTCTCTCTGTTTCAACTACAAAATAGTTCATAACCGGTTCCAGGTAGTTTTCTATCGTCACCCTGTAATCCTCCGGACAGGTAAGAATGTCAGAGAGTAAGGGTGCCTCTTCCGCCCAATCAGAATGTTTTTTTAAAAACTTGATAGCCTCCGGGAATCCTTCGAGGTTTTCAACTAGTGAGCGTGTAAGATTATACTCATTACGAATTGCATCGTATTTTCTGTTGACCTTCGTGATATCCTCTTTTAATAATTGAATAGTTTTTTCAGTTTGGTTCAGGGTCTCTTCCAGAATTTTTTCCTTGTCAATGGATTTACTGAGTTCCCGGTCTGCTTCTTTTTTTGCAATAAGTAATTCATCCAACTTTTTCTTAAAGGTTTCCAGACTCGATGATTGCATGGAAGAGTCTATTTGAATTTTTTCTTTTTGTTCATTTAAAGAACTTAATTGCATTTCTTTGATTTCCAGCGACTTATTTAGCTGGTAATTGTGGTCTCGCTGTGCATTTACCTGTTCTTTGATTAGGTTGGCTTCTTCAGTAAGTTTTTGAGTTTTTTGTTTTTGATCCTCATAATTCTGCTTTAACGAACCCACTTTTTGTGTTATCTCATCAAAAATTTTTTCCGCCGTCTCCAATTCATTTTGCAGACTATTTAAAGAAAAAGCTGCCCGGTCATTACTTTTCCGGTCTTGCTCAATTTGCTGCTTAAGGTTATCAGACTTATCATTCAGAAATCTCAGCCTTTCATTGCGTATTTTATTTTCACTTTCATACTGCCGGATTCTATTTACATGTTCATTTAAGGTCTGCTGACGGCTTGACAAATATTTTTCTTTAAGGATTAAATCGGATTTTGCTTTTTGAATCGTTGCATCATTCTCCTTTTGTTTTTTGCTTATTTCGAGCTTTTTGTCAGAATGGTTATTTATCGATTCATTAATTTCTGTAAGTTTATTCTGAAAGTCTGATAGAGATTTATTAGCCAGTGCTATTGATGCATTTTTGTAGTCTTCTTTTATAGCATAGTATTTTTTGGCTTGCTTGGATTGTCTTTCAAGGGATTTTAAGTTATTTTCAATTTCATAAAGTAGATCATCGACCCGTTCCAGATCCATATCCGTATCACTAAGTTTTTTTAAGGTTTCTTTTTTTCGTATTTTAAATTTTGATATTCCTGCAGACTCTTCAAACAGTTGGCGACGGGAGTTACCTTTGTCATTTAACAGGTCATCAACCATTTTCAACTCAATGATGGCATAACTATTTGATGATATGCCGGTGTCAAGGAAGAGGTTGGTAATATCCTTAAGCCTGCATGGGACCCCGTTTAGTAAATATTCACTTTCCCCTGACCGGTAGTACCTCCTGGTAATTGTAACCTCAGAATATTCTGTGGGGAGCAAGTTCCTGGTATTGTTAAATGTGAGGGAAACTTCAGCCAGTTGGGTCGGCTTACGATTTTTTGTGCCATTGAAAATGATGTTCTCCATCTTTTCTGACCGGAGGGCACTTGACTTCTGCTCTCCCAGCACCCATCTGATGGAATCAACAATATTTGATTTTCCACAACCATTGGGCCCCACAATACCTGTAACGCCACTGTTAAATCCAATGAATACTTTATCTGCAAAGCTTTTAAAACCTTTTATTTCTAATTTGGTAAGCAGCATGAATATGGCAGGATTATATCTTAAAAACTGTCAAAGTTAGGCTTATTTCTTAATTTTGATTTATGGACAATATTGAAATATTAATTTATCTGATCTTTGGAATCATCTATTTTCTTTCCAGAGCGTTAAGAAAAAAGCGTACTAAAACCACACAACCATCGCAGGGTACAGAAGAAACACAACGGGAGAAGAGGCCTGCCTCATTTGAGGAACTATTGGAAGAGTTTACTTCCAAAAAAGATCAGGAAACTGTGGAGGAAGATCAGGATGATGAATACAAACCTGTTTTTCAAACTGCCGTAAGGGAAAAGGGCAGAGGCATTAGACGCAGACCTTCATCAAATGAGGATGCTGAGTCGAAACAAGTATTTGAAGATTCAATAAAGGAAGCGAAAAGGTATTTTCAAAGTGATGATGATTCCGAAAAATCTTTACTAAAGGATAAAAGTTTCGATGATATTTATCACAAGAAAAAAAAGGACAATAATCTGGCCAAAGACATTAGAAACTCATTAAAAGATCCTGATGGCGCCAGGAAAGCGATTATCTATTCTGAAATTCTAAAAAGGAGATATTAAACCCAGAATTGTCATTAGACTTTCTATTACATGGTTAAATCACTTCAAATCAGACCCTTAACATGTTGTTGGCTCGTCACCATAGCGATGCTATGCCTCCTCGACCTAAGTGCCTGATTTTTTGGGCTTTAACCCTTCATGACAAAATTCCAATGACAAATCTGGGTTAAAAAAACAGTTGGTCAGAGAAAACCTCATCCGAAAAAGACTTATAACACCGGTTAAGCCGCCTAGGGATGTGGAGGCTACCTTTGGTTCTATCAAACACAATAAAGGATTTCGTGGATTTATGCTGAAAGACCTTATAAAGGTAGAAATAGAGGCAGTAATATTTGCTCTGCCATGTAATCTGGCTAAAAAAGCAAACCCGATGGTAAGTACTACCCTACACCTTAAACTATAAACTTAAAAGTGATACAAAAAAGAGTATCTGACAACTTAAAATAAAAAGGCCGCCCCATTTTGCTTTGAGGAGACCTTTTTTATTTATGATGAAATGTGAATATTATTACATCATTCCGCCCATTCCTCCACCTGGAGGCATAGCTGCTGCTGCTGCACCTTCTTTTTCAGGTTCCTCAACAATAGCACATTCCGTGGTTAATAATAGACCTGCGATTGATGCGGCATTTTCTAAAGCCAATCTTGTTACTTTCGTTGGATCAATTATTCCGGCCTCAAACATATTTTCGTAAGTATCCGTATTGGCATTGTATCCATAATCATCTTTGCCTTCTTTTACTTTTTGAAGTATTATAGATCCTTCACCACCAGAATTTTCAACGATTGTTCTTAATGGGGACTCCAATGCTAGTTTTACGATTCCTACACCGGTTTCCTGATCAGCATTTTCAACTTTCAGCTCGTCAAGGCAACTTATAGCCCTGATCAGCGAAACGCCTCCTCCTGCGACTATACCTTCCTGAACTGCTGCTCTTGTTGCATGTAGGGCGTCATCTACCAAATCTTTCTTTTCCTTCATTTCTAATTCCGTAGGGGCACCAATGTAAAGGATTGCCACACCACCAGATAATTTTGCTAATCGCTCCTGTAACTTCTCTTTGTCGTAATCTGATGTTGTATTATCAATTTGTTGTTTGATTTGATTAATTCTCGCCTTAATATCTTCTTGGGATCCAGCACCATTAACCAGGGTAGTATTGTCTTTGTCGATGTTTATTTTCTCAGCGGTACCAAGATAATCGATGGTTGCATTTTCAAGCTTATAACCCCTTTCTTCAGAAATAACGGTACCACCTGTAAGTATAGCTATATCTTCCAGCATAGCTTTTCTTCTGTCACCAAAGCCAGGAGCCTTAACGGCAGCTATTTTTAACGCACCTCTTATTTTGTTAACCACAAGTGTTGCAAGTGCCTCACCTTCTACATCTTCTGCTATTATTAATAATGGCTTTCCGGTTTGTGAGACTGCTTCCAGAATCGGAAGAAGTTCTTTCATGTTAGAGATCTTTTTATCATATATCAAGATATATGGAGCCTCTAATTCAGTTTCCATTTTATCGGTATTGGTAACAAAATAGGGTGAAAGATAGCCCCTGTCGAATTGCATACCCTCAACAGTTTTAACCTCTGTTTCCGTGCCTTTTGCTTCTTCGACTGTGATTACACCATCTCTTCCTACCTTATCCATGGCGTCTGCTATCATTTTACCAACCTCCTTATCGTTGTTTGCAGAAACAGATGCTACCTGAGCGATCTCATCTGAGCCTTTAATCGCTTTAGATTGAGTTTTTAAATTTTCTACCACAGCTGCAACGGCTTTGGTAATACCTCTTTTTAGATCCATAGGATTTGCTCCGGCAGCCACATTTTTTATTCCGTGTGTAAAAATTGACTGTGTTAGCACCGTTGCTGTTGTAGTACCATCACCTGCATCATCTGCAGTTTTAGAGGCAACCTCTTTGACAAGTTGGGCCCCCATATTTTCAATGGGTTCTTTTAATTCAATTTCTTTTGCAACTGAGACACCATCTTTTGTAACCGAAGGAGCTCCAAATTTCTTGTCAATTACCACATTACGTCCTTTTGGACCAAGGGTAACTTTTACTGCATGTGCAAGAGTATCAACACCTTTTTTTAATTGATCTCTAGCTTCACTATCGAAAAATAATTCTTTCGCCATTCTAATTAGGTTTTTTTGTTAAAGATTAAATTTTTTAAATAATACCGTAAATATCTGACTCTTTCATAATCAGATACTCTTTGTCATCGATTGTGATTTCTGTACCGGCATACTTACCATAAAGCACGTGATCTCCTATTTTAACATTAATAGGTTCGTCTTTTTTTCCGGAACCGACAGCTACAATCTCACCTTTCTGAGGCTTTTCTTTGGCAGTGTCTGGAATTATGATCCCAGAAGCCGTTTTTTCTTCTGCTACAGCTGGCTCAACTAGAACCCTGTCTGCTAATGGTTTAAAGTTAACTTTTGACATTTTGCTCGTATTTATAATAGGTTAGTAAAAAACTACAATAAACACCTAGTAACATAAGCTATGCCAATCCATTATTTAAATAAATATAAGACAAAATTTCAGTCTATAACATGACAAAATTTACACTATCAAAAAATATGTCAGTAGTTTATGAAAATAATCGTCTAATTTTTATATTGATTATAAAATTTATTCATTGGAATATGGAAAAATTAAATCATGATTGGATTACGCAGGGATTAATTGACTTTGAATTCAAAAAATATGTCCTTTTGGCATATCTCAAGAATGTCAGAAAAGAATTTCTTCTAAATAAATTGTTTCCATTCCTTTCTGACCTTGTATTTCATTATAAGAACTTGTTGAGGATCAAAGAGAATAAAGAAATTGTATATGAAAGTTTTCCGAAAAGCATATCCAAAGCAGATTTTAAAAAACTGAAAATATCTTACAAAAGGTTGATTGAGGATAATGATATGATGAAAGAAATTGAGGATATAATTTTCTTTGCAATTCCCAAGTTCGAGGAGTATATCAATGAAGGCAAGGAACTTTATGAACTCGTTGAAGGAAATATGGAGCTAACCTCTGTTGGATTGACCCCCATTTATTTCGATGAAGGTTATTTATTTCTGAATAGGGAAAATGAAAATGAGGTGTTCATATATTTTTATAATCTAACCGTATTTAAAAATCACCAGGAAAATTTTAGAGGAATCTCAACAAATTTTATTCAAAAAGAGAATAAATCAATATTCAATAGCTATGAATCAATCAAGATGCAGTTGATAAGGAAGAACAAACAGCTTCCAAATCCAGCAACTTATCTTATTTTAAGTAAGCTGAATTATCCAGTACCCGAAACAATCTTACCTGTAGCTAAACGATTACTTGTAAGACATTTAAGTGCTGCTTAAGGCGCTTAATTTGATCCATCCTCTTCGGGGTTAAGGCTTTCTAGTCCTTCAAGGTCTTCGACGTCCTGCAAAGATTGTTCGTTTTCCTGTTTTGTAGTTCCTCCACCCAACGATGGAACTACTGTTCTCTGGTTAGCCCTGTCTACATTTGGGCTTTCTATGGTAGTTTCTTCTTTTTCACCGACTAAAAAACTTGTAGATAAGGTAAGCGTCAACAGTGCGATGGCGAATCCCCAGGTAAGTTTTTCCAAAATATCCCCTGTTTTTTGAACGCCCATAATTTGAGATGCCCCCCCACTTCCTCCGAACTGGCTTGATAGACCCCCTCCCTTAGGATTTTGAGCTAAAACCACTAAAATTAACAATAATCCGCATAGCAATGCCAGTATCACAACTAATGTATACATCTATTAATTTTTTAATTTATCAATTGAAGCAGCAAAGTAACTCTTTTTATCAGGAAATTTCAATATCAACTTTTTATAAATGCTGATTGCTTTGTCTGTTTTACCTTGTTTTAAATACAATTGAGCCAGATTTTCTGATACGATTTCTTTGTCTAATTCAATATTGGGTTCGGATAAGTCTTGTTGTCTTTGGTTAGTCTTTGGATCAGCTTTACGCCTCATCAGGGAGGGTTCCTTTTTCAAGAAATTTTCTATGATTTCCTGCTGATTTTTTCCGGAATTTCTATATTCCGAGCTTATTGATTTTTTTTTTCTTCAGATTTTTTATTTGAGCCTGAAGTCAATACAAAACGCTTTTTCCTGGGCGCAGGTGATTCTTTTTCTTTTGGATGGGCTTGTTTGGGTTCCTCTTCCTGCTTCGGCTTATGGCTTTCTATTTTGAACTTTGATCTTTTTGAGGGTGATTTTACAGGCTCTTTGGGTTGTTCTTCATTTTGTTGTTCATGGTCTTGCTTTATCTGTGTTTCTTTCTTCTGAACAACTATCCTGGATGATCTTCTGGTTTTGGTTACTTTTTCCGATGCCTTAGGCGCGTCAGTTTTATCTGTCGATTTTGCTGTTGTTGTTTGTTCTTTTTTGGGCTCTTGAACTTGTGTTAGAATTTGCTGTTCTTCTATAGATTTTTTTTCAGTTGGTTTTGAGGATGCTTCTTCTTGTTGACCCGATTTTTTATCTGATGAGGTCTCACTTTTGGCTTCCTCAGTATTTTCCGATTCAATAGCTGCTTTTTTCACTGCTTCATCAACGGCCTGTTCTTCGGCCTCTATTTCATCCATCTTCTTCTCATACTCAAGATATCTGGATTTACTCCTTTGAAGCTCATCCAGATAATGCTTCAATTCGTCTATGGCTTCATCAGTTGAAAGCTCATACTCTTTGCGTTGGCTTAATATGGAGTCAGCTAAAGGATTTGGTTTAGTGGGCAATGGTCCTGAATCTTTCAGGATAGGAGCACTGGTTTTCCTAATGGTGGTGGATTTTTGTGCTTCGGACGGTTGGTAAGTACTTTTTACTTTTTTGGTGGGCTTATGCTTGGTTGTTACTGATTTTTCCCGTGGTTTATTCTCTTCTGTTCTTGAATCCAGAAAAATAATCTCTCCCAGTATATATTTTTTTAATAGTGTTCGATCAGTGGCATATACTGAGGCGGTGTTTATTCGTTGTTTAGCTTCTGAAACTTTAAGTTCTTTACTTCCTTTCGCCAGCACAAGCCTTCCGCTTTGGAAATATGGAAATCTTTCAACTACATCTGCCAGTTCATCTAGGTTATCCTTTGTTATATTTCCGGGATGCCGTAATAGGTCTATAAAGTTTTGTTCGTCCACGGATGATAATTTAAAAATATTTTCCGAATTTAAAAAAAATTACCAATTAGCCACTGAATTATTGAATATATCCAAGATAATTTGGTCAAAAATCTCGTTTAGGAATTCTTGTTCGTTAGATTCAAGATCTTCAGAATTTTGATCAAAGTCTCTAAAAAAGGAGAAATTTTTATTTTCAAAATTATAAGCATCATCTTTTGAATTATAATATGATACTGAAACCGTGATATTAATTCGGGTCAAGCTGCTGAAATCAATACCACCTGTATTATTTGCAGAGCTGGGTGCTATTGGTTTTAAAGTATAGTCTTCTATAAACCCCTCGATTTGTAGATCACCCTCTTCCTGAACCAACACCAGACTAGTGTTTTGCTGATAAAAGTCTCTTAGCTTTTCAGTAAACAGTGTGCTCATATTGGATGGGCCCAAAGGAGCGTTACTAAAAAATGTCCCTATGGATATTGTTTTGACATCTGGCCCAATAGAAGCACCGCTAAAGGAGTAAACCCCGCATCCACCGATTAATACCATTAATGATATGTATGCCGAGGATAAATTAAAACTCTTCCAGTTCATATTGTTTTATTTTTCTGTAAAGTGTTCTTTCTGAGATTCCCAGGTCTTTTGCGGCCTGTTTCCTTTTTCTATTGTTTCTATGTAAGGCTTTCATTATCAACTCTTTTTCTTTTTTCTCTATGGACAGTGATTCGTCATCTTCCGTCTCATGTGTAATATCCTGGATGTCAACCGAATAATTATTTTGATCTTTAGCTGATTCCAATAGTAGCGGACTACTTGGTTTTAATTCTTCAGTATCTGCATCTTCATTACCTTCATTAGGAATTTTGGAGAATAAATTTCCATGTTTCTCTATCAGTTCCGTAGAATCATCTTTTTTCAAAATTTTTAATACCAATGATTTCAATTCATTAAAATCACTCTTTAAGTCGAATAAAACTTTATAAAGTATATCCCTTTCCGAGAATTCGCTATTGTATTTTTCACTTTTCGGTACAATTGCCGGCAAATTACTATGTTGATCAGGCAAATATTCCACTAACTGATTGGTGTCAATTACCCTATCCATAGCTAAAACGGATATTTGTTCAGCCAAATTTTTCAATTGCCTTATGTTTCCTGGGAAATGATAACTAATTAATATATCCTTGGCTTCAGCTGTCAGTTCTATTGGTTTCACATGATATTTTTCTGAAAAATCAGAAGCAAATTTTCTAAACAGCAGGATTATATCATTACCCCGCTCTCTAAGAGGCGGCACATTGATTGGTACTGTATTTAAACGATAATAAAGATCTTCCCTGAATTTTCCATTTTCAACAGCTTTTACAAGGTCTACATTGCTGGCAGCGATTACCCTTAAATCTGTTTTTTGAACTTTTGAAGAACCAACCTTGATGAACTCGCCGTTTTCTAAGACCCTCAATAATCTGGCTTGGGTCCCAAGCGGCATTTCACCAATTTCATCAAGGAATATGGTACCACCGTTAGTCACTTCAAAATAACCTTTTCTTGAATCATAAGCACCTGTAAAAGCTCCTTTTTCATGGCCAAAGAGCTCTGAATCAATTGTTCCTTCAGGTATTGCACCACAATTGATGGCTATGAATTGACCATGTTTCCTATGACTAAGGGAATGAATAATTTTAGAAAAAGATTCTTTACCACTTCCACTTTCTCCGGTAATGAGTACACTCATGTCAGTACCTGAGACCTGGATAGCTACCCTGATCGCATTATTCAGCTTGGGAGAGTTTCCAATTATTTCGAACCGCTGTTTGATGCTTAGTATATCTGAATTATTCATATTTCAACTACTCTTTAACGATTTTCCCAAATAAAGTAGCAGCCGTGCAATCATAAACTACGACCTTTGCAAAATCCCCTTTTTTTAATCCGTCTTCTATATCGAAAATGAATACTTTGTTAGCACTATTCCTTCCTTTAAATTGATTTGTTGATCGCTTTGATAACCCTTCGATTAGTACTTCGAAGGTTTTCCCGACATCAAGTTTATTTCGGTGCAGAGATAGCGCATTTTGTTTTTCAATCACTTCTTTAAGCCTTCTTTTCTTTGTAGCCAACGGTATATCGTCGGTAAACTTTTTAGCTGCTAATGTGCCAGGTCTTTCCGAATAATTGAACATGTATGAAAAGTCATACTTGACGATATCCATCAGGGACAAAGTATCCTGGTGTTCTTCTTCGGTTTCAGTGCAAAAGCCGGTTATAAAGTCAGATGAAATCCCACATTCATCACCCAAAATGTTTCTTATTGATCTTATCCGCTCTAAGTACCAATCCCGGGTGTATGTTCTGTTCATAAGCGATAAGACCCTGGTATTACCACTCTGAGCCGGGAGGTGGATATACTTGCAAATGTTATTGTATTTTTTCATGGTGTGCAGCACTTCATCAGTAATATCTTTTGGATGTGATGTAGAGAACCTAACCCTTAATAATGAGTTTACCTGAGCTACCATTTCCAATAGCTTAGCAAAATTTATCACTTCATTAGGATTGGCTTTTTGAAGTTTAGCCTTGTTATTCTCTTCTGCAGACCATTTGTAAGAATCAACATTTTGTCCAAGAAGCGTTACCTCTCGGTATCCGTTGTTAAAAAGTTCAGTGGCCTCTCTAACAATTGAATGAGGATCGCGGCTTCTTTCCCTGCCACGGGTGAAGGGCACAACACAAAATGAACACATATTATCACAGCCTCTCATGATTGAAATAAAGGCACTTACCCCATTAGAGGAAAGTCTTACCGGACTGATATCAGCATATGTTTCCTCCCGGCTAAGGAATGTATTGACTGCTTTTTGGCCTGCATCAACAACGCCGATTAATTTTGGAAGGTCTCTGTAGGCGTCAGGCCCTGCCACCAGGTCAACTATTTTTTCTTCTTCAAGAAATTTTGACTTTAGCCTTTCTGCCATGCAACCTAATACACCAACGGTGGTGGAGGGCTTTTCTGCTTTTAATTTGTTAAATTGAGATAACCGCTTTCTGACAGTTTGTTCTGCTTTTTCCCTGATAGCGCACGTATTGATGAGGATCAAATCCGCCTCTTTATAGTCTAATGTTGTTTGAAATCCTTCTTTTTCGAGAATTGATGATACGATCTCGCTGTCAGAAAAATTCATTTGACAACCGTAACTCTCTATATAAAGCTTTCTTTTCCCCTTTGGATTACTTCCTAAAGGTTTGGTAAGCTTGTTACTATTATCCAGTAGGCTAATGTCTTCTATTCGTTGATTCATAGCTAACACTCATGTAAGACGCAAATATAGCCATAAGTGTCAAAATGGCAGTATTGACTGTCAGTTAAAATATATTAGTTTTGATGTATGGCTTTTATTAAGGGAGTAAGGGGTATCACGCCAAAATTCGCAAAGAGTTGTTGGTTCGCTGATAACGCCACGATTATAGGTGAAGTGGAAATGGGTGAAAATTGTACCGTTTGGTTTAATGCAGTTATCAGAGGTGATGTCCATTACATAAAAATAGGTAGTGATACAAATATCCAGGACAATGCAGTAGTACATTGTACCTATAAAACTGCCCCAACAGTGATCGGGAATAAAGTTAGTATTGGCCATTCGGCCATCATCCACGGTTGTGAGCTGAAAGATCGGGTGCTGATTGGAATGGGTGCCATCGTAATGGATCATGCAGTTATTGAAAAAGGTGCAATTATTGGTGCAGGATCAGTAGTATTGGAAGGCACGTATGTGGAAAGCAACAGCATATGGGCTGGGGTTCCCGCCAAGAGGATTAAAAAGACGGAGGGAAAGAATAATGAAATGATCGATAGAATAGCGTCGAATTATCCCATGTACGCTAGTTGGTTTAAATCATAATTTGAATGAATTTTTTGGTTAAAATACTTTTATCAGCACTTGGAATAATCATTGCCTCCTATATTTTACCGGGAGTAGCCACCAAAAATTTTCTAACTGCAACGATCGTAGCTTTAATACTGGCAATTTTAAATGTTACCATCAAGCCTCTTATGATTATCCTAACCATCCCACTGACTGTTATAACACTTGGTTTATTCTTACTCGTAATAAACGCTATTCTTATTATCCTTGCGGATGCTTTAGTTCCTGGTTTTGAAGTGGATGGATTTTGGTGGGCTTTTTTGTTTAGCTTGATACTGGCTATACTCAATTCTTTGTTTGATGATTTAAGAAAAAAGGGTTAAGATCAAACTTTATGTTTTAATCGGGGTTTGCTGATTATGCTTAAGGTTGCATGGAATACCAATTATTCGCATCCTCTTCCAAAAGATCACAGATTTCCGATGATAAAATATGAGTTGTTGCCACAGCAACTTTTGAGAGAGGGGACAATCGAAGAGGAAAACTTATTCCAACCAAATAAATTACAGGAGGATTTAATCCTGGATGTACATACAAAAGCTTACTGGATGAAGCTCAAAGCGCTCAAACTAACCAGGCAGGAAATTAGAAGAACAGGTTTCCCTTTATCATCATTATTGGTTAGGAGGGAGATTGAAATAGCCCATGGGACCTTACAATGCTGTCACTATGCACTGCAATACGGTGTGGCAATGAATGTTGCCGGAGGCACTCATCATGCTTTTAGTGATAAAGGAGAAGGCTTCTGTCTACTTAATGACATAGCAATTGCTGCCAATTACCTGATTAAACACATGGGTATTAAAAAAGTATTGGTTATTGACCTGGACGTCCACCAGGGTAATGGGACTGCTGAAATATTTAAGCATGAACCCAATGTATTCACATTTAGTATGCATGGTAAAAATAATTATCCGCTAAAAAAAGAACTTTCTGACCTTGATCTGCCCCTGGATGATGGTGTTTCTGATGTGAAATACCTATTTCAACTTCAAAAAGCTTTAGAAAATATTACCAATAATTTCAAGCCAGAATTTATATTTTATCAGGCGGGTGTAGATATATTAAATAATGACCAACTAGGCCGCCTAAGTGTTAGCATAGCCGGCTGTAAAAATAGGGATGAGATAGTATTTAGGTTTTGCCGGGAGAATAAAATCCCAATAGTGGTAAGTATGGGAGGCGGTTATTCAAAAAAAATTTCTGACATATTAGAAGCTCACTCCAATACCTACAGGGTAGCCAGTGAATTATATTTTTAATCTAATTAGGAGGTTGTATTTCATTAATTCTTACCTATTCATCTTTGAATAGTTAAATTTTTATAAAATTTATTTAATTTTCTAAGATCAAATAAAAAAGGATTGTGGTACAAGCGTTTTTAAAATTCTTAGGGGGTATTGAAGGTGAAGAAAAACCGATGTTATTATTGCTTGGCAAAGGTTTCTTCATGGGAATATTTCTTGCAACCTATCAGATAGGTTCTGAAACATTATTCCTGAATACTATGGGCGAATCCTACCTTGACGTGGCTTTTTTTACTACTGGTTTTTTAGGAATTGTATCAACCATACTGTATGTGTCCCTACAAAAAAGGCTAAAGTATTCGGTCCTGGTTACTTCTAATATTTTTTTCATATTACTATTCATCATTGGGATCCGATTATCTTTTGAATTCATTGAATATTCAGCGAGCGAAAATGATTTTTACATTCTTCCTTTTGTGTTGTTTGTGATGATTGGTCCAATCACCGCCGTTACATTGCTCGGTTTTTGGGGTTTGTTTGGAAGAATATTTGACTTAAGACAATCTAAGAGGATAATTGGAGGTATCGACACCGGTCAATTATCTGCAACAATACTTGCTTTTTTTTCTATACCAATTTTAACGACCTATGTTATTGACAAGACCTACGACCTATTAATGTTCTCTTCTTTGGCTGCTTTTGGGGTTTTTATATTCTCAATCACCATCATCAGAAACTACAACGTCGATACGATCACCAAACGTCAAAAAGGTGAGATGGAGCAGACCATTCGATTTATAGATATATTGAAGACCCCTTACCTGAAAATGCTATCGCTCTTTCTGGTATTCTCTATGGGGGTCAGTGTTTTTGTGAGTTATACTTTTTTGACTGCCACCGAGACAATGTACCCTAATGAAACAGAGTTGGCTAACTTTTTATCCTTTTTTAATGGGGCGATAATGATATCCAGCTTTTTAATTCAAAGTTTCATTAATGACTACATAATTGAAAACTATGGTCTAAAAATTGCACTCATGGTCATGCCACTGGTATTGATATTATTTACCATTGGCGCGGTTGTGTCGGGCCACATCTTCGGATATGAAGAAAAGTCTGATGTCTTTTTGTTTTATTTTCTTTTCACAGCGCTTGGAAAGCTCTTTACAGCATCGCTCAAGGATGCCTTAGAAAATCCGGCATTTAAATTATTCTTTTTACCGTTGGATGTGAAAATTAGGTTTGATGTACAAACCAAAATCGAAGGAGTGGTCAATCAATTTTCCACACTGATTGCGGGTGCGGCGCAAATCGGATTGGGATTGCTGGTATTTTTTGAGTTGATACACTTTTCTTATTTTATACTCGGCCTTGCCATTTTGGTGGTAATCTACGCAACCAAACTATTCAATGAATATAAGACTACCTTGAGAGGTACACTGGAAGTTAAAAAAGATGAGATGAGAGGTGAAGGAAAAAGAAATGTCCATAGTACCATAAACGTATTAAAGAATGAATTGCTTGAGGAGGAAACCGATAAAAGTATCATTTCATTGAAATTATTGGAGCGTATTGAACCTATTAAGCTTGAACAAACTTTAATCGAGATGCTCCAGACAGAACTAACTGTAGTAAGAAAATATTCATATGTAAAACTTAATGAATGCAAACCGCTTCATCTTCTGGAAAGCCTAAAAGAAGAAGTTAGCTATGAAAATATTGACAGGTTAAAGCAGTTGGGAAATAAGGTAATCGATAATTTTGAAAAGTTCAAAAAAGTAAAAATTTCAGAAGAAAGAATACTTCCAATGGTCCGTTCGGCAAATGCCAAAGATAGAATACTAGCCGCTAGATTATTGATTAATTTGGAAGAAGATAGATATGTTAGCTATGTGAATGAATTAATGCGTGATATTAACCCGGAGGTGAAGAAAGCGGCAATGTTAACGGCCGGCAAATTAAAACGTCCGGAGTTATGGCCTATACTTATTGAAAATCTCGATATACCTGCTTATTCTAATGTTGCTATGGCATCATTAATTGCTTCCGGCGATGCGGTGCTCCAAACTGTTGATAATGCTTTTTATAAGACCAATCAGAGCACCAACGTGATGCTAAGGATAATACAAGTGATTGGGCGATTAGGCGGGTCAAAGGCCATTGAATTATTATGGAGAAAAATTGATTATCCCGACAAAAGTATTATCTCCGAGATTTTGCTTTCACTAAGTTATAATGGATTTCAGGCCTACGATTTCCAGGCAGCCAGAATAAAAATAGCCATCGAGGCAATAATTGGAGACATAGCCTGGAACATCAAAGCGCTTATTGAAATACCAAATGATGATCATTATGATTATATGGTTAGAAACGCTTTTGAGGAAGAAAATAAGCAAAATTACAGAGATATATTCATGCTATTGGCAATGATTTATGACCCTCAGAGCATAAGGCTGGTCCAGGAAAATATTGAAGATGGAAGTACAGACAATGTAGCGTTTGCTATAGAGATGTTGCAAGTATTTGTTGAAGACAACCTTAAGGTTAAGCTTTTCCCAATCTTAGACGATTACAAAAACTCTGAAAGGCTTAATAAATTACAAGCATACTATCCTCCTGAAGAATTCGAAAACTATCAGGACCTTTTGCTCCAGATTATTAATAGAGACTACAATCATATCAACAAATGGACCAAAGCTTTAGCCATGTATAAAGTTGGGTCGATGCCTGATGCAAAAGTCGCAGATGCTTTGGTGGCAAACCTGTTCAACCCAGACTATTTTATGAGGGAAACGGCAGCAGCTATAATTTACATGATCGACCAACATCAATATGCAGCCCATACTGCCAGGTTAGACCCTAAAGTGAAATCAGATCTTGATAAAGCGATACTTACACCTGTTTTTCAGGAAAAGGGAGGTAATTTCCATAAAAAGCTCTTGAATATTGAAAAAACCATGTTACTCAAGGAAATAGATGAATTCAAGTCTATTCCCGGAGCTATTCTTATTGAATTGGCCAAAGTAACCAATGAAATTAAAATTGATGAAGGTGTAACCATAATAGACAAAGGAGATAACGGTGTATATCCGATTTTTATCATTGTCAAAGGGTCTATTAGATTACATGATGAAGATCAAACGATAAAAACGCTTTTAGAGCGTAGTGTGATCGGGGAGGAAGTAATATTGGATTCAGATAAATATAATTTTAGTGCAACCACAGAAGAAGAGTCCTTACTACTGATCATCAGTAAGGAAGAATTTTATGATATGATGTCCAAATATATAGATATGGTTGATGTTACCTTGAGGGTCCTCAATTCAGAATTAAAAACAGAGGAACATCATATTGAAATGTAAAGATTGGATCTTTGGACATATGGTTTGAAAAAAATCACATAGTCATTTAAAAAGTAGTAAATTCGTTTTGTTATGAATGCCGACCAGGACATAGTTATTCTACATTCAAGCTTAGATGATGAACCTATCGAAGGTAGTGTCCACGGTTGGATTTCAAATTTTAAGCGGTTTTTAGATACGTTATTTTTTCAGTTAACCCGCTCTAACCCAACAATTCATGTTTTTACGGAAAATAATGTCAATCAGAGTGTGGTAGATAATGCGGAAGTTTGTATATGTGTAATTTCAGAGAATTTTATTGAAGAAAGAGTTCTGATATACTCTGTTAAAGCGTTTAATATGAATCATATGGACAACATGTTGGCTAATGGTCGTCCAATATTATTTAAAGTACTAAAATATCCCATTGACACTGACGAAGTGCTTCCTGAAATTTCAAATATTGAAACCTATGATTTTTTCCAGTACGACTCACTTTCCGGGGAAGTAATTGAGTATAAAAAATTTTTTGGTGGCAGTACAGAACGGAGTTATTGGATGAAACTGGTGGACATGGCCTATGATATCATAGAAGTTCTGTTCTCACTATCGGATGATAAACAGACTACAGATCACCAAATATCTGTTCAAAGGGAGAAAACAGTTTATCTGGCAAGTACTGGTGTAGATGTAGTTATACAAAGGGACATTATTAAAAGGGAGCTGATTAGGCATGGCTATAATGTGCTTCCGATACACTCTTTACCAAAAGAAGCCAAAGCGCTTGAAGAGATGGTGGAAAATGATTTAAAAAAATGCAGCATGTCTATACACCTGGTGGGTGAAGATTATGGTTATAAACCAAAAGGCTCCGATTCATCTGTAATTGACATACAAAACAAAATAGCCACTAAGCATACGTATAAGGCACATGAAAGGAATGTTAAGGGTGAAAGTGAGTTGAAGTTTAATCGATTGATCTGGTTGTCCCCCAACCTTAAAAACGTATCAGAACGCCAGAAAATCTTTATAGAAGACCTAAAAACAGATGCTGCCATGCTCAATGAAGCCGAAGTGCTCCAGATACCATTACAGGAGCTTAAGAGCATAGTGAGAGAAGAACTCCTGACCGGCGGCAGGTTCAAAATTAAAAGAGACTCCCATATTGAAGATAACCAGGAGGATCAGGATAGAGGAAAATTAGTTTATTTAATATTTGATAAAAATGACACGGAAGCTTCCCACAGAATTTCGGAAACCTTAAAAGAACAAGGCTATAACGTTATCAGCGCAGTTCATGAAGGAGACTTGGTAGACCTGAGATATTTACATCAGGAAAATTTAAGGAGATGTGATGCCACTTTAATCTATACCGGTGAAGCAAATGAAAACTGGATTAAAATAAAACTTCTAGATTTGTTAAAAGCACCCGGATTTGGAAGAAATAAACCAATGAAGGCTAAAGCATTATTTATAGATAATCAAAGGGATTTAGATTTAGATAAATTGAAGATCAATAACACAATGGTTTTACAAAATGATCTTAAACCATTTTTAGAAAAAATTTAAGTCATGGAACACCAAACAACTAATTCTTTCTCTACCCCATTAGAGGTTACTGACTTTATGAATCCTTTTCCGGGATTAAGGCCTTTTGGAATTGAAGAAAGCCACTTATTCTTTGGCAGGGAAGGACAAAGTGATGAGGTGTTGGTTAAGTTGGCTGAAAGTAAGTTTGTGGGGGTTTTAGGAGCTTCCGGAAGTGGTAAATCCTCACTAATGTATTGTGGTCTCATACCTACCCTGTATGGCGGTTTTATGACCGATGCCGGTTCCAACTGGAAGATAGTAGCAATGCGCCCGGGTAATGGGCCAATCGATAATCTGGCTGAGTCCCTACTGAATAAGAATAATGAATATCTTGATCTCAGTGATGAAGATAAGTTAATCAGAAAGACTATAACTTCAACAGTTCTCAGAAGTAGTTCATTGGGATTAATTGAAACGGTTAAGCAGTTAAATAATGATGAAAATGAGAACCTTTTAATCCTAGTTGACCAATTTGAAGAACTTTTCCGGTATCGAAAAATAGAAGGGGCCCAATTTAATATAGAAGAGTCCTCTGCATTTGTGAATTTACTTCTTGAAGCAGTTCACCAATATGACCAGCCAATATACATTGCATTAACAATGCGCTCTGATTTTATTGGGGAATGTGCACAGTTTCCTGAGTTAACACAAATGATTAATGACAGCCACTACCTTATTCCTCAAATGACCAGGGATCAGAAGAGACTGGCAGTGGAAGGACCCGTCGCAGTAGGAGGAGGTCGTATAGCACCGCGACTGACTCAGCAATTATTAAATGATGTCGGGGATAATCCGGACCAACTTCCCATTCTACAACACGCTTTGATGCGAACCTGGCAGTATTGGATCGAAAATCATAATGCAGGTGAACCGATGGACCTACGGCATTATACCGCCATCGGAACTATAAAAGAAGCGCTTTCCCAGCACGCCAATGAAGCATACGATAATCTCACAAAAAGAGAACAGGAGATATGTGAGGTAATGTTCAAGTCATTAACAGAAAAAGGTATTGAAAATCAGGGTATAAGGAGACCGACAAAACTATCCACAATAGCTTCGATTGTTGGTGTAAGTGAAGATGAGGTCGTTCATGTTGTCGATAAATTCAGAGAACCTGGCAGGACATTATTGATGCCACCTTACGGTGTGCGACTGGAATCAGAAATAGTAGTTGATATATCCCATGAAAGTCTAATGCGGATATGGACCAGATTGAAGCAGTGGCTGGAAGAAGAATCTACCTCCGCCAGTATGTATATGAAGTTGGCGGAATCTGCCGAGCAATTTCAAATGGGAAGGGCCGGGTTATGGCAAATGCCCGACCTGCAGCTGGCTATAAACTGGCAGGAGGAAAATAAACCCACACTTGTTTGGGGGCAACGATATCATCCTGCCTATGAGCGTACCATGGTATTTTTGGAAACCAGTAAGAAAGCTTATGAGACGGAGCAAAAGAATAAAGAATTATTACAAAAAAGAGCACTTCGTAGGTCTAGAATAGTTGCTATAACCCTTGGATTAGCTGCTTTAGTATCCATTTTCTTTGTGGTATTAGCTCAAATACAAGCGAATGAAGCCGAAAAACAAACCATTGCTGCTGAAAAAGCAAGGGCAGATGCAGAAAGGTTGGCTATGATAGCTGAAGAAAACGAAGCTGATGCAATTCACCAAAAAAATCAGGCGGAAAGAGCAAAAGAAGATGCTGAGGCTGAGCGGTTAAGAGCAGAAGAACAAGCTCAAAGAGCGATAGTTGCCGAACAACAAGCTGAACAACAAGCTGCTATTGCACGGGAACAAGCAGTGCTGGCTCAAACAAGGGCGGAACAAGCAGAAGCAGCGAGAGCAGACGCTGAGCGTCAAACCAGATTAGCACAGGAGTCAACAGATTTGGCCCAAAAAGCACGAGCTGATGCAGATCGATTACGTTATCAGGCCATTGCACTTTCCATGGCCATTAAAGCAAAGCAAATTGAAGACCCGCAATTGAAAGGGTTGGTTGCCAGTCAGGCTTTTATATTTTTTGATGAATATTCTGATAAGAAATTTAATGGGGATATTTATGTTGGTATCTATGAAGCTTTAAAATCATTGACCACCGATTCGCTTAATCAATTCTTTGGACATCAAGACGGCGTGAGGTCCGTTGTCTATTCTCCTATGGGTGACAAGTTTTATTCTGCCGGCGCAGATGGATATATTTTGAAATGGTTTGTTGATGACCAGACCAGGTCACCGGATACTTTACTAAGCGGCAATAACGTTAACAGGGTTGTGGGTGTCAGTACGGATGAACAATGGTTAGCGATAGGTGGAGAAGATGAGCAGATCTATATTCTTGATTTGAAAGGTAACTCGACTGAACCAATACCAATTCCTGGGCACGAGGGAGCCGTTTTCGATTTGATCTTTTTACCCGATGGTCAAGGATTTATTTCTGTTGATGCAGATGGACAATTAAGAAAAAGTACAGTTGATAATTCTGAATTGATCGATACTTTTGATTCCAGAATAAAAGCCCTCGCAATTTCTGATGATGGTAATTATCTGGCAGGTGGCACTGAATCTGGTGATGTACTTCTTTGGGATATGAAAAATAATATGGAGAAATCAATGCTTTACAGAAAAGATGACAGGGTACCCATTCAGGCAGTAACCTTTAGTCATGAAGGACAATATCTAATTTTTGGAGACGAGATGGGAAATATTATTATATGGGATATGGAAAAAAAGGAAGAATATCAAAAACTCATCGGTCATAAAGCCAGAATTACTGACATAGATATTAGTAACGATGATGAATTACTTGCCGCTTCCAGTTTTGACGGAACTGTACGCGTATGGGATATTAATGACATATTTGAATTACCAAAAGTATTGGATGACCATGAAGACTGGGTTTGGTCTGTTGCTTTTAGTCCCGACAGTAAAACTTTAATTTCAGGTTCTAAAGACAGCAAGATCAGGGTTTGGCCAATAGAACCTGATGAATGGGCAAAAAAAATAGGCGAAAAGCTTAATAGTAACATGAGTGATAAAGAATGGAAGCAATATGTAGGAGAAGGGATTGAATATCGCGAAACAGTAGAAGGATTACCAAAAAGATTGGAGTAATCATATGTTTCGTTATATAATCCTTACCCGATTTCTTGTCTTTTTATTAATCCCTCAAGCTTTCGCTCAGTCTTTGACATGTACACAAATATTGAATAACGCTGAGGATGATTTTGAAGCTGGTAGATTGATATCTATCCCCAATCAATTGTCGGGCTGTTTACAGGGGGATAACTTTACAAGGGAACAAGAAGTAAGGGCCCATAAACTGTTGACACTGGTTTATCTTTTTACTGATGATAAAGAGCGTGCCGAAGCATCAATGGTTGATCTTTTATCAGCTGATCCGGGATTTACCATAGACCCAAATGTGGATGCGGCTGAGTTTATATTTCTATACAATAAGTTTAGGACTGACCCTTTGTTTAGAATAGGTTTAAAAGCAGGTGTAAATGCAACATTGATTAACTCTACCCAAACATTTAATTCTTTTATAACAGATGAAACATCCATTAACTCAGATAATTACACACCTCAACCGACAATACACGCAGCGTTGACCTTCGAGTATAATTTCTACAGTAGCTTTGAAGCGATTCTGGGCGTATCATATGCCTTAAGGGGTTATGAGTTTTCCAATACCATCCCTAATACTTTCAACAGTGCTTCACCAGAGGATTTTAGCGTTCAAAATTTCCAAATAGGATTTGTTGAAGATCAGACCTGGTTGCATATACCGGCAATGATTAGATATACTTATGATCGAATAAAGATTCAGCCTTATGCTTATTTGGGAATTTCCTTTGATTATTTACTTTCAGCTGAAATGAATACTGCAGAAAGAGAAGGTGGGCAGACTGTGAACATTCAAACGCCAGACCTTATAAATAATAACCAGAGGAATCAGGTTAACTACGCTTTAATTGGCGGGGTAGGTTTGAAATTTCCAATAAGAACCGACTTTTTAGTGTTTGAATTAAGGTATAGAAACGGGCTTACAAACATTGTAGATGCAGATAATCGATTTGTTGACCAATCGATCAATTTTAGCCTTGCCCATACAGATGATAACTTTGGACTGGATGCCGTTTCCGCATCTATTGGGTTTGTTAAATCAATTTATAAACCAAAGAAAATTGTGCCTTGAGCTGCTTTATGAAAATTATTTCCATTTTTATCTTGTTTGCTTTTATTTTTTGCGCTTGTGATCCTGAAGATCAGGATAGCCCTGAACCCGAAGACCTTTTTGTAAAGTTCTACGGCGGTGTTGGCGATGTGCAGTCAGGTGTGAAAATCAAAGAAGTAGATGAAGGGTTTGTGATTTTTGGACAAACCGACAGCCGGGTAATTAAAGAAAGTACAGAGGAAAATGATGAGGATGTAGACTTTTTGCTACTGAAAACAGATAATGCCGGCAATGAAATCTGGCATCGAACCTATGATTCACAGGAAGGTGATCTAAATGATATTGCACTTAATTTTAAACAAACCAATGATAATGGATTTATTATGGTTGGCACATCAATTGAGCAGGGACAAGGATCCAATACGTCATCAAGAACTAATACAAGTGTTTTTGTGATTAAAGTTAACAGCGCAGGAGAAAGTGAGTGGTCCTATACCGGTGTTTTTTCAGACATTGATGGTGTGGGTTTGGATAATGAAGCGGCTGATATCGTTGTCAATGATGATGGCACATACACTGTGGTTGGCTCTACCTCAAATATTGACCAAAACAAACCAGGTGTTTCGACTCCAGGCTTATTGGATTTTAGGGATGTATTACTTTTTAAACTTAGTGAAAACGGTGGTTTGATCTGGAGAAGAGTATTTGGTTTCAATGGTCTTGACATTGGTGTTAATGCTTTTGGCCTGGATAATGGAGGTGTAGCTATTATTGGTCGCACCGATAAACAAACCAGCGATGGGGAGGGGGGTGTGAATGTATTGTTTGCGACTACAAATACTGAAGGATTCAGTAATCAACTAACGGTTTATGGATTTGATCAAAGGGATGAATATCCTGCAAGTGTTGTAAGTACCCTAAACCAGACCTTCACGATCGTTGGTACTTCGGTACCTCAAGGTGATCAGTCAATACAAATCGCTTCGCAAAATTTCATAGATAATCCAAATGTATTTACCATGTCCATATCATCCTCCGGAAATCTTTTATTTAACACCAGAATCGATACTATACAGGCTCTGGCCAGAGGGATTACACGAATTGAAGGAGGTGATATCATTATTACAGGCGCATTGAATGAAGCAGAGTCAGATGAAGATGGCGTAAATAAAAATGGAGAAGTCATAGTGTTGAAAGTAGATCAGTTGGGAGGCTCCCCAAATCTTACAACCTTCGGGGGTACAGGTGATGATTTTGGTAATGACATTATACAATCCTCAGATGGTAAATTAGTCATCACGGGCCAAACGGACTTTCAGGGCGGCGCCTCGATGTTGACGCTGATGAAGACTAATATCAGGGGTCAGTTAAAGTAAAAGTATCAGATTTGTTGTTATGGCAATAGGCTTCGTATAGTTTATCACATATTTCACTGCGAAAAGCATGACATTCATTGTAGAAAATTTGATTAAAGTCTAACCCTTTCAGATAAGATATATGTCTATCTCTAAATTTCTCCTGTTCAATAAGTGCTCTGGCAACTTCATAATATTCTTTTTTCGTGTAAGTTATGGATTCTGCAATCTGTAAGCTCTTCAAAACCCTGTAATCTAACTGACCATGTGGCTCATCTCCCACCAGTGTAACCACCGGTAAGTGCATCAATAAAGCATCCAATGTGCTGTTTTCACCTCCGAATGGGAAAGGGCTTAAGTAAATGTGACATTGGTTTAATAATTCGTAGTATTTTTTCTTTTCCTGCCGTGGAAACACCCGGACTTTACTGTTGTGGATTTGTTCCATGAACTGTTTCCTTCCAACCAGGTAATTCATGCCTGTAAGATTCTGGAATAAGTAGAACTCAAGTGATTGTTTTACCTCTTCTGATAACCGGACACATAATTCCGCAAACTCAGATGATAGTTTTATGATGTTGGCGCAGATAGCAATTCTAATCGTAGTTGGATTTGCTGTCTTATGGACTGGTATTGAAATGTTGTGTTCATGGTTCAGATCAAAAATACTGCCAGGGCTAGTAAGTTCAATGACCTTTTCACTAAACTTTATGGGATCAACTTTCATCGCGGATCCAACCAGGACAAAATCGATTGCCGATGAGAAAGAGCTGGAAGGATGCCCCAAAAGCATTACCTGTACTGGAGCTAGTCTGATGTGGCCTAATAATGTCGCCCACAGGCGCATACCCAGGCTGGGGTAGCATAAAATGTCCGGGGTGAAACTTAATATTTGATCAGCGATAGAAGATAATGGCTCGGACTTACTATCCAATGTAATCAAATGATCGCACCAATCCCATGGCTCAGATCCTAGTTCATTTTTATCAGTTAAGGCTATAACATTGAATCTTAATCTTAGATCATGAAGATAGGCTCCAAAGCATCGGTACATAACATGGCCTCTCCACATCACTTCACAAATCACCATCAATGTTGGCTTATCCTTATGCTTATTTTCGCTGGTGCTAACTTTTGATTTTAAGCCTTTTTTAGTATTCCATTGATAAAAACATTTTTGAAGATCCTTTTTAATTTCATGCTTTTCTTCATGGGTATCATAACTGCTCATCGACCATATGTGGTGTATCAATGACATTGATGATGAAGAGGGATTGACATCTTTTAAAATATGAAAATAAGAAGACAATAATCTCCTGTTTTTTACTGCCTGTGGATCAGCTGATATCCAGGTGTACCATACACGCAACATTATATGATACAACCCTTGCGGGTTTGATTTTGCCAGTGATATAAGATCCTTAACAGAGGCATCGTCCAGTATGTGGCAGCTCAGCAAAAATTTATGCGCTTCCAGCACATTAATTATTGATATTTTTCCGTTTTCATATCGTATGGAACGATTTCGAAGAATATCAATAAAAAATGAAGTAGAACGGAAAGCACTTAAATAGAAAACATGACTGATAATATGTGCATTAGATAATAAATGAAGGTATCGTTTTTGATCCAGAACAGCATTTTCTGTGATAAACAAATGTTTAATACATGCTGCCAATCGGGTACAGAATTCTAAATCTTTGGATGCTGTAAGCGCAGTTAAATTATGTGTAATATCACTGGAGTCATTGGCTATTTGATTTAATAGCTCAATAAAAAAATCATAAGCTTTATTGTAAAAACCTCCGTAACAGAGATTTTCAAACCTCTCGAGCAGTTTAAAGATCATACCCTTTCTTTATTTTGATCTTTGTTTTGCATCGGATATCCGGCCATTGAAAGCAATGACAATACGATCAGTCTTTCCATGGTAGGGTAAAGCACTATGCTTCAGATAAGATGGGAAAATAACCAGTTGTCCGTCTTTCGGGACTACATCAAAAGTATTTTGTCCCAGGTATTGCGTTCCAAAATCCTGAAACATGCCGCCAACATGAATAGGAGAATAAAACCTGTTAAGTCCATTTCCGGCACCTCCTCCTTTAAGGTATTCCGAATCACCGGATTGAACATAAAATATGCCGCACCATGAACAGTAAGAATGGGTATGGACATCATGAAAGCCTCCGTTGTTGGTGATATGAAACCAACTCTCTGGTGCATGGGGCTCTATTCGATCTTTGGATATTTTGCCCCCATGAACATTATGGATAACCTCTTTTAATGTCAAACCGATAAAGTGCTTCAAAGCATTCAAAGAAGGATGATTATGATCAAATAAATTAAACCTGCTTTCAAAAATACCCTGATTTGACTTGGCTTTAGGCGCCACCCCACTGGCGTTACTTTCGTTTTCTTTGCTTTTTAAAGTTAAAAGGAAGGCAATCAAATCATTAGAATACTTTTGATAATCCTGCCAAACATGGAAAAAAATATGTGATGCCCAAATTTTGCTATGTAGAATATCCGGTTTTGACATTTAGCTTGTATTGTTTTAATTGATAAATTTAACATTTTAGGATTATGCATTCACTCAAGATCCATCTTTATACTTTTTGTTACAATGAAGAACGAATTATCCCATTTTTTCTGAAGCATTACAATCAATTTGTGGATAGGATATTTGTATTTGATAACCAAAGCAATGACACTTCCAGGGAATTGTTAAATAAATCTCCTAAAGTTAATGTTGTTGATTGGGATAGTGGTGGGATTTTTAGGGATGATCAATTGAGAAACTTAAAAAACCGCATTTGGAAACGAAGTAGAGGCATTGCAGATTTTGTCATGGTCCTCGACATGGATGAATTTATTTTTTATGATAACATTATTGCTGCTTTAGTAAAATTGAAATCAGAGAACTACAGTGTAATTAGGTTTCAGGGTTATGAAATGGTTTCTGAAGGATTTCCAAATAAGAGTTTTATTGATGAGGTACAACACGGAGTTAGGAATCCGCAATATGATAAAATGGTCTTACTTGATCCTAATAAGATAGAAAACATCAATTATTCCATTGGTGCGCATTTGGCATTACCTGAAGGTTGGGTTAAAATTAAAATGAATGACCCAGGTTTTAAACTGCTTCATTATCGGTTTTTAGGAATAGATTATCTTTTGAATAAACATGCGTCCAGGGCTGAAAGACTAAGTGAAATAAATATTAAAAATAAATGGAGTTATCATTTTAACTTGCCAAGAGAAGAGCAGATAAAAGCTTTTCAAAAAGTACTTCATAACAAAGTGAAAATCCTATAACCTTAGCTAAATGCTCCCCAAAATTCATTTATACACCTTTTGTTATAATGAAGAAAAGATCATTCCTTACTTTCTGAGGCATTACTTACGCTTTGTTGAAAAAATCATTGTGCTGGATAATTATTCTAATGATGCTTCAGCTTCGTTGTTTAAGGCACACAAAAATATCTTTGTAACCAGATACGACACTAATAATGAGTATCGGGAGGATATTAAGCAAAACCTTTCCAATAAAATATGGAAAAAGAGCAGGGGGCATGCCGATTTTGTGATCCTATGCCATATTGATGAATTTCTTTATCATCCACACCTTTCTGAAATATTAGTTATGATGAAGGAAAAAGGACATACCGTTTTAAAACCAATTGGATATGATATGATTTCAAGAAGTTTTCCAACCTCTGGTCAGGATATATACGCTGAAATTAATGAAGGAAAACGGGATCGCATGTTCGATAAAATAGTGCTATTCGATCCTAATGCCATAAAGGAAACCAACTATTATCCCGGTGCGCATGCAGCCATTCCGGAGGGTAAAGTGAAGGTGTATAAGGATGATCCCGATCTCAAATTGCTTCACTATCGATACTTAGGATTGGAATATATCTTAGATAAACACAAAAACCGTGCTGAGCGGATGAGCAAAATTGGCCGACGAAATAATTGGGGATATCAATATCTATATGGAGAAGAAAAACAAAAAAAGTTATTTGAAAGTGTTTTTAATAGTCGGGAAAAAGTGATTTGATGATTAAACCAATCGTTCATATATATGCCCCATGTTACAATGAGGAAAAAATAATCCCTTATTTTTTAAGACACTATCAATCCTTTGCACAGAAGATTTTCGTCTATGACAATCAATCTACCGACAGCTCGGTCGAAATTCTTAAAAATTATAGCAATGTTGTACTAAGAACTTTTAAGTCAGCAAATGAGCAAAGAACGGATCTTATAACTGAAATTAAAGAAACCGCATGGTACGAAAGCAGGGGTAAGGCTGATTTCATTATTGCCTGTGATATGGATGAACTCTTATATCATCCAGACATGAGGCAATTGTTAATAAAATTAAAAAAACATCGATTTACAGTAGCAAAGCCTTTAGGTTTTAATATGATCAGTAAATCGTTTCCAACTACTGATAAAAATATCTATAATGAAGTTAAAGAAGGCGCAAGGGTGCAATTATGGGATAAGATGGTGTTATTTAACCCCAATGAAATTGAACAAATGAATTACGCTCCGGGATCGCATCTCGCACTGCCGGAAGGAAATGTAAAACTATATCAAAATGATCTACTTTTACGGCTGCTGCATTTCAGATACCTGGGACTGGAATATGTGCTGGGAAAGAATAAATTAAGAAATAGCAGGCTTAGCATGGAAAACAAAAAAAATAATTGGGGATACCATTACACCCTGGATGATCAAAAACAAATAAAGGTTTTTAATAAGATTTGGTCGAAAAAAGGTAATGTGATATCATAAATGCCCCTTCTTATGAAGAATAAATGATTATTTTTAGCCTTCTATTTGAGAAATATCATATATTCTTCTTACTTTAGTCATAATCAATAATTAAATATTTATAATTTGGAACAGAAAGGGCCACCACCACCATTTAGTTATACCTATAGTCCAAACATGCCGGAGCTTCTATGGCAGCTAAATGCATCGGTTGTGATCTCAACTTATCAGACGGGAAAAGTTGTAATACTAAGCCCAAAGGATACTGAAGAGCTAATTCAGTTGCCAAGAACTTTCGATAAACCGATGGGTATGGCTATACAGGACCACAAACTGGCCATAGCTACACGCAGGGAGATTATTGTTACCGCAAATTCCACACAAATTGCCAAAACCTACCAGGATAAGCCCAATACCTATGATGCGATGTTTGTTCCTCGTGTGCAGTATTTTAGTGGAGAGGTGGATATCCATGATTTGGAGTGGATGGGCAAGCAATTATTAGCAGTGAACACACTATTTTCCTGTCTGGTCATAGTGGATGAAAATTGTAGTTTCAGGCCCAAATGGAAGCCAAACTTTGTGACAGAGATCATGCCTGAAGACAGGTGTCATCTTAATGGCGTTGCCATGATTGACGACAAACCCAGGTATGTGACCGCCCTGGGTCAGACCAACACGGCAAAAGGCTGGCGTGAAAAAATGTTGAGCGGTGGTATATTGGTGGATGTTGATTCCAATGAAATTATATCCACCGAACTACCGGTGCCACATACACCAAAATGGTATAAAGACAAATTGTACATGCTGCTTTCCGCTACCGGAGAGCTGATAACAGTAGATTTAAGTACCGGAAAATACGATGTGGTCACCAAGATGAATGGTTTTCTAAGGGGTATGGACATTTGTGGTGATTACTTATTTGTAGCCCAGTCCAAGATCAGGGAGAAGAGTTCAATTTTCAGCAAAGTGCCTGTAGCCAAACAATCGGTATGGTGTGGGGTAACGGTTATTTACCTGCCTACCGGAAGTCAGGTAGGATTTATCCGCTACAATACCAGCGTAGAGGAATTGTATGACGTGAAGATCATCAATGGCTATAAGAGGCCAAATATAATGAATTTGCAGAAAGGCTTGCAATACCGGGCGCTGATGACGCCTCAGCAGGTCTTTTGGTTTACGCCAAATGAAGGCAATAATCAAAGTCAGGACCAGCAACAACCAAGATTAGAACAAGCACCTGCTGATACCAATCAGCATAACTAAATAAAAATGGAAAAGCATTACTACCACAGTACTTTTCATGAAGCTTATCAGACTTATTTTAAATTTTATAAACGTCTACAGAAAAGCCTAAAAAATGGCAGCTTCTGGCGTTATAGTGCCAAAAAGAGACGCATGCTGTTCAAGCGTCTCAAGCGCTATGAGTCGAAGCTCAAAAAATTAAGACGACAATTAGGTTGGTACCACCTGGCCATTCCTGCTGTTTCTGCGGTACTGATGTTGGCTACCCAAAGTTTATCAGGGAAGCCAAGGATAGACCCAAAACCAAAAGAGATAACTAAATTAATGGCCCTTGGTATTACCAGCAATACAGTTGATGCTTTTGCGGAAAAAGGGACGCTCGTGGGAAGGCTCAGTGGAGGAACAGCACCATACCGACTAGTAAGTACCGGCGATGCCCAGGATGATTACAATGGCTTATTTACCATTACCGGTGATAGTTTGTTGGTCAATGGCCCAATAGCCAATGTAGCAAAATCCTCACTGAATATTTTTGTGGAGGACAACCTCGGTGTACAGACCCAGGCATTTACCATCAACGTTCAAAACCTGCCCACTGCAGGTGGATTGCTGAATGACTCCGGACAGGCATACGGGGATAATGTAGTGGCAGCAGACATGGCAGACATGGATGGTGACGGAGACCTGGATATTGTACTCATGGTACCTTACAGCAGTAAAGTTTTACTTAATGATGGTACCGGCTCTAACTTCACAGAATTACCCTTCACTAGTAATTTCGATTTTGCTTACAACCAATCGGATATTGATCTTGGTGATGTAGATGGGGATGGGGATGTTGACTTATTATTTACCTCTAACAATGAGTCCGGTGATATATGGATAAATGATGGTTCAGGAAACCTTTCATTTTTAACAGGTTTTAGTGGACCATTTACACAAGCATATTTTGGAGATCTGGATGGAGATGGTGATCTGGATGTTTTTGTAAATAATGATTTCCCAGATGAGTTTTTTGTTTACTTAAATGATGGTAGTGGTGGATTTAGTTATTCACCGGTACAAACCATTGCATCTGACGGAATTGCTGATTTAGGCGATCTGGATGGGGATGGTGACCTCGATGCATTGGAAATAGTCAGTACCGGGGACGTAAGAACGTTGGAAAATACCGGTGGGGTATTGACGCCTGTTTTCAACGGACTTAACATAGGTGCTTATTCCTTTTATGATGTGCAATTGGGAGACCTGGATAGCGATGGTGATTTGGATGCCCTGGTAGTTGGTGATGGTATAATCAATGTCATCAAAAATGATGGTGTATTAAATTTTAGTTTTGGGCAGGATATCCCACTTGACTCTTTAGCCAAAAGTGTTGAGCTTGGCGATATGGATGGCGATGGAGACCTGGATGCGGTTATTGCTGTTTACAACGATAATAATTTAATACTGCACAACGATGGTACCGGTAATTTTAACACCTTTCAACTATTTGAGGAGCAATATAGTACCAGGGATTTAGCTATTGGTGACCTGGATAATGATGGTGAGTTGGATGTATTCACAGCTAATGGATATTATTTTTTATATCCAGCCCTACTCGATTCCAGTTCAGTTTTTCTTAATACCGGCAATGCTCCATCAACTATTTCTCTAAGTTCATTCAATATTGATGCTTTTGCGCCTTTAGGAAAACTGGTGGGAACCATCAGTGGCGGTATAGGGCCTTATACCCTGGCCAACAGCGGAGACAGCCAGGATGATGATAATGGCTTGTTTACCATTAAAGGGGATCGCTTAGTCGTCAACGGTTTTATCGCTAATAAAACCAAGTCGACTTTAAATATTTACATAGAGGATGTTCTTCAACAATCTCAGGCTTTCACCATTAGTGTGCAAAACCTTCCCAATTCAGGGGGGGATTTTAGTGACTCCGGTCAAGCATTAGACGCTGCGTTTGAGGTGGAATTTGGGGATATGGATAATGATGGAGATTTTGATGCGGTGATTTTAAATAATACCGACTTTATAAAAATACTCTATAACGACGCCGGGGACTTCACCACCACCCAAACAGTGGTAACAACCTCAGCCCGGCCTAACGACATTGTGCTGGGTGATATGGATGGTGATGGCGACCTGGATATTGTTACTGCACCCGATGCTATTAACTCACAATATTTTGTGCTGCTGAATGATGGGGGTGGTTCTTTTTCTTATGGAAATCCTTTTGGTACCATTGATACCAGGATTGATTATGTAGAGTTGGGTGACCTTGATGGTGATGGTGACCTTGATGCGGTCCTTGAAGGAAGGTTTATATATTTTAATGATGGATCAGGAAATCTGGCCGATACGGGCTATTCGCTTTCCTCCTTTTCAGAAGATGCAAAATTAGCAGACCTGGATGATGATGGGGATTTAGATGTTGTATTAGCTTTATATTTCGCCGATAATAGAATATACTTTAATGACGGAAGTGGCTCATTCACACTTCAGCAAACCTTTACTAGCAACAGAGCAAGAGCGGTCGAATTAGGTGACCTGGACAATGATGGCGACCTTGATATTTTCTTTGCATCACTGGCAGTCGATGAGGACACCTGGATCAATGATGGAACAGGTACCTTCTTTGGAGGATCTAATCAGTTTGATTCGGTCTATGGTAACTATTTTAATAACATCTTGGGTGATGTGGATGGAGATGGAGACCTGGATGCGCTGGATGGCATGAACTTAATGGGTGTTCATAACCTATTCCTAAATAATGGCTCAGCAAATTTTTCGTTTTTCGGTCTACAAGTAGGCACAGGATCCACTAATGAAATTGAATTGATAGATGTGGATGCCGATGGAGATTTGGATATGTTTATCGCTGATGGAGGTGGCAGCCAACTGCTTTTGAATGATGAAGCTTTTGATGATGTAATACTTACAAACAACACCGTGGATCTTTTTGCCACACTGGGCACTTCAGTTGGGAAATTGGATACTTTGGATAACAGCAATCCAAGCGATACAGTTATTTATAGTTTAGTTGCCGGTGTAGGGGATGATCATAATGGATTTTTCACTATAGACGGCGATAGCTTAAGGGTTAATGCAGATCTATCTGCCATTAATCTTAATAACCTGAACATAAGGGTAGGAGCCAGCAATGATGGAGGCTTTTTACTGGAGAAGGAATTTACCCTATCTGTATTCAACTTTCCTTCAGGAGGAGGGTTTCTTAATGACTCCGGACAGGGGTTTGGTGATAATGCCCTTGCTGCGGCTATTGCCGATATGGATGGTGATGGGGACCTGGACATTATCCAGGCAGAAACAGGATATGGAACAAAGTTTTTAAGAAACGATGGGACAGGAAACTACTTTCAGGAGTTCCTTATTTCTAGTTCCTACAGTATTTCCAACCCACGCGAGGTGGAGCTTGGCGATATTGATGGAGATGGTGATATAGATGCTTTTTTTGCTACCAGTGGTGGATCAAATGATATTTGGTTTAATGATGGTGCCGGAAATTTAACCTACTCAAATAACTTCAATGGTTTTGTTAAAATAGGATTGGGTGACCTGGATGGTGATGGCGACCTGGATGTATTTGGTAACACGGGATCAAATATTTACATTTATCTCAATTACGGAGATGGTACCTTTCCAGGCTCACCCGATCAGACGATACTTTATACAGGTATTTTCGATGTAGGTGATTTAGATGGAGATGGTGATTTGGATGCCTTTGAGATCATTAATAGCGGTTTAGTCAGATCACAACGAAATACCGACGGGATATTTACTACTATCCCTACTAGTATTGACATCGGAGGCCAAACTTATGATTTGCAGCTTGGTGACTTAGACAGTGATGGTGATTTGGATGCCTTGACTGTGGGTTATGGAAAGATCAATGTAATTGAAAACACAGGATCCCTGAATTTTAATTTAAGCCAGGAAATCCTAATCGATTATACTGATGCCCAAAGTGTAGCATTGGGGGATATGGATGGCGATGGAGACCTTGATGCCATAATTGGCGTCTTCAACGACTATAATTTATTCCTGGGCAATAATGGATCGGGTTATTTTACAACCGTTCATAGCTTTGAAGAACAATACGATACCAGAGACCTAGCCATCGGAGACCTTGATGATGATGGTGACCTTGATGTATTTACCGTAAACGCCGGGCTCGATTCAAATTCTGTTTTCATCAATGATACCTATGGTAATGTTGCGCCCACCGATATTGTCTTATCCGCATCTAACGTGGACGCTTTTGCCTCTTTGGGAACCTTAATTGGTAACATCACTGTGACCGATGGTGATGGAGGGGCAGGATTAACAGTAAGACTTGTCCCGGGAACAGGTGACGATCAAAATGGGTTTTTCTCAGTCAGAAATAATAATGAGCTTAGGGTAAATTCAGACCTCTCAAAGCTTAATTTGCCCACCATGAATATTCGTCTTCAGGCCAATGATGGCTCTGGGGGAGTTTTTGAGAAGAGCCTGGCCCTCACCGTTGATGGTTTGCCAACAGCTTCAGGCGGTTTTTTTGTAAATAGTGGTCAATCAATAAGTGCACCATCAAGAACTTACAGTTATGATGTGGTGATTGGAAATATTGATGCGGATGGAGACCTGGAAGTAATTACTACAAATGATGGATACTATGATAACGTAATCCTTGAAAATGATGGTAATGGTAACCTTAGCATAGACGGGTATTTTGGAGGAACCGGAAACGATGCAAAAGGTGTAGCATTAGGGGATATTGATGGGGATGGGGACAATGATATTGTGATTGCCAAAAGCAATGAAAATGTCTGGTTCAATCAAGGCAATGGGACTTTTTTACCAGGTCAAGTTCTTGCCTATAATCTTTATGATGTGGACTTGGGCGATATCGATGGAGATGGAGATTTGGACGCTGTCTATATTTCAAATTATGATGAGGAATTTTTTACCAACGATGGTGTTGGAGTATTCACCTTTGTACAATCATTTTCTTACAGCAATGGTAAACTGGAATTCGGTGACCTGGACAACGATGGTGACCTGGATGCATTTGTTTTAAGGCCTCAGTATAATGAACTTTTCTACGTATTAGAGAATAATTCGGGCACATTTTCTGTGCTGAATACCGGCTATTATGGGTATAAATACGAATTTTTGGATGTGCAACTGGTTGACATTGACTCTGATGGCGACTTAGATGCTATTGCGGTATCATATTCTTCTGATGGTGGCGATATCCAGGTTCTTGAAAACGATGGATCAGCTAATTTTTCAGTTTCACAGAAATTAAACTACACCAACCAAGAATCAATAGTTGTTGGTGATGTAGATGGGGATGGAGATTTGGATTTTATTACCGCCGGATCAGGTGGACAGGTGTATCATTTTACCAATAACGGCTCTGGTAATTTTGTGCTCTTGCAACAATTTACCAGCCCAAGTATATCTTTAAGTAGCTTAGCTTTAGGAGACCTCGATAATGATGATGACCTTGATTTATTCATTACCAGCTTTGGTCAACCTGATATTGTTTTTAGAAATGATTCTGCCAGCAATGACCCAACTGATATAGTATTAGATAATACAACCATCGATGCTTTTTCTTTTACAGGACAAAAGGTTGCTACAATCTCGGTAGCAGATGGTGATGGGCCTGGCATACCTACCCTTCAACTGGTGCCCGGCGTCAACGATGACCATAATGGATTTTTCACCATTAGGGATGATTCCTTAAGGGTGAATGCAGATCTTTCTTTATTAAACCTATCCACACTTAATATCCGGATAGCTGCCAATGATAATGCCGGGGGATTTTTTGAAAAGGCTTTTTCTATTTCCGTTAATAATCTACCTACCACAGGCTCCGGACAATTCATAGTTGCAGATACAGTAGGAACCTATGGCACAATAGATTCATACGTTACAAGATTTGCTGATATAGATAATGATGGAGACCTGGAACTTATTGTTGGGAACAAATATGGTTACATCGACATCTTCGAAAATGATGGCAGTGGAAACTTTACCAATACCGGACAAACACTAAACTGTGTGGAGTGCCGGGATATTGAATTGGGTGATTTTGATAATGATGGTGATGTTGACATTCTTTTAGCTGCATATTATTCTGATATTTTTACCAATGACGGTACTGGTACCTTCACGCCAAATGGACTTACCATAGGGAACTTCTTTAAAGTGGAGGTTGGTGATATTGATGGGGATGGAAATCTGGATATTATTGCAGCTAATGCCTACAACAGCATAGGTGTTTATATTAATCAGGGAGGCTTAAGTTTTAATTTTGATGCCTATATATATTCAGGTGAAGATGTCAGGGTAGGTGATATCGATGGAGATGGAGATTTGGATGTAATTATAGAGGCCAATTCAAGTGCTTATGTTTTTAAGAATAATGGTAGTGGAGGATTTGGTAATTATACTAAATATGGTAGTAGTGTTCTTGGATTTGAATTAGGTGATTTAGATGGAGATGGTGATCTTGATCTTACGCTTGCAACCCGATATGGATTATACAACTATCAAAATGATGGCATTGGAGCCTTTACAGCCAGCAACAATACTTCAGGAAACTTCCTTAATGTAGTATTAGGGGATATTAATGGAGATGGATTCCTGGATGCACTGGCAGGTGAATATGATCCAAATAATCACATTAATTTCTTTGTAAACAATGGGGATGGATCATTTAACTACACTTCTGTAGTAGGTGATCCAGATAATGTAAGGGATTTTGATATTGGTGATGTAGATAATGATGGTGACCTGGATTTATTTATTGCAAATACTGGTAATCCTGCCTACAATGAATTATTTCTGAATAATTCAGCACCTCAAATCAATGTGAACAATGGACTTTCTATTAATAAAGGTGAAAGCATACCAATTACCAATGCAGATCTGGAGGTTCTGGACAGCGACACCGATTCTACACAAATTATTTTTACAGTAACTACGGGTCCGTTTAATGGCCAATTGGAATTTCAAGGAAATCCAGGGGTTCCGATTACTAGCTTCACCCAGGATAGTATAGATAATAACAACGTACTTTTTGTTCATGATTCTACAAACAACGCCACTGCTGGATTTTTATTTGAGGTGATTGATGGTGCAAGTATTATTTCAGGAAGTTTTATCATCGATGTAACACTGTTAAATTTTCAACCTACATTCACAACCTTGAGTGGAGATGTTCAAACTACCAATGAAGATACTGAAGTAGAGGTCACTTTTGCAGACATCCAGGCTGTGAGTGATGCTGCTGATTTTGATGGCATGATAGAAGGTTATGTGGTGCAATCTGTTTCTAATGGCACACTGAATATTGGAACAGGTGCGGGCACTGCAACACCATTTGCCCCGGCTTCCAATGATACCATTAACAGTTCATTAAATGCTTACTGGACACCGGCAGCCGATACGTCCAACACTTCAATAGTTGCATTCAGCTTAGTAGCTTTTGATGATAGTTTGACAGTTTCTTCACCACCTGTCAACGCGACGATTACGGTTAGTGCAGTCAATGATGATCCGGTGATAGATACCAATGCTGGGTTGACCTTGAATGAAGGCGCGACAGCAACCATAAGCACGACAGAACTGTCGAGTAGTGATGCAGACAATACCAATGCAGAGTTGACTTATACGGTAAGCACAGCTCCTGTCAATGGACAGTTAGAGTTGACCAGTGCTCCGGGCAATCCGATCACCAGTTTTACTCAGGATGATATAGTAAACAATTTGGTGGTTTATGTGCATGATGACGGAGAGACGACCAGCGACAGTTTTGATTTTGATCTGGATGATGGCACGGCGATCCTGGCTACAGCGACCTTTAACATCACGGTGAATGCAGTCAATGATGACCCGGTGATAGATACCAACGTCGGCCTGACCTTGAATGAAGGCGCTA
>CAYSCZ010000015.1:0-55806 GCA_964429655.1 uncultured Roseivirgaceae bacterium
GAATACCTTTTAGCCAATTTTAATACAGAGGCTTCAGCATTTTCAGCTGAGGACGCCGGACCTGCTTCAGACGAAAGGATTCAGAACCTTGCATTTAGAGCAGATGGTATTGGTGCGGTAAATAGTGAACCAACCGTAGCAAATGCGATAGCAGATCAAACAGTGGTAGTTGGTGCCGCTATTACAGTAGATGTGGCTAATACATTTGAAGATGCTGATGGGGATGCGCTTTCATTTACAGCTTCTAGCTCTAACACCTCTTCGGCCACCGTTGCAATAGATGGATCAACAGCTACAGTCAATGGTTTGGCAGTAGGAACAGCCACAATCATAGTAACTGCTGATGATGGTAATGACGGAACAGTTGCTGATGAGTTTGAAGTGACTGTTGAAGCTGGTAATACAGCACCAACTGTTGCTAACGCTATTGAAGATCAGGAGTTTGATGAAGGTTTTGGTTCAGAGACCATTGATCTGACTGATGTATTCAGTGATGCTGATGGCGATGCCCTAACCTTGATTGCTGAGTCAAGCGATGATGGTGTTGTCACTGTTGAAATAGCAGATAATACTTTAACGATCACAGAAGCTGCGCCTGGTACGGCCACTGTCACAATAACTGCCGATGATGGCGTAAGCGGAACTATAAGTGATGATTTTGAGGTGGTTGTTAATGACCTTGTTACCGGAATAGAAGACGAGCTTAACGTTACAGGCATGTATCCAAACCCTGTTGAAGATAAGCTTACCATTATTATCGGTAATGAACTCAGTGTTAGTGATGTCAAGGTCTATAATTTGAACGGTAAGCTGGTTAAATCCATTGTTCCTGACAATAAATATGGAACCATTACCATTTCACTTAAGGAGCTTCAGCAAGGCGTTTACTTCATCAATGTCAATGATAGTAGAAGTGGTAAAGTATTAACCAACAGAGTAATTAAGCAATAAAACTCAAAATACTAAATATAAAAAGGCCCCTCAGAAGAGGGGCTTTTTTTTTACCTATTATTGGAATAGTATGAAGCGATTTTTACCAGGTGGGGCCTCTGAAAAAAATGTGAAACCGGTGTGACAAAATTTCAATAAAAAACCAAATTCAGTTTGATTAAATATCTACTAATATTTCCTTAGTAGCTTCCCATATCTTACTAAATCTCCAGTGATAATGGTAGGGTGAGTCTTCATAGTTGTTTTTATCCTCATGTGTTTTGATGGCCTGATATACCTGATTATAAAGATCTTCGCCTTTTTCCGTCCTTTTGGTAAAACTAACAGGCACGATGCCCAATATAATTATTGATGAGCCATTTAAGCCTTTATAGACCTCGGACTTTATTAAGCCGCGCAGCTTCATAGTCCTTAACTCCTGAGATATATATTTTATGTAACGCTTTTTTCTTCGTACGATAAGTTCCCTCACTAAATCATCTTCATTATTAAGTTCAATCTTGATTTCATCCACCAGTTGATCGTCTGTTTTGATTTCTGTTTGATCTTTTCTTAGCTTAATCTTCCTAATCATATCCCAAACCCAACTGTACACATCATTATGTGTTAAAAACAAATGCTGGTTTCTGTCGTGTTCTATCTGGAAAGCATTTGAAACTTTCAAAATCGCAAACTGCTCCAGACTTAATAAGATTTCCTTACTTTCGGGATTATAAGAGGCCTCCATTGATAAATAATTGAATTAATCAAATTTAATTTATTTATTCTCTTCTATTTAAAAAGAATAGCCTTAAATTATATAAACCATAATTATTAAACCTACAGCTAACATAAGGTTTACAAATTGGATGTTTTCTTAACATATTATTGATATTTATTTAGATTTAATTATTGTAATTCATTGGTCTATTACTTGATAGCGTTTCATTTCTAGCTTAATGAAAAAAGTCTTAATCGTAGAAGATTCCTTGTTAATTAATCAGCACATTGAACTCTGTGTGAAAAACGCAGGTTATGAACCGCTGACTGCTTATAATGGTGAAGAGGCTTTTAGACTGGCAAGCTCAAAAAAACCTAATTTGGTTTTAATGGATATACTTCTTGATGATTATATGGACGGAGTGCAGGCTGCCGCTAAGATAAATTCATTAAACCAACACATACCGATAATTTATCTTACAGCCAATTCAGATAAGGATACCATTGACCGGGCTAAGTTCACGCAACCCTTTGGCTATATTATTAAACCATTCAATGAAGTTGAGTTGGTCACAAATATTGAGATGGCCATTTATAAAGCCGGGATTGAGAACGAGATAAAGCAGAATAAGGACATTTTACAATCTACTATAAATACAATTGAGGAAGGCTTGATCCTGATTTCTGAAGACCTAAAAATTGATTACATAAATCCAAGTGCTGAAAAAATAACTGGTCATAAGTTTACAGAACTTTTAAAATTAGATTTTAAAAGTATTTTTTCATTTAATCCTTTAGATGACAAGGATATAAGTATTGAACCATTTGTGGAAAATGAACCATACCTTATCAATAATAAATTTGGCAACAGCGTTGAATTAATGATGAGTTGTCAGAATAAGTCCACGCCAGTAGGAAATATTTTGCTTAAGCCAATTATAAATGATGGGGCACTAAAGAGTTACTTATTTTTATTTAAGGATATCACTAATCTGTTGGTTAAAAGAAAACTTGAGGATCAGCTAAAGAAAAAGAAAGTCTCTCTACTTATTGAAGGCCAGGAAAGTGAGCGTGCCCGCATAGCCCAGGAACTGCATGATAGTATTGGCCAAACATTGAATTTGGTAAAACTTAAAATGGACCTTCTGTCAAAAAATAACGGCGAGTACCTCGAACTATCTGCGTTGATCGATGAATCTATACAAGAGATTAAAAAATTGTCTGAGAATTTATTACCTTCCCAACTAAACTACTTTGATCTAAAAACATGTATAGAGTCATTGATTAAAAAGTATCAACAGACAAATATACTGGTTGAGTTTAGGTCTGTAGATATGCCGGTTGTTAATCATTTAGGCACAAAGATCAATTTATACCGCATCACACAGGAAGCGATTAATAATGCAATTAAACATGCGAAAGCCTCTAGGATAACTGTACAACTAAATGAAGTAATGGGACGGGCCCAGCTTACCATAGAAGATGATGGTCATGGGTTTGATTTTAAGCCAGAGGTTATTTATAATCATCATCATGGCATTAACAATATGATACAAAGAGCGGAAAGCTTAAATGGTGTTTTAGAAATAGAGTCAAACAAAAAATTTGGTACCTTCATATCTGTGGAAGTGCCATTGCAAAATGAATAAATATCCAATATATCTGGTTGAGGATCATGAATTGGTGCGCAGGGGTATTAAGAACCTCCTGGGTATGGACGAGCATTACGAAATAGTGGGGGAGTTTTCATCTGCGGAAAATGCGTTACATTCATTAAAGAAAGATCGCCCTTCGGCTGTTGTCATGGATATTTCCTTACCTAAAATGAATGGCATGGAAGCTGCACAAAAATTTCGGGAAGTGCTGCCGGATATCAAGATTATAATCTTAAGTATGCACACGGATGAGGAGTATATTATTAAGTGTATAGACAATGAAATTAATGGATATGTTGTAAAAGGATCCAGTGCAAATGAGCTATTAAAAGCTTTGGAATTTGTAAGAAATGGTAAGATATATTACAGCGAGGTCGTTTATTCCATAGCCTTGTCATTTTTCAGAAAGAAGCGAGAACCCAAAAAAGAGGATATAAAAGATAAATTGATGCTAACTAAAAGAGAAAATGAAGTACTCAAATTAATCGTTGACGGGTTGACCAGTTATGAAATATCTGAAAAACTCTCCATTAGCAATCGGACTGTAGAGGCCCACCGTTCAAATATTCTCAAAAAAGTAGGTGTTAAAAATACTGCAGAATTAGTTAGGAAAACATTGAGTGAAAAGCTCATCTGATCCGGAAATCACACCTTTAAAAAAAAATCACAATATAGGATTAAAATGGCTCAACTTGATATATCCGCAATTTATGCTTTTGGTAAGCAATACCGGGCAAACTTTATTAACAGTCTATCAGGCTTTAAAAGTGTAAACCTGGTGGGTACTAAATCGAAAAAAGGTATTTCAAATCTCGCAATTGTGAGTTCTGTTGTGCATGTTGGTGCCCATCCGCCATTAATTGGTGTGCTATTTCGCCCGGAAAGCGTTCCTCGTCACAGCTTAAGAAACATAAAAGATACCGGTTATTACACATTAAATCACGTCAATTCAGAGATATACAGAAAAGCGCACCAAACAAGTGCTAATTACCCCGAAGAAGTGTCAGAATTTGATCAATGTGGTTTTAAAGAACTCTATCAGGATGGATTTCTGGCACCTTATGTTGCGCAGTCAACTATTAGAATGGGCGTTGAACTGAAAGAAATCAAAAAATTGATGAACGACACAGAATTTATTGTGGGAGAGATTGTAAAGGTATGTTTTCCTGAAGAATATCAAAGTGAAGATGGCAGCGTCGATATTCAGGCTTGTGATACGATCACGGTTTCCGGTTTGGATCAATACTATAAAACGAGTGCCTTGGAAAAACTACCCTACGCAAAACCAGAAAATCCAGTGACTGATGAAATTAAGCCTTTTATCCGATCATAGCATTTTAATACATCAGCATATTTTTGGCACGTTTGTTGGTTCTATAAAAAAGAGTAGAGTTTTCTTCATACAGTTGGTTTTGGGGAATCCAGACGGGGTTCCCTAATTCATTGAAAGTCAAAAAAAAACCACCTCTATCGAGGTGGCTTAACACATTAACTTATTTTACTTTAAATTTTACAGAACTAACTTTTCTTCTTTTATAAGCCTGCCATCGGATAAAATGTTGAAGGTAACATTTTTAGATTTTAGCTCATTTAGGTTGTAGATCCTGTTAATAACGCCTCCTTCTTCCAGCACTTCATTATATACTAAATCATCGTTAGCATCATAAATGAATACACTCAAAGGAGCATGTGACCTGTCGAAGCATAGCAACTGAACTTTCCCATTACTTTTATTCAATTTTGTTAAGCTGATATCACTTTCTGTGATGTCTCTCAAGTCAACTTTCTGATTGAACTTTGTGCTTTCAGTTTCTACAAGGAAAGTATAATCTCCCACAGGTAGATTGCTTAAATCATAGGGTTTCGAAAAACCATCTGATTTGATAATGTTAGATGCGTATATTTTTTTTTGATTTTTATCTAATATACTCACACTAACATTTTCCTCAGCTGAAGATTTAAAGATTACCCTGTAAGTTTTACCATCTTTGTTAGGGACGATTTTTACTTCAGAATCCTCTTTTTCAACATAAGCAAAGACAGTAGCACTAATAACTGTTAAAAGGGCTACTAATAAAACTTTTACTTTTTTCATAATCATAATTATTTTAGCTGTTTGTTATTTGATTATTATGCAAAGAACGATTACAATTATTGTATGTTCAAATAATTCATACTTTATTTGAATGAAAAACCAGCAAAACCTGAAAATTTTCAATAGTGTTAAATGTTATATCGATTTCATTAAAAATTACATAATACAATAAATTGTGATTAATGGCATCAATTTAAAATATAGAATTGTATTTTTAATGAATAGCCAAATGATCATGGGGATTATGCAGGTATTGTGTCATCTGATTAGGTATTCAACACTTACCATCTAATTTTAGAAAAAATTATGTGGGAATCATGAAAACGATTTTATTAATCAATTATTTGATTAAAACATTGGTTATCAGTTGATTATACATTTGCTTATAAATTGAAATATTTACAATGCTTAAATGAAAACCTTTTCATTTTGGCCAGTGGTTGTTATTTTGATCAAATAATTTTAAATCCAATTAATCGTATCATTTGCAAGGCGCAGGTTTCTGGAAACGTTTATCGGCTCACAACATAGATTTATTACTTCTGGTAGGATTGTTTTATTTATTATCTTTTTTTGTAAAGGACAATATCATACTTTTTTTCATCTGTGGATCATCGTATATAACTTATCACGTCTTATTTGAACTGAGTGAATGGCGGGGTAGTCCAGGGAAAAAGATCATAAAAATATGCGTTGTGGATCATGAAGGGGACAGATTGAAATTTTTTCATAGCCTGACTAGAAATATGGCAAAGGTTCTATCCCTTGCGGTATTTTTCTTTGGATTTGGAATGATAGATTTCAACGCAAGGAAAAAAGGCCTGCATGACTTTATTGCCAGAAGTCTGGTAATTATAAGTAAAACATTGTAAGTATAAAATTACTTAATGACCAACATGATTAAAATTATCTTTTATGACTATCTATAAACTAATTAATGTCTTATATTCACAAATAAATATTTTCTAAAGTATGGCTGAATCTTCTCAATCAGGTATAAAGAAGTTCGAGAATTTTTTTGAAGGTTTCATGTTTTGGAGCCGATGGGTACAGGCACCTTTATATACAGGTTTGATCATTGGAAGCTTTTTGTATTTGTACAAATTCTTCGAAGAGTTACTTCACATATATCATGAAACCACTACATTGTCTGAAACCAAAATGATGTTAGGCATCTTGAGCCTGGTGGATATGTCTATGGTGATGAACCTGGTTGTGATGACTACCATTGGAGGTTATTCAATTTTTACCAGCCGTATTGATGTAGATATGCACGAGGATAAGCCATTATGGTTAGAGGATTTAGATGCAGGTCAATTAAAAATTAAATTAGCAACCTCCCTTGCTTCTATCTCTGGGGTACAATTATTAAAAACATTCATTGACTATAGAGATGCTGTCGAGAAAGCAAGCTCTGAAGGTATTATTATGGAAATTGTAATACATATGGTGTTTATAGTTTCTGCTTTATTGTTGGCTCAAACTGAGAAAATTGTACATTCTTATCCACATGGGGAGTTGGCTAAGGAAGCAAACAAAAGAATGCATGAAGAGCACCATAGAAAATTCTCTGGTGAAAAGCCGCTAGATGAGGATTAATAGTTAATCATTCTTTTTTCTTTTTGTAATACCCTGATTTCAGGTCTCGAATAAAATTAGACCAATTAATAGGATTTAACAGTTGATTTGGCTGGATTCTTCCGGTAATCTCATAGATACGTCTATCCCGCCAAAATTCATAATAATACTTTTCATCCTGGTAGGTGTCTTTGATAAGGTTCATTATATCCCTTTGAGCTTCGAATCCTCGCTGGTCCAAATCTTTTTTTAAGTTAAGGCTTAAAACAGAATTCATGAATTCATCTTCTGTAGGAAAATTATAAATAGTTATATTTTTCAAAATGATGGTATCTTCCTCCAATAATTGGACTAAAGCATAGTTCGTCGTGTCATCAAGTACCTCAGGGACAACAAAGTAGGATTTTTTATAACCCAATTCACTAAACAGTATAGTATCTCCCTTTAATGCAGTGAGTTGAAATAAACCCAAAGTATCAGATACTGCTCCGGTATTCCGTTTGTCATTAATTATATTCACCAGTGGAATCGGTTCCTTCGTGACAGCGTCCAGCACAATACCACTAATATTAATTCCCACCTCATTATTTTGGCCTTTGAGATCAAATTGAGTCATGAATACCGGTAGGATAATTAATAATTTCTTTATGGATTTAAGCTTATTTAGTCGCATAAAACTCAATTATTATTGACATCAAACATACATAATTTATTTACACCTATGTCCAGGTTATGTTTGTTTGATCAATCTTAATTTCAGCATATGGAGAAGAATTTTTTTAAAAATATTATAAATGTTATTACTTAATCCTTGCGGTTCCGATATCAGTTTATATATTTGTAGAACATAGTTAGTTTATTTTATGCCTCAACCTTGTTACCTGCGCTTGCCTCTGCAGGAACAAGGTTTTTTTTTATATGGGTTTTTAGATTATTAGCATCTCTTTTATATTCTGGGTTTAATGGATAATCAAAGTCGGGTGGTAATCCTAAAGCTTAGGGCGATATAAATATCATCTATAAATATCAATGACTATTTGTAATCAATGGAGAGATAAGTACCAAAGGTGGGAGTCGAACCCACACTCCCGAAGGAACACGATTTTGAGTCGTGCGCGTCTACCAATTCCGCCACTTTGGCAAAAAACACAAACATATGAAATAACTGATTATCAAGTGATCTAAAGTATCGTAAATTTTACCAGATATGGTCATCAATTTTAATCTTGTAAAATATTATTTACAAATGTCGACTTTAGTAAAAGCCATATCATCAAGAATAATATTCCCCAGTTTAAGTAGGCAAAATAAAAATCTGTTGTGTCTTTGTATTTGGTTTCTTTTATTTCCGCTTTTTCATATTGATCTATTAAAGAGAAAACTTCTTCCAATGCCTGGTTATTTGATACGCGATAAAATTTACCATCGCCTATGTCTGCAATTTCCCTTAATGTGGTTTCATCCATGGTGTTTTCAACATACCTGGTACGTCCGAAAAAGTCTTTGCCAAAAGGAACCTTACCTTCCTTGCCGATGGCAATCGTATAAATTTTTATGTCGTAAGCCTTTGCCAGCTTGGCAGCAGTTATTGGATCGATGTTTCCGGATGTATTGTCTCCATCACTGAGCAATATCACGACTTTTGATTTGGATTCAGATTCAGACATTCGATTGGTAGCCACAGCCAGGGCGCTACCGATGGCTGTCCCACGACTTTCTATTAAGTCAAAGTTGATATCGTCAATGTATTGAAAGAGCAGGTCATAATCTGAAGTAAGTGGGGATTTTGAAAAAGCGTCTCCGGAAAAAACAACCAAACCAATTCGATCCTGAAACCGACCTTTAATAAAATCCCTTGCCACATCCTTGGCAGCTTCCAAACGGTTGGGTTTAAAATCTTCTATTTGCATTGACTCTGATATATCAATCACCAGAATGATGTCAATACCTTCTGTCCATCGCTCTACTTTTTCATTTGATTTTTGAGGTCTGGCCAGAGCAACAATAAACATGACCAGGGCCAATGAAATAATGAGCAAAGGGATAAACCTTAATAAACTTAGTGGATCACTTTTTAAATCACGTTTCTTCAAAGCGATGGGTAATTTCTGTCTGAATTTATTATTTATAGCCCAACGGACGAGAAGAACAACAGGGATGAGAAAGATGCCATGAAGCATTAATGGAAACTCCCAGTCAAAATTCTTGAACATATAAGGCTGAAACCACTTTAATGAAAACCAACCAAGGGATTGTAATTCTTCATCCATCGATCACCTCCTTTTTCTTTTTTTGATATCGATAAAAAGTGAAATCTTCAATTGCTTCAAAATTTCTATGTATTTCTTGCTCCGCGTAGCCACCATAGATTGTTCTATCTATGGTTTTAAGCGCATGCTTTATCTCATCACTAAATCCGTTGTTCATTAATATTTCTTTGGTGGTTAGCTTAGTGTAAGGATATTTTTCAAGTTTTTCCAGGTACTTTCTCCAGTCACTTATAGCGACTTCCGTTCGCTTAGGGGAGGGGTCTATTTTTAGGTCATTGATATGGTTTTCAAGAATGAAACTGAATTTTTTGTAATCCTTTTTAAGTTTCATCAACCTGATTTTTTTTCTGATTCTATTTCCGAACGCCATGTATAGGGTGGTTAGCAATACAATACCTATTATTATTCCAGCGCCCCAGTATAAATAATTGAAATCAAGGGCTATGTTAAAATAATTAACATTTGATTTCAGGGCCGTAGTGTCTGTCACCATGCCGGCTAAGGATTCAAAGTGTATAGAGTCTTTGTTGGAATAGATTTCAGAGCTATCACCATTACTTAAAATAAATACCGGTAAAGAATATTCCTGTACCGGGTCCACCTCAAATGAAAGGAGTTCATAGACCACGCTATCATATGCTATAGATCCATCCGATTTTGTCGGTGCAAATTCCTTATCAAAGTATTCAAATGGACGAAAACGGTGTGTTGAATCCGGGAAGACCACCTCCATACTCAAAGGATACCTAGCTGTCAAGTAAAAATGTACAGGTTTCCCTATTTTCAAGCTGTCTTCAATAAAACCACCCTTAACCTTGACCTCCTGTGCCAGCAATTGGCAAAAACAAGACAAGGTCGTGAATAACCATATCAATAAGAATCTCATGTTATCCCGTTTTTCTCATTTTATTCCTTACCCTGAAAAGTTTAATAAGTTTTGGAACATAATCTTCATCTGTTTTGATGGACAAATAGTTTATTTGATTGCGCATGCAAAAATCCTTTAGTTTACTGCTACTGCCTTTATAAGATTTTTCAATTTTATTTCTAAAGTTTCCCGCACTTGTATTCACCCAGATATCTTTACCACTTTCTTTATCATAAAGTGGAATAATCCCCAATTTGGGAAATTGAGTTTCGCGTTTGTCCGAGATGTGTATCACCACCAGGTCATGTTTTCTGCCCAGTCCCTTAAGATGATGAAAATAGGTTTCTTCATCAATAAAATCTGAGATCACAATGACTACACTTTTGCGCTTAATCATCTGCAGGGTATAGGAAAAAGCTTTGGTGAGGTCCGTGCCCTTGGAAGTGGGTTCAAGCTTAAATAGACTGGAAATTATTTCATAAGAATGCTTTATACCTTTTGCAGCCTTGATATATTTTTCTTTTTTGTCGGAAAAACATAAAAGCCCCACCTGATTATTCTCTTTGATCGCTGAAAGGGAAAGCAAAGCAGCTATTTCTTTGGTTTTATCTATTTTCTGATTTTTGGGATTACCTATTTCCTGTGATCCGCTGACATCCACTACAAAAAAAACTGTTAACTCTTTTTCTTCTTTAAATTGCTTGATGAATACGCCGTGACCTTTAGCGGAGACATTCCAATCTATGGCCCTCACATCATCACCATATTGATAGGCTCTCACATCATCAAACTCTAAACCCGATCCTTTGAAAATAGAATGAAAATCCCCTTGCATCTGCGTATTGATTGCCTTTCTTATTTGTATCTCATATTTTCTAAGCTTCTTAAGGATTTCCTTCATTTAGGGCTAATTTTGAATCAAAATTAGATAATAAATCAAGATTGTGTGAAAAACGTTTTTAAGGTTTTAATGGTTTTAGCTTTTTTAGGTTGTGACAGACAGGAAAAAATACCTGAAGGGATCATGAGTAAACAAGAAATGACAGAAGTATTGCTGCATGCACACCTTATAGAATCGCGCATCAACCAGTTAAGGATTTCAGGTGATAGCAGTAAAAAACTATTCATGCGCTTAGAGGATCATATGTTTGATACATTAGGAGTCGATTCATCGAGATATTTTGATAGTTATAATTATTATCTACAAAAGGTTAAGCCCCTGGAAGAGATTTATCAGATGGTAATTGATAGCCTGTCACTAAGGGAAAAAATTAATAAGATAGATTAAAGCAAAATGTTAATATACCCCAACAATCTTGAAACAAAGATTGGATTTGATCAAATCAGAGAATATTTAAAAGAATATTGTATTGGTGAGCTAGGCAAGCAGTATGTTGATAAAATGAATGCCAGCAATAAGTCAGAACTGATTCAAAAATGGTTAAACCAAGCATTTGAGTTCAGGGCTATCCTCGAATCACCTGACCCTTTTCCTCAAAAAGATTATTTGAATGCCAATCCTCTGCTTGATAAAGCGAGTCTGGAGGCCGCATTTTTGGATGAAGAAGAATTCATGAAATTGGTCGTTTCACTAAGGACAATACGTAGTTGTCTGTCATTTTTTGAAGAAGAACCCGGGAGGTATCCACACCTGGAGGCTCTTTCTGGGCAGGTTAACATGGATTTTAACGTCATCAGGGACATTGAGTCAAAGTTTAATGATAAAGGAATTTTAAAAGATACTGCTTCACCTGAATTGAACAGGCTCCGTAGAGATATTATTAACTCGAAGTCCAAGGCAAGAAAGTTAATAGAAAGGATACTCAAAGATGCTAGGGAAAAAGCGCTAACCCCTGAAAGAACCAATCTTACCCTGAGAAATGGCAGGCTGGTTATCCCGGTTTTAGCGGAGAATAAACGGCAGTTAAAAGGATTCATACATGATGAATCATCAACAGGTCAAACTGTTTTTATTGAACCCGCCGAAGTACTTGATATCAATAATGATATAAAAGATCTTGAATACCAGGAGAAGCGTGAGATTGTCAGGATTTTAACAGGCCTTACTGATCGACTGAGGGTAGAGGTACCCGCTTTGAGGAAAGCCTATGTTTTCCTTGGATTAATCGATTTTATCATGGCCAAGACCAAATTAGCCATTGAATTTAATGCAATAGTGCCGCAAATTAAGTCTAGTGATCAAATAAACTGGAGAAATGCGCGACATCCTGTACTGGAGAAATATTTATTGGCTCATAGGAAAAAAGTGGTTCCTATGAATCTACAATTCAATGATGAAGGTCGGATTATCGTCATATCAGGGCCTAATGCAGGTGGTAAATCTGTATCCTTAAAGACGGTCGGTTTGGTTCAATATATGCTGCAATGCGGCTTATTAATCCCTATGGATGAAGGGTCATCCTGTGCCATCTTTGATAGGTTGCTCATTGATATTGGGGATGAGCAATCCCTGGAAAATGATTTGAGTACCTATAGCAGTCATCTTACCGGTATGAACCATTTTCTGAGAAAGACCAATCACAAAACCCTTTTCTTAATTGATGAATTTGGTTCGGGGACAGAGCCACAGTTCGGGGGAGCTATTGCGGAATCAATATTAAGTGTCCTTAACCAGAAAAAGGCCCTGGGTGTGGTAACGACCCATTACCATAATCTGAAAAAATTCGCTGATGCAACATCGGGAATAGTAAATGCTGCTATGCGATATGACCTCGATAAAATGGAGCCTTTGTATCGACTGGAGATCGGTAAACCGGGTAGTTCGTTTGCGCTGGAGATAGCCGGTAAGATCGGCCTGCCTAAAGAAATCATAAGTAGGGCAGAAAAATTGGTAGGCAAATCACAGGTTAAATTTGAAACATTGGTTAATGAGCTGGAGGCAGAGAAGAAAAGGTTTGAGGATGAGCATGTTACCCTGAATAAAAAATTAACAGATTTAGAGCGATCTATGAAGGACTACCAGGACCTTAAAGAGATGTTAGAAAGTGAGAAAAAGTCTATCCTGATTAAGGCAAAAAGGGAAGCGAAGACCATTGTTGAGCAGGCCAATCAAAAAATCGAGGCCACCATAAGGCAAATCCAGGAAACCAAGGCAGATAAAAAAGCTACTCAGGCAGCACGTAAGTCACTTGAGCTTTACAAAGAATCTATCAAAGTTATAGAGAAAAAAGAACCGGTCATCGAAAAAAACGGAGCCATTAAAGTTGGCAATTATGTTAAAATCCATGATCAGGATACTTATGGTGAGGTAACAAACATCAAAGGCGAAAAAGCCGAATTAGTGATTGGTAACATAAAATCTAAGGTGTCATTGAGTAAATTGGTGAAAATAGATGCGCTTCCACAAGATGATTATCGATCCAAATCCACAGGAATAAATTATGCAGATAAGATGTCCGCTTTCACCACCAGCCTTGACTTACGGGGCAAAAGGGCGGAAGAGTCACTTCCTGAGATAGATGTTTTTATTGATGAGGCATTGCTTTTGGGGCAGAAAGAGATACGAATCCTTCATGGAAAAGGTACCGGGGTACTGAGAGACATTGTCAGAAATCATCTCAAAAGCCATAACCGTGTTATATGGTTTGGCGATGAGCACGTGGACCATGGCGGCCAGGGAATAACGGTGTTAAACCTCGATGTCTGATGGCCCGGGAATACAATAAGTTTCAACTGGCATTGCATAACGGACAGGACGTGGATACAATTTGGGTTGCTTACCAGGGTGTGATTTATGATGTCACTAAATCAAAGCTTTGGCGGAATGGAAAGCACTATGAACATTGGGCAGGACAAGACCTCACGGACGAGCTAAAAGATGCGCCGCACAATGCCAATGTATTTGATAAGTTTAATGTTGTGGGTTATTTGGTCCATTGATTATGATACTAATTGCAGATAGTGGAGCCACCAGTACCGACTGGCGCATAATAAATAAAGACGGTTCGATAGAACAAGTGAAATCGGTTGGTTTTAACCCAAACTATGGGGACCCGGACGCTTTTACAAAAGATTTATCCAGGTCAATCCCTGAAAAGAACTTTGAGCAAGTATTTTTCTACGGAGCGGGTTGCTCAACGGAAAAGAACAAGCAGACCGTTCATCAAGTGCTGAAAGATGTTTTTCCATCGGCAACAATAACAATTGATCATGACCTGACGGCTGCCGCAAGGGCACTATGCCTGGATAAACCGGGTATTGCCTGCATATTTGGAACAGGGTCCAATGCCTGTGCTTATGATGGAAATAATATCATTGATAAAATACCTAATCTGGGCGTGATCATGGGGGATGAAGGCAGCGGGGCTCACCTGGGTAAAATACTTATCAAAGACTTTCTTTTTAATCGATTACCGGATGACCTCCGGGGTAAGTTTGTCAATAGTTTTCCAAGCCTGAACCGCGATGAAGTGATAGATCATCTTTATCACAGGGAAGGGGCTTCAAAATATCTTGCCGGATTTACAAGGTTTATTCACCGCCATCTAAAGCATCCTTACATTTACCATCTGGTCTATAATGCTTTTTTAGCATTTATTGAGACCAATATTTATTATTTTAAGTCTTACAAAGATTATCCTTTGAATTTCACTGGTTCCATAGCTTTTTATTTTAATTCAGTCTTACGACAAGCCTGTGCTGATAGACAATTAATGGTTGGAACTATTATGGAAATGCCCATTGCAGGATTGACCCATTACCATCAAAAATTACAAACCCCATGATTACCGAGCAAAGTTCTTCTTATGATAACCTGGAGCAGAAGTCCACTCACCAACTATTAACTGACATAAACGATGAGGACAAAACTGTTCCAATGGCAGTCCAAAAAGCCATTCCGGACATTGAAAAGCTCATTGAAGCCGCACTTGAAAGGATGCAAAAGGGAGGCAGGCTTTTTTACATCGGAGCTGGCACCAGCGGCAGATTGGGTATCCTTGATGCTTCAGAGCTTCCTCCAACTTATGGCGTGAGCCATGATTTGGCGGTTGGGTTGATAGCTGGCGGCGACCGGGCCATCCGGCAGGCGGTGGAATTCGCTGAAGATGATCCCCGCCAGGCCTGGAAAGACTTGCAGGCGCACAGCATCAACAGGCAGGATACACTCATTGGCATCGCTGCCTCCGGCAAAACACCATATGTGGTGGGTGGAGTTCGGGATGCTACTGCCCATGGCGTACTAACCGGTGCCATTGTATGCAATTATGATTCACCATTAGCCAAAGTGGCACAATTTCCCATAGAAGTGATTGTCGGCCCCGAGTATGTGACCGGAAGTACACGCATGAAGGCTGGTACCGCACAAAAGCTGGTCTTAAATATGATCTCCACCACGCTTATGATCCGGTTGGGCAGGGTAAAGGGCAACAAAATGGTGGATATGCAGCTGAGCAACCAAAAGCTACTGACCCGTGGTGAACGCTTTTTGATCACTGAATTATCTGTAACCTCTAAGGAAGCCAGGCAATTGTTAGAAGAACATGGGAGCGTGAGGAAGGCTGTGGAGACATACAAGAAGGGGTGTTGATGCCCGCATTTCCATGCACTGTCAGCCACCCGGGCTACCCGCCGTTGGAACCGGCCAACGCTTGGACCCTGGCGGTTTCCAACCGGCTCCAAAAGCTATCTGTCAGAAATGGCTAATTAATACTTTCGGATTTGTCAACCGGTTTCGGATTATGATAGATAAAAGCTGGACTAATTTCATATGTGCAAGATTTTTTCTTCCATCTAATGCTATGATTTCAGCAACTACCGGCCAAAATATTTGGCCATTTTTTCGTACTGCCCAGAGGTGCTTACCAATTTTAATTAGTGTCATGGAGGCGCTTTACTGAACCGAAAGACACTGGAGCCCGACCAAGACCGGAATGGAAGGTGGGGTGGAAGGCTTGGCCGGCAGCAGGACCTCATGGAAAGGGTAGTGCGTACGGGTGTGGCTAACAATATTTTTAGTCAAAAACCTGGTTAATATTTAAAAATGATAGATTGTTTTGAGCGCTTAATCTTTTTATGTCCTTAGATTTTACCTGGGGTGGATTAAAAAAATCCATGGAATTAAAACCGGGCGCATAACCAACTAAACCAAAATCTGTTTTTTATTTTTACGCAGCAATGCACGAAATACAACCATATTATCGCTGGAACCAATACTATGATCCTTCTGTGGATGAGTATTCCCCATTTTATGGCAAGGAATATAACTTTGATCTTTATACCGATACCATCTATGGTTATTATATTGATCCTTCCTGGGATTACATGGGCAGTGAGACACTTTATATGAAGCTTTTGTACGCTGACTACAGCAGGGGATTCGCTATCATTGAATTTATAGGCGAGTGGAATGATGCCATTAACAATGACATCATGCACCTTAAAAGAAATGTAGTAGAACAACTTACCGGCAATAATATTGACAAGTTTATTCTCATTGGTGAGAATGTGTTTAATTTCCATGGATCGGATGATTGTTATTACGAGGAGTGGTTCGATGAGATCGGCGATGGCTGGATCGCTGCGGTTAATTTCCGGGATTTTGTACTGGAAGAGATGAAACTATACAACCTGGATTCATATGTAGTGGTTGGTGGCGGACTGGATATTGTCAATTGGAGAACTATGAAGCCTTTATTCTTTTTTAATATGGTATGTAGGCAAATCCAGCGAAGGATACCGCTAGTTTGATGAGGTACCCTCAATTTTAACCTGCGCCAGTTGATGGATCAGGTACTTTCTCCCTGAAGGGATTTCTTCGCAGACCACCCTTGTCCGCTTTAACTGACCTTTTATAAAGGTTCTTTTATTGATCAAAAAGACTGTTCCGGGTTTAAGGTCTTTAATGGTAGTGACGTTACTTTGCTTTGCGTCATATTGTCCCAACAATTTCATCAACCGTGGGTCTGAACAGCTGGAGGCCGCCGGGTTTTTAAGATAATTACCCAGGGCTTGTAATATATCAGGTGGGAACACCAAACCATGAAGGATTGGATGCATAAGCGCTTTGAATTCTTTCTTCCATTCTTTGCCGTGAGGTTGCACTTTTCTGGTATATTTAATATTAGTTGTAAGATGGGCAACCTCGTGGATGTAGGTAATCAAAAAGGAATACTCATTGAGGTTGTTGTTTAAGGTGATGGTGTGTTGTTCTAGTGTGGGGCTGTAACGATAGTCTCCAAGTTTGGTTACCCGAGGGTTGACGATCTTTAACACAAATCTGTATCGGTGCCACAAGTCACGGCAATAAGTTACCGCGTTTAGCGGTAAAAATTCCTCAAGCTGCTGGTATTGGTCTTTTCTGATCATCTGTATGTTAGGGGAGCTTACTTTTTCCTGAAGACCAGTTTGATGGGCACGCCTTTAAAGTCAAAATAGTGCCTGATCTTATTGCTGAGAAATCGCTCATAAGGTGCTTTGATGTACTGGGGCAAGTTGCAGAAAAACGCGAAAGTAGGTGTATGGGTTGGTAGCTGGGTGATGTACTTGATCTTGATATATTTTCCTTTTAATGCCGGCGGCGGGTATTTTTCAATCTCCGGCAATAACTGTTCATTTAGTTCTGAGGTAGGTATTTTTTTTATCCGGTTCTTATAGATTTCCAATGTCAGCTCAATCGCCTGGTAGATCCTTTGTTTGGTAAGGATGGAAGTGAAAATGACAGGTATGTAATTTAAAAGTCCGAATTTTTCAAAGATGGTTTTTCTGTATTGGTCATGGGTTTTGGTTTCTTTTTTGATGAGGTCCCATTTGTTGACCATCAACATAACGCCTTTTTTATATCTTACTGCTAAAGAGATAATATTCTGGTCCTGTGATTCCAATCCATGCTCTGCATCGATCATCACTATGCATACATCACTGTCTTGCAGCGCTTTGGTAGCTCTTATTACCGAATAAAATTCAATATCTTCTTTAATTCTGCTTTTACGGCGTATTCCCGCAGTGTCCACAAGGATGAAGTCCTTACCGAACAACTTATACCTGGAATTTATAGAATCGCGGGTCGTGCCGGCAATATCGGTTACGATACTTCTTTCTTCGCCTAACAATGCATTGATAAAGGATGATTTACCAACATTTGGTCTGCCCAGGATAGCGATTTTAGGGATACCCCTATCAGGATCTTCGTTTCCCTCCACCTCAAACATCTCTACCACCTTATCCAACAATTCGCCGGTTCCTGAACCTGTCATTGAGGAGATGCTGAATATTTCAGAATCCATGCCCATGGCATAAAACTCACCGGCCATGTAAGACTTTTCAGTAGTATCGGCTTTGTTGGCCACCACAAAAACCGGTTTTTTAAGTTCCCTGAGGATATTGGCAAAATCTTTATCAAGGTCAGTGAGGCCATCATGGCAATCTACTAAAAATAAAATCACGCTGGCCTCATTTAGTGCGAACTTAACTTGTTGCCTTATCGCTTCTTCAAAAATATCCTCCGATCCGGAGACATAACCTCCGGTATCAATAACCGTAAAAAACTTACCATTCCATTCGCCATAGCCATAATGGCGGTCGCGGGTAACGCCGCTTACATTGTCCATTATAGCCTGTCTTTTCTCTACCAGGCGATTAAATAAGGTTGATTTCCCTACGTTGGGTCGCCCCACTATAGCAACTACATTCCCCATACTTCAAAACTACTGCTGATAACCAAATTTCTTCAATTTACTTTCTTTTTTTCTCCAGTCTGCTTCTACTTTAACGTGAGTTTCCAGGAAAACCTTTTTATCGAAGAATGTCTCCATATCCATGCGGGCTTCTTGTCCTACTTTTTTTAGGGCGCTGCCCCCTTTACCGATGATTATGCCTTTCTGGCTTTGTCGCTCCACATATATCTCCGCTCTAATGCTGATAAGGTTCTCCCCTTCCTCAAAATCAGTGATTACCACCTCGCAGCTATATGGTATTTCTTCTTCGTAATTCAGGAAAATTTTTTCCCTAATGATCTCAGCAGCGAAAAACCGCTCAGCTTTATCTGTCAGGGAATCTTTAGGGAAGTACGCCGGGTGGTTTGGCAGCAAAGTAAGTATTTCATCAAAAAGTAGGTCAGTGTTCGTGTTTTCTATTGCGGAGGTTGGTATGATCTTAATCTCAGGGACCAGCTCTTTCCAATAAAGCGTTTTGTCATGTAATTGTGATCCTTTGGATTGATCCATCTTATTGATCACCAGCAGTTTAGGCATTGGGGCATTGATTATTTTTTCGGTTACCTCGGAGACTATCATTTTTTCTTTAAGTTCTACCACCCAAAGGATGAGGTCGGCATCATCAATGGCTGTGTTAACATAACTGAGCATAGACTCCTGCAATTTGTAGGCAGGGTTAAGGTATCCGGGAGTGTCGGAATAGACCATTTGATAATTCTCCCCTGAGATTATTCCAAATAACCGGTGTCTGGTGGTTTGAGCTTTTGAAGTGATGATGGACAACTTTTCCCCAACTAAGCTGTTCATAAGGGTTGACTTACCGACATTGGGTCTGCCAATAATTGAAATAAACCCGGCTTTATGGTTCACAGCTTCTTCCATCATAAGTTTCAAAAAAATGAAGATTTTTTTTCAAAGATAGTGGTATGTCCTCTAAAGGATGTTAGAACCTCTAGTGAAAGTAATTTATTAATTATTGCTTATTCAAATCGTATGTTTTTTTATCTATCCCCGTGGTTCAAATTTTTCAGGTAACGACCGAAGGTTTATTATTATGAAATGAAGGTGTATATCAGTGAGCCTTCGGGTTTGGATAAAAATAATGTAAATTAATCTAAGAAAATTCGTATAGGAGATCAGATACTGTTTACGTTTAGGAAAGAGGACGCTTGCTGGGCGTCCTTTTTTTGTTAAATCTTTGTGAATAATGAATTAAGTTTTAACTTTGCCACCCATTACATCGCGGGGTGGAGCAGTTGGTAGCTCGTCGGGCTCATAACCCGAAGGTCGGAGGTTCGAGTCCTCCTCCCGCTACACATTTTTTCCCTCTTGGAGCATCTGAGAGGGTTTTTTTATTGATGTATATAGTTTATGTTCTTCATTCGAAGAGGTATGATAAAATTTATATTGGCTACACTTCAAATCTTCAGGATAGAATTCCTCATAAGTAAAGCATGACACCACACCTGGCACATCGATGACTGACATTTCATATTCCATCAGGTCCTCTACGATGAACCGATAAATCTCTTCATCAGGAACGTTATAAAGTACATCCAGCGATATGTTGTTTTCATTGAGCAGCTGGTATGCTTTTTCCAGGTGTATTGCCAGGTTTTCTTCTTCGATTGATTGGGGATCAGGGAATACAGGGTTGCCCAGTATTTCGCCAACCTTTCTAAATTCTTTTTCTTCAGCAGCCTTGTTAAAAGCTTTTATGTAGTCAAGGAAATCAGCCTCCTGCCTGGCTGATAGTTTATCCGGATCAGTGAAAAACTTCGCACCTGTTTCTGCCTGTAATTTGAGTTTTCTCACTTCATTTTGAAAGCGGGGAGGGTTTTCTTTTGAGTCATCCATGATGGAATAAAGTGTATTTGTTTTTGAATTTAAATAGCGTTCTTTGAGTTTATTGGCTTTGGCAGTGATCAGGTTGAAATTGGTCTGAATTTCTTCTTGTGTAAACCCTTCCAATGTCATTTCATACATTGCATGGCAAACTATTTCTATGTTATCCCACTCCTCAAAAGCATCCCTGCCTATCTCCATCATGAGCCATTCTTCCCAGGCTAAAAATTCGATTGCTACCCCTTTGGTAGGTGCTGAGTCCGGTAGAGTGTAATCCACACCATAGACTTGCGCAAGGTTTGTTTCCACACCATCTTCCCAGTGCCTTTCTATTTCAAGGGTAATGGGGCTTTCTTTCGGGTGTAGCGTTTTGAGCTATTGAAATACATGATCGTAAGCAGCAAGGTTCGGTTTTTCATCGGGGTAAAGATCCAAAAATATGGGCTCGACTTGTGGCCATTGATGTGCATGGATGAGGGTATTAAGGTTCAATTGTTCATATTGTTTTGCATTCATGGTTTTCAACAACCAATGAAGTTAAGCATCCCACTTGAGCTTTTCAAATTCTTCTTTCATTGCGGGCCGTTTTTTGTACGTTTCCAGCAGCAGTCCTTCAGTTCTTTGGCCACTGCTTTACCGCCTTTTAGTTTGCTTACGTAGATTTTCCCGTACAGTCATAGTTCATTCGGTAAGTCGTATACAAAATCATTAGAACCGGATGCCGATTTAATTCTTATCAGGTACTTGTCCACTGTTGGTTTGAAATCCAGTAGGTAATCTTCATGCAGTTTATTACGAAGGATAGAAATAAGTCGTTTGAGTGTCTGGGCCACTGTCAGGTCATATTTTCTCCAGCATGTGCCTAGCCTGGCCGGATTACCGTTATCCTCAAAAACAGCATCAAGTATGACGGTAAGCAACCCGACTTCTTTTTCCGGGCGTTTGTCCACTTTCGTAAAATCATTGATGACTTTCTTAGCTGCTCCAATGGCTTTGGCAACAGCCAGTTCGTCTGATTTGGCGCGATAGGGGACGAAGAGGGTTTCTTTTACCTTCTCCTCGAAATTGGCAAACCGCTCATCCAGTTTTTCACTTGTAGCCAGGTGCTTAAAGTAAAGTTGCTCAACCAGAATTTTATCCTTTTTCAGCAGTTGGTAGAGGAGTTTTTTCTGTTGTTTGGCTGTGAGGCTTTCCAGGTATGGCTCCAGGTCAGTGATCGTTATTTCCATAGGATCAAAAATATAAATAGTAAGGTTTAATATCGAAATGCAGCCTCCATTAGCTGCTGTTCCTGCCGGGGTATTCCTATTTCCTGTGCTATGGTTTTCCATTGGCTTACCGAACTTTTCACCTCCTCAATGATTGATTCCATTTGTGGGTTTGTAAGCTGAAAATACTGACCCATACTTCTGGCCAGGTCAAAATCCAGTGCATTATTAGCTGCGTCTATGGTTAGGGAAAGACCATCTTTGTCAATAGAGGGGTTGATGTCATAGGCCGGAGACAGCCGCCAGCCACCATCTTCCAAAATAAAGCCATGGTTTCTTAAATGATCGTCCGTATTGGAAATGGCGATATGAAAGACGATCCTGCGCCACAACTCTTTAAGATCAGCTTCATTGTTTGCCCCGGAGAACTGAATGAATTCGGCCAGTTCCAGGTAGCTGGCAGGATTGTCCCGAATGGTATCCTCGTTGTTACCCGTCATGGTCATAGCAGAAGCAAAATGAATTCTTTCCTGGTTCAATCGATCAAATCGCCTGGTGAAAAAAGTATGGTGGTTTCCCAGTACCTTTTCTACTTTTGATCCTGTCATCTGGATACCGGCTTCAAGTGCTAATTTGTAGGCCAGATATTCCCACAATCCTTTATCGATGGCATCATTTTTAGATGGAAACTTGGCTATCCATGGGTGCCCATCGACATCAAGAATGTTAGCTTTAGGCCTGGCACCACCCAGCGAAGAGCCAGGAGCCATAAGAATAGCCAACCATTTTTTTATTTCGTTATTGTTCGACCCTGCTTCCAACTGACTTGCTCCATACTGCAATTCCCGGATGGATGACCAGGGTGGAGTAGGGTACTCTTCATTGTCATCTAAGAAAGGACCACTTGGGTTTAACTTAAATCTTAAGGCCCCCATTCTGCTTGGATCATAAACCCCTAATAGGAAATCAATATCGTATAAAGTTGCAGCTGTCTTTTCTTCCTCATTTGCTTTCTGGGCAGCACGCCTTTTCATGAGTGTGCGGCCCCAGTTATCAGGCATTGAATCCAGGAAAACACCAAAGTTTTCTTTATTGAACGGAAATTGTGGGCCCTGAAACCATTGAATGTCCGGATCCAGTAAAAATTGTGCTTCAGAATTGATCCAGTTGGTGTCGTATTCAAAGCTGAATGATTTCCTGCCTTTCCCCCGGTGTGCTGAAAGTACCCCAATGAGTTTTGGATCAGGCATGCCAGCCCAATGGGCATATACGAATAGGTCAGTTTTCTCAGTCTTCATGTTATTTGCCTGCCTGCCGGGAAGCACGGCTTCCAAGCAGTTTTAAATCTTGCAGCTTTCTTCCCAGTTCATCATCAGCTGCCAATTTTAGAAAATCCTCATGAAGCCCAAGCACTCTGAGTACATTAAATACAGCTCCGATGGAAACACTTGACCTGCCCTTTTCCATAAGGTACAAGGTATTCCTGGCTATACCCGCTCGCTCTGATACCTGGACTGCTGTGAGCTTACGTCTTTTCCTTGCCAGTTTAATATTCTCCCCGAATTGCTCCAGTATTTTTTGATGTTTAGGGAACAGTATTTGCTTCTTGGCTTTCAATATAAACTATATTTAGTACAAAAATATTTAAAATGTATGTAAAATAGTGTCTTAACCCCTTATAAACTGAACTCAGGTTTACAGCATTTACTGGCAATATTAGAACCATTCTTTTTACTAAAACCACTGATAAACAGATTAGATTTTAGGATTTTTTTTATTGTCCCACTTTGAGTCCGAACCAACATTGCTATCTAATGAGGGATGTAAAAAATCACTCAAAAAATATGTGGCTCCCGATTAAGAAAGCTTACAATAGCTTATTCTATCTAGTTAAAACAAGCGAATTAATTATAAATTTTTTATAATTGTATTAATTACAATTAAATTGAGTTAATATGTTTTCTTATCGCAAACTCCTTGCTTTAATTCTGGTCACATTAGCCGTAGGTTGTTCTGATGATGAAGATATTGAAATCATTGATGATCGGGGGCCGCAGCCAGATCCTGATCCGGTATTGACAAGGAAGGATACAACCACACTTGATGACGGCCCAATTGATTTCTCGCAATTTTCGGATACTTATTCAGAATTGGCTTCTGAAGCACAGGCATATAACTGGCGTCATTACAATGTACATGACCCATCTATAATTGATGACGGAGAGTTTGTTTATTGCTACAGTACAGATGTGGCATTTGGACATGTAGTACGACCAGGGTTGCAGATAAGGCGAAGTATTAATCTGGTGGAGTGGGAGTTTGTAGGATGGGTTTTCAATAACATCCCCAGTGCTGGAGCTGCACACATTATTCAAAATGGGGGCACACCCAATAATGGTCTTTGGGCACCATATGTAATGAAGGTTGGTAATGAATACAGGGTATATTACTCATTGGCTTCTAACGTGGGCCGGTTGAGCGCTCTTGGGCTTGGTGTTTCAAATCACCCTGCTGGTCCATTTACGGAAAGGGGTGTAGTAGTAATTTCAGTAGGTGACAATAACTCACATACCAATGCTATAGATCCATCGGTAATAATCGACAAAGAAGGTCGGTATTGGATGTATTACGGATCCTCATGGGATGGTATTTATGTGATAGAGCTGGATCCGGAAACAGGTTTGGCACTTGTACCCGGAGATAAAGGTGTGCGAATAGCCCACCGAGGATTTACCGGTAATACCATAAATGGCAATATTGAAGGTCCGGAAGTTATCTATAATCCTGAGTTTGATATGTATTATCTTTTCATTGCATATGATTGGCTTGAAACAAAATATAATGTGCGTGTCGGTAGATCCCCCAATCCTAATGAGCCTTTTCTGGATATCACAGGACAGGATATGAATCAGTTTGAGGATGATTTGCCCATGATTCTTGCACCGTACAGATTTCAGGGGCATTCTGGTTGGCAAGGAGTATCACATCCTGCCGTATTTGAAAAGAACGATGAATATTATATGGCCCACCAAGGTAGGCCGGGGATAAATGAATTTTTCATGATATTACATGTAAGACAAATTCATTGGACAGAGGATGGTTGGCCTATGGTGGCGCCACAACGTTTTGCGGATGAAGAAGAAACAATAGTTGATGGTTCTGAAATAGTGGGGACCTGGGAGCAAATAACTTTTGGATATACGGTAGTTCCAGGCTTTGCAGAAAAGCAGGTTAATCCCGGCTTTCAAAATGCTGTACTGATTACGGTCAATGAAGATGGCACGGTAGGTGATGATGGTAGTAGCACCTGGGAATATGAAGCACCGTGGTTAACAATAACAAACAGCAATGGCGAAAGCCGCCTTTATGTTGAAAGAGGCCGAGATTGGGAAAATGAAGTAGCCTCTACCATATTATTTACAGGCTTCAACACTTCACACACAACAATCTGGGGTAAAAAAATTAATTAATGAATGTTAATGAGCTGCTTGATCTGAAAACCGTTACTCCCATTTGTCTTAAATTTCTCTTCATCGAACTTGTATAGATAAGATCCTTTCTTTGATGAGGTTTTGTCTTTTTCATCGAGTCTTTTAAGTAGTCCAAAGGAATTGATCTTCTTAGCAAAATTACGCTTATCAAATTTGGTGCTGAAGATCTCCTCATATAGCTTTTGAAGCTGCCGCATAGTAAATATTTCAGGCAATAATTCAAAACCAATAGGCTCAGTTGATGCTTTGTATCGCAAACGGTCAATTGCCAGATTTACCATATCATTATGGTCAAATATTAAATCTGGTTTTTTAGAAATCTCAAACCAGGTTGCAGAATACTCTTTATACAATACCTTTTCCAGTAATTCAATATTGATAAGTGCATAATATGCTACAGAGATAGTACGTGCAGCCGGATCCCTGTCTACTATACTAAACGCTTTCAATTGTTCCAGAAAAATATTATTCAGGCCAGTCAAATTGAAAAGTACTCTGTTTGCAGCCTCTTTTAAAGTCTCTTGCAAAGCTAGAAATCCTCCAATAAGAGACCATTTGCCCTTTTCGGGTTCAAAGTTTCTCTTGATCAAAAGAAGTTTTAGTTCTTCTTCATTAGGGTCAAATCCAAAGACTATACAGTCAACTGCTACCAGGACTTTGTTTTCATTCTTGTATTTGTGAAGCATCTTGCAAAAGTAATTTAGAAACTTGTCTTGAATACACTAATTGTGAAAATCATGATTTTTATTGTCCTTTCATTACACCAATTTATTGGATATCTCCCCGTAGCGTGAAAAATTGTTAATATAATAATTGTAAAAATTACAAATATTATTGATATTTACAGAATACAAAATCTAGAGTATTCCCATGAAACAAATTAGAAGTGCTTATTTTAATAAAATCAAAGTCTCGTTTACACTTTGGTGTTGTTTGTTTTTCTACACCTCATGTATCCAGCAAGAAATGTCCGAAGAAAAGAAGCCAAACATAATCTTGATTCTGGCTGATGACATGGGTTTCTCTGATATTGGCAGCTATGGTAGTGAGATTAGCACTCCAAATCTTGACAAACTAGCTAACGATGGTCTTAGGTTCACGCAATTTTACAATGGTGCCCGCTGTTGCCCCACTCGCGCTTCATTGTTAACAGGATTGGCACCGCATCTTACTGGAATGGGCTGGATGACGGTGCGAAATTTGGGTCATGAAAGTTACTCAGGCGAACTCAACCGTCAGTGTGTGACAATAGCGGAAGTATTGAAAAACGCCGGATATGCCACTTTTATAAGTGGAAAGTGGCATCTAACTGGTGATGAAAATTCTAATGTTAACGCTGATAAAGATAGCTGGCCACTTCAGCGGGGATTTGATAGATTTTTTGGAACCATTTTAGGTGCCGGTAGCTTCTACAAACCAGCCACTCTCACTTTGGATAATGATATTATCGAACCTGGCGAGGATTTTTTCTACACCGATGCTATTGTAGATCACGCCATTGATTTTTTGAGAGATCACCTGTCAAGGAAAGAAAATCCATTTTTTCTTTATTTACCATTTACAGCTCCACACTGGCCGCTCCATGCACGCGATTCCACCATCTCAAAATATGTCAGTCTCTATGAAGTAGGTTGGCACCAAATACGTACCTCACGCCAGCAGCGCATGATCAACATGGGCATAATTGACTCCTCCTGGACTTTATCCCCTCCTCATGAGGAAGTGCCTGAATGGGATAGCCTTGACAGAGTTAAAAAGAAAGACATGATTAAAAGAATGGCTACTTATGCTGCTCAGATCGAAGAGATGGATACCAAAATAGGTGCGCTTCTTGATTTTCTAGCTCGGCAAAATCAGCTTGACAATTCGCTCGTCATGTTTCTGGCTGATAATGGTGGCTGTGCTGAGTTCAATTCTAGCGGTATAGACAAATCTACTGATGCTATTGGTAAGCCTGAATCATTTGAAAGCTATCGTTTGCCTTGGGCCAATGCCAGTAACACACCCTTCAGACTATTTAAGCACTGGACACATGAAGGAGGTATTGCTACGCCTTTAGTAGTCCATTGGCCTGAGCGTATAAGCAATAAAGGAGCCTATGTAACGGATCCTGCTCAGATTCAAGATATTATGCCCACTTTGATCGAAGTTTCAGAGATTTCTTATCCCGATCAGTTTAGGGGGAATAAAATATGGCCAATAGAGGGTAAGTCACTTATGCCATTGTTCCGTGGTGGGCAATTACCCGAAAGACCGTTGTACTGGGAGCATGAAGCTAACAGGGCAATCAGACTTGGAAAATGGAAACTTGTATCCCAAGCGATATATGAATATCCATTCGTTCAGGCTTGGGAATTGTATGATATGAATACGGACAGAACTGAATCCACCAATCTTGCCAGTGAATATCCAGAGGTAGCACGTAAGCTCGCCGAGATGTGGGATGATTGGGCGAAGGGTCATAGTGTATATCCCCTGGATGGAAGAAGATGGAGGGCTCGATTAGAGCAACCGATTCTTTATGATAAAGAAGGTAATGTCATTATAAACAGCCAATGAAGCGCAGTTTTCGACCCTGATATCTAATATAAAATTTAACAATCTTCAATTATAAAATTTTACAACCTTCAATACATTTTGATATGAGAATTTATAAAACGTTTATCGCTTCGATTTTCTTATTATTTGCCTTCGCTTCTGCTGATGGACAGAATGCACGGATCAAGATTGATCCTCAACGAACCATAGGAAAGATCAGTCCCTTAATATACGGAAATTTTGTTGAGCATCTAGGTCGTTGTGTTTATGGTGGTGTATACGATCCAGGCTCACCTTTGGCAGATGCGGAAGGCATGCGCACCGATGTACTTGAGGCTTCAAAAGATCTTAATGTGACCATTACCCGATACCCTGGGGGCAATTTTGTCTCTAATTATCATTGGGAAGACGGTGTAGGACCCAGGAGAGTACAGCGCATGGAGTTAGCCTGGGCTCGAATGGAACCGAACACATTCGGCACGAATGAGTTTATGGATTTTGCAAGAAAACTGGATACTGAGCCTTATTTCGCTGTGAATATGGGTACGGGTACTATTGAAGAGGCCCAGCGTTGGGTAGAATATACCAATGTAGAGAGTGGTCCGTACTATGCTGAATTGAGAAAAGAACATGGTTATCCTGAACCATACGGTATAAAATATTGGAGTCTTGGCAATGAAATGGATGGTTCTTGGCAAATGGGTCATTTGAATGCCATGGATTATTCCAAAAAAGCAAGAGAAGCGGCCAAGCTTATGAAGAGAACGGATCCTTCGATTAAATTGGTAGCAGCCGGATCTTCTAATTACAGACCGGATGCCAACCCAAATGAGTGGAATGCCACTATTCTTGATGAGCTAAAAAATGTAGTTGATTATCTGGCTATTCATATCTATGTGGGCAATCCTGATGACCACTACTATAACTTCCTTTCTACACCCTTAGTGATGGAGCAGCGAACTGAATTGATCAAAGGCATGATCAATCGCGCAATGTCTGAGGCCAATCGAGGCGATCGAGACCCCATTTATATAGCATGGGACGAATACAATGTATGGTATAGGGCGCGAGGAGGAGCTGACAATAGGGGAACAAGAGCTTTAGAAGAGAGGTACAATCTTGAAGATGCTTTGGTTATTGCCGGTTTTTTGAATGGCTTCATTAGAAATGCAGACATAGTGAAAATAGCCAATATGGCACAGCTGGTCAATGTAATTGGCCCTATGTTTACCAATGAAAAAAGAATGTATAAACAAACCATTTATTATCCTTTGCAGCTATTTGCTAATTATATGAAAGGTACCTCTCTCGACGTACTAGTTGATTGCGACACCTATGATACGGATGAATTTAATATTGGTCAAGGTGAGCAAACGACCACTCAGAAGAATGTTCCTTACCTGGACGTATCTGCCTCAATTGATGGGGATAATATTATACTAGCAGTAGTAAATCGTCACAAGGAAAGATCTATTGCTACAGACATAATACTTCAAGAACAAGCATTTGATGGTAGGTTAAGTGTCTTTGAAGTAAATGGCCCGGACGTGAAGTCTATGAATGATTTTGACAATGAGCCCGTAAAAACCGTTGAAAAGGAGACTGGCAATGTTAAGGATGATAAGCTGACTTACAGCTTTCCTGCACATTCATTTACCCTTTTGAAAGGAAAGCTAAGAGACCAATGATTACTGAGAAAGTAAATTTGGGGTTTCTTCGATTGCTGGAAGGTTGGTGGGTATTACTTGTAGTGTCAACACCTTTGATAGCCTATGGGAATGAGCTGAAAGATCAGAGTAGGCCTAACGTATTATTTATTGCCGTTGATGACTTAAATGATTGGATATCACCTCTCATGGGAAATCCAGTGTTGAAAACACCCAATTTCGATAGACTAGCCGAGATGTCGTTGACTTTTACTAATGCTCATACTTCATCACCCGCATGTGCGCCTTCCAGAATCGCAATCATGACCGGTGTAGACCCTTCAAAATCAGGAATAATGAAAAATGTCTGGTTTGATGGCCCAGAGTGGAGGAAAAATCCGGTATTAAGGAATGTCGAAACCATAGAACAATTCTTCCAGCGCCATGGATACGAAATGAAAGCAGGAGGCAAGATCTATCATACACTCGCTCCCCCTTGGCTAGCTACTAATCAGGCAGAGCCGGCGAGTTGGGATTTTTGGTTTCCAAGTGTTCATGTACCTTTACCCTATCAGGTAAGAGCTGAAGATGCCACTATATTTCCTAAAGAAACGGTGGGAAACAGACCCAATCCCTACTTTACGTGGGGAGCATTAAAACAAACTGATGCTAAAATGGCAGATTACCAAATAGTGGATTGGGCAAAATATGAACTCAGCCAAAAACGCGATAACCCCCTTTTTCTGGCAGTCGGTCTCTTTCGTCCACATATGCCCTGGGAAGTACCTCAGAAATATTTCGATCAATATCCGTTATCTTCTATTCCGGATTTGGAAGTGCAAAAGGATGACTTGCGGGATGCCTATGACCATGGTCGCAGACACTGGCATCAGTTTATTTTGGAAAATAATCAGTGGAAGAATATAATCCAAGCCTATATGGCATCTATAAGTTTTGCAGATGCACAATTAGGGCGACTTCTGGACGCTCTCGAAAGTTCGGAGTATAGCGATAACACCATTATTGTTCTTTGGTCGGATCATGGAATGCATATGGGGGAAAAGGAAAACTGGGAGAAATTCACACTCTGGGAAGAATCTTCAAGAGTTCCTTTAATGATAAGTTATCCCGGAATAAAAGATGGATTTACATCCGATGAGCCGACTAGCTTGATTGATATATATCCTACATTAGCAGAATTAATTGGTGAATTACCCCCCAAGCATTGCGACGGTATTAGCCTTATACCGGCTATACGTAATCAAAAATTGAATCGTAGTGCTGTCCTAACTACCTACGAATTTGAAGATGGCCCAGGATATTCATTACGCTCTCGCCGTTTTAGGTATATCTACTATCCATCTATTGGCTTAGAAGAGCTCTATGATCATGATCATGATAAGGAAGAGTATAAAAATATAGCCTATTTACCCCGTTTCCGTGAAATAGTGATTCAACACAGACGGTATTTGTCAGATAAGGTCAAAGGTATTAGCTGGACAGATGAGGTGGATGGATATAGCATTGATGAGAATTTCCTTATTCGAAAAACAGACTACAAATCATTGAAATAAAATTGAGAATATCATGAACCTTTATCTTATCATTAAAAGCATAAAACATTTCAAAATAACCATAATATTCACTCTTGCGGAGATTATTATTATATCAGCAGGTGCTCATGGGCAGAGTACAGACATAAGACCAAATGTGCTTTTCATAATTACTGATGACCATAGTCAGATAGACGTTGGGGCATATGGTAACCGTGCTGTGAAAACACCAAACATGGATCTGATTGCAAGGGAAGGATTGTCATTCGCCCATGCGTTTACCAGTACAGCTATGTGTGTACCCAGTCGGTCATCACTACTCACAGGGCTCTATCCTATGCGACATGGTGCGCATCCAAATCATGCTCCCATAAAAACGAGCGTTACCAGTGTAGCCGTATATCTTGATCAACTTGGTTACAATGTAGGCCTTATTGGTAAAGTGCATGTAAACCCGACTGAAACTTTTGGCTTTCATTATTTAAAAGATCTGCTGGATTATGCTTGGGATGCCAAGCTTACAAAGGCCGAAATGCTCAAAGCCTTGGAGACGTTGAATCAAAGCAATAAGCCATTTGTGCTTTTTGTATGTATCGCTAACCCACATGTACCTTGGCCGGGAGAATGGGACGGTGAGCTAAAAGATATTGTGATGCCTTCTTACCTCTTGGACAACCCTGAAACGAGAGCAGCTGTGGCCAGATACTATGCCCATGTCGAATTTGCTGACCGTAAAGTAGGAGAAGTCCTAGAGTCTGCAAAGCAACTCAACTTGTATGATAGTATGCTTACTTTTTTCACCAGTGATCATGGAGCAGAGCTGGTGCATGGAAAGTATACGCTCTATGATGCGGGTATCAAGGTACCTTTTATGGCCAGATGGCCTGGAAAAATAACTGCCAATACTAAAAGTGAAGCGATGGTCTCATTTGTCGATGTGGTACCCACATTGATTGAATTAGCCGGTGGTGTTGCCCCAGATACTCTAGATGGCCAGAGTATACTCCCTGTACTTCTGGATCAGGCATCAGAACTTAACGACTATATTTTTGCCACATCATCTAAAGATGGCAAAAAGACCGATTATCCTATTAAGGCAATTAGAAGCAAAAAATATAAATATATTATCAATCCTGAGTTTACAGAAAAATATACTTCCTGGATTACAGACTCAACTTTAGGAGCTAAATGGCCTGGGTACGATCGGCATTATGGCTACTGGCTTAGTTGGTTGAAGGCTGCTAACAATAATAAAGATGCAAAGCAACTTGTTGATAGCTATCTCATCAGGCCGATGGAGGAGCTATATGACTTGGAGGCCGATCCCGATGAGCTTAATAATCTTGCAGATGATCCCTCTTTGTGTACAGTAAAAGGAGATTTGCGTCGAAGATTGAAACGCTGGTTAATTGATCAAAATGATGTTCATTATAGTGAAAGGTTTTTTGTTAATCTACCAGCTTTGAAATGTCCGTGAGCCGAATAATGATTTTGGTTTTTTTAGAGCTTATAAAAAAGCTAATTCAATTTTCGAGGGTAACACTACTACTCGATCATATTAAATTATTAGTAATCGATTTCAACAGATCGTGAAAACTTGGCTTTGAGTCACATAGTATTTGGATGATGAGAGAATATGTTATTGGCTTGGATTTTGGTACTGATTCTGTCAGGGCCATACTTGTCGATTCTGAAAATGGAACAACGATGAAAACCAGCGTGCATTACTATAAAAGATGGAAGCTCGGAAAGTATTGCAATCCTGCAAAGTCACAGTTCAGGCAACATGTACTGGATCATATAGAAGGTATACAAAATACCATTTCAGCAGTAGTTAAGCATTGCGACGGTATTAGCCTTATACCGGCTATACGTAATCAAAAATTGAATCGTAGTGCTGTCCTAACTACCTACGAATTTGAAGATGGCCCAGGATATTCATTACGCTCTCGCCGTTTTAGGTATATCTACTATCCATCTATTGGCTTAGAAGAGCTCTATGATCATGATCATGATAAGGAAGAGTATAAAAATATAGCCTATTTACCCCGTTTCCGTGAAATAGTGATTCAACACAGACGGTATTTGTCAGATAAGGTCAAAGGTATTAGCTGGACAGATGAGGTGGATGGATATAGCATTGATGAGAATTTCCTTATTCGAAAAACAGACTACAAATCATTGAAATAAAATTGAGAATATCATGAACCTTTATCTTATCATTAAAAGCATAAAACATTTCAAAATAACCATAATATTCACTCTTGCGGAGATTATTATTATATCAGCAGGTGCTCATGGGCAGAGTACAGACATAAGACCAAATGTGCTTTTCATAATTACTGATGACCATAGTCAGATAGACGTTGGGGCATATGGTAACCGTGCTGTGAAAACACCAAACATGGATCTGATTGCAAGGGAAGGATTGTCATTCGCCCATGCGTTTACCAGTACAGCTATGTGTGTACCCAGTCGGTCATCACTACTCACAGGGCTCTATCCTATGCGACATGGTGCGCATCCAAATCATGCTCCCATAAAAACGAGCGTTACCAGTGTAGCCGTATATCTTGATCAACTTGGTTACAATGTAGGCCTTATTGGTAAAGTGCATGTAAACCCGACTGAAACTTTTGGCTTTCATTATTTAAAAGATCTGCTGGATTATGCTTGGGATGCCAAGCTTACAAAGGCCGAAATGCTCAAAGCCTTGGAGACGTTGAATCAAAGCAATAAGCCATTTGTGCTTTTTGTATGTATCGCTAACCCACATGTACCTTGGCCGGGAGAATGGGACGGTGAGCTAAAAGATATTGTGATGCCTTCTTACCTCTTGGACAACCCTGAAACGAGAGCAGCTGTGGCCAGATACTATGCCCATGTCGAATTTGCTGACCGTAAAGTAGGAGAAGTCCTAGAGTCTGCAAAGCAACTCAACTTGTATGATAGTATGCTTACTTTTTTCACCAGTGATCATGGAGCAGAGCTGGTGCATGGAAAGTATACGCTCTATGATGCGGGTATCAAGGTACCTTTTATGGCCAGATGGCCTGGAAAAATAACTGCCAATACTAAAAGTGAAGCGATGGTCTCATTTGTCGATGTGGTACCCACATTGATTGAATTAGCCGGTGGTGTTGCCCCAGATACTCTAGATGGCCAGAGTATACTCCCTGTACTTCTGGATCAGGCATCAGAACTTAACGACTATATTTTTGCCACATCATCTAAAGATGGCAAAAAGACCGATTATCCTATTAAGGCAATTAGAAGCAAAAAATATAAATATATTATCAATCCTGAGTTTACAGAAAAATATACTTCCTGGATTACAGACTCAACTTTAGGAGCTAAATGGCCTGGGTACGATCGGCATTATGGCTACTGGCTTAGTTGGTTGAAGGCTGCTAACAATAATAAAGATGCAAAGCAACTTGTTGATAGCTATCTCATCAGGCCGATGGAGGAGCTATATGACTTGGAGGCCGATCCCGATGAGCTTAATAATCTTGCAGATGATCCCTCTTTGTGTACAGTAAAAGGAGATTTGCGTCGAAGATTGAAACGCTGGTTAATTGATCAAAATGATGTTCATTATAGTGAAAGGTTTTTTGTTAATCTACCAGCTTTGAAATGTCCGTGAGCCGAATAATGATTTTGGTTTTTTTAGAGCTTATAAAAAAGCTAATTCAATTTTCGAGGGTAACACTACTACTCGATCATATTAAATTATTAGTAATCGATTTCAACAGATCGTGAAAACTTGGCTTTGAGTCACATAGTATTTGGATGATGAGAGAATATGTTATTGGCTTGGATTTTGGTACTGATTCTGTCAGGGCCATACTTGTCGATTCTGAAAATGGAACAACGATGAAAACCAGCGTGCATTACTATAAAAGATGGAAGCTCGGAAAGTATTGCAATCCTGCAAAGTCACAGTTCAGGCAACATGTACTGGATCATATAGAAGGTATACAAAATACCATTTCAGCAGTAGTTAGGCAGTCCAATGTATTACCAAAATCTATAAAGGGAATATGCATTGATACAACAGGATCATCACCTATTCCAGTAGATGAAGAGGGTACAGCCCTTTGCTTGAAACCGGGATTTGAAGAAAACCCGGATGCCATGATGGTACTCTGGAAAGATCACACTTCTATTAATGAAGCTGAGGAGATAAACCAACTTGCCAGATCTTGGGGTGGGGTTGATTACACCAAATTCGAAGGCGGTATTTATTCTTCCGAATGGTTTTGGGCCAAAATTCTTCACATTAACAGAACAAATGAAGAAATCAAAAAGGCAGCTTATTCCTGGGTGGAGCATTGTGATCTAATGACTTACATGCTGATAGGCGCTAAGGATTTAGCCGCTTTCAAAAGAAGCCGATGTGCTGCCGGGCACAAAGCCATGTGGCATGAATCATGGGGTGGCTTACCAGATGATGTGTTCCTTGCAAAACTTGATCCGTCTTTCGTAGGGCTAAAACAAAGACTTTATAAGGACTCCTTTACTTCTGATGTAGTAGCAGGTAAGCTTTCCAAAAAATGGGCTGAGCAAACAGGGCTCTCAGAAAACACCATCGTATCGGTGGGTGCTTTCGATGCACACGCTGGAGCTGTAGGCGCTGAGGTTGAAGAGTTCACACTGGTTCGCGTAATGGGAACTTCCACTTGCGACATTATTGTGTCTTCAAAAGATGTGGTAGGCGACAATACTGTTAAAGGAATTTGTGGCCAGGTTGATGGGTCAGTAATTCCTGGCATGATCGGATTGGAAGCTGGTCAATCTGCTTTTGGCGATCTGCTGGCATGGTTTAGGGATGTAATGATGTGGCCTATTCAAAACATGCTGGAATTTAATTTTTCTGATGAGCAGAAAGAGGACATCAAAAACAATATGATTGCCGAACTATCCAAGCAGGCAGAACAAACCCCGATCAGTGAAAGTGCCCCAATTGCATTGGATTGGATAAATGGAAGAAGAACACCGGATGCAAACCAACTCTTGAAATCGGCCATGGTAAACCTTAGCCTCGGTACTACTGCACCGCACATGTTTAGAGCACTGGTAGAGTCAATTTGCTTCGGTTCAAAAAAAATAGTGGATCGGTTCAGAGAAGAAGGCGTGGAAATAAAATCGGTAGTGGGTATTGGTGGTGTTGCTAAAAAATCCGGCTTTATCATGCAGACATTGGCCAATGTATTGGATATGCCCATAAAAGTAGCGGTATCTGAACAGGCACCAGCATTAGGTGCTGCGATGTATGCGTCAGTAGCTGCCGGTGTACATCCTGATATGCAATCTGCCGCAAGCGCAATGGGCAATGGTTTTGAAACTACCTACATGCCTGAGCCAGAGATTGTAGAAAAATACAAGCCTATCTACGAACAATATTGCAAGCTTGGAGAATTTGTGGAGACTCAAATAAACATTTAAAATGTCACAATTTAAAAGCCTGAAAGAAGAATGCTATGAAGCCAATATGGAGCTTCCCAAGCTTGATTTAGTGGTTTATACCTTCGGTAACGTAAGCGCAGTTGATCGTAACAAATCTGTTTTTGCCATTAAACCCAGCGGTGTTGCTTATGAGGTACTAAAGCCTGAAGGTATTGTAATAGTAAATTTTGACAATAAAGTGATAGAGGGTAATATGCGACCCTCATCCGATACAAAAACCCATGCATTTTTATACAAAGAGTGGGAAAATATCGGGGGTATTGCACATACGCATGCAACTTATTCAGTGGCGTGGGCGCAATCCCAGCGTGATATTCCGATTTATGGAACTACTCATGCCGACCACCTTACCACCGATATACCATGCGCCCCATCTATGCGTGATGAGCTCATTGAAGGTAATTATGAGCACATGACTGGCCAACAGATTCTCGACTGCTTTGACCTTAAAAATTTGGATTATACAGAAGTGGAAATGGTGTTGATCGGAAATCATGGGCCGTTTACCTGGGGTAAGAATGCAGCAAAGGCGGTGTACAATTCCAAAGTCCTTGAAACGGTAGCGCAGATGGCCTACCTCACCGAGCAGATTAATCCGAACGCAACAAGGCTAAAGGATAGCCTGATAAAAAAACACTACGAAAGAAAACATGGTAAAAACGCCTATTATGGGCAAAAATGATAAAAATGAAAGTATTAAATCAATATGAAGTTTGGTTCGTTACTGGTAGTCAGCATTTATATGGTGATGAAATTTTACAACATGTGGCTACCCATTCAGCGGAAATTGCAAAATACCTGGATGCCCACGACTCAATACCTGTATCAATAAAATTTAAAATTGTCGTCAAATCGCCTGATGAAGTCTTAGGCATTATTAAGGAGGCAAACAACGCTGATAATTGTATTGGCCTGGTATTATGGATGCATACTTTTTCACCAGCAAAAATGTGGATCAATGGATTGAAAATCTTGAACAAGCCATTCGTTCATTTGCACACTCAATACAATGCAGAAATTCTATTGTCAGATATCGATATGGATTTCATGAATGAAAATCAATCAGCACACGGTGGTCGTGAGTTTGGATTTATGGCATCTCGCTTACGAATTAGAAGAAAGGTTATAGTAGGACATTGGAAAGAAGCCGCTGTAACCAAAAAGCTCGGTACATGGACTAGAGCTGCTGCTGGCTGGCACGTACTACAGCATTCCAAAATCGCGAGAATCGGAGATAATATGCGAGAAGTAGCTGTAACTGAAGGTGATAAAGTTGAGGCGCAAATCCGACTTGGTGTTGCGGTGAATGGATATGGTGTTGGTGATGTAGTAAAGCACATCGATGGTATCTCAGAAGCTGAAGTTAAAAAATTGCTGGAGGAATATGCAGAGACCTATGATATTGAAGGTACGGTAAAATTCAGTAAAGCATTAGCCGATTCAGCTCAGATTGAGCTTGGTTTAAGATCATTTTTGAATGAAGGCAATTTCCAGGGGTTCACTGATACTTTCGAAAACCTACATGGTATGAAACAGCTGCCTGGTATAGCCGCACAACGATTAATGGCTGATGGCTTTGGTTTTGCTGCTGAAGGCGACTGGAAAACTGCGGCTTTATTACATGCTATGAAAGTAATGAGCAAAGGCCTTGAAGGTGGCACTTCATTCATGGAAGATTATACCTACGATTTTAGAAATGGCAAATCAAGGGTTCTTGGATCACACATGTTAGAAATATGTCCATCTATTGCTTTGGATAAGCCTAAATGTGAAATTCATTCATTAAGCATCGGAGGAAAAGAAGATCCGGCCAGACTAGTCTTTAATGTTGCATCAGGCCCTGCCATTAATTTATCGATTATGGATATGGGCAACAGATTTAGATTACTGCTCAATGAGGTGGAAGCTGTGAAGCCTGAAAATGAATTGCCTAAGCTTCCAGTGGCCAGGGTATTGTGGGAACCAAAACCTAATTTGGATATTGCAGCCCAGGCATGGATACATGCAGGAGGATCCCATCATACCGTATTTAGCCAGTCTATCACTTCAGGGTTTATTGAAGATTTCGCAGATATGGCGGGTATTGAGCTGGCAATAATTGACGACAAAACTGAAATCCGCTCTTTCAGGGATTCCCTTCGTTGGAGCGAGGTATATTATCATCTCTTTGAAAACAATCTTTGATTATGAAATACTTAATCCTAAGCCTAACCCTAATTTTCATGCTCACATCGTGCGACAATAATACTTCCAATAAGGCGAAGAAACAACCGGAGTCCAACGACCAGTCTGCCAAATTTGAAAGTAACGTATTTGGTCAAATGCCTGACGGACGGGAGGTTATGCAATATACTTTAAAAAACAGCTCGGGAATCGAAATGAATGTGATTACCTATGGAGGCATTATTAGAACCTTGATGCTGCCTGATAAAAATGGCCAATTCGAAGATGTCGTTTTAGGCTATAATAACCTGCAGGGTTACCTTGATAACAATCCATATTTTGGAGCGATTATCGGTCGATATGGTAACAGAATAGCCAAAGGTAAATTCTCACTGGATGGAGAAAATTATCAATTGGCGACCAATAATATTGGCAATCATTTGCATGGAGGCCTGGTCGGTTTTGATAAGGTGTTATGGGATGCTGAACCTGTTAAAATCGATAATGGGGTAGCACTTAAAATGACCTATCAAAGTATGGACATGGAAGAAGGGTATCCTGGAAACCTGAATGTAACCGTTACTTATTCTTTGACGAATGATGATGAGCTCATTTTTGACTATAAAGCAGAGTCAGATAAAAAGACAATAGTAAATCTCACCAATCATACCTATTACAATTTGACGGGAAATAATGGGGACATTCTGGGACATCAATTAAAAATAAATGCTTCAACCTACCTTCCCGTTGATGAAACCCTTATTCCTACTGAAATATCAAGTGTAGAAGGTAACCCATTTGATTTTAGGGCATATAAAAAAATCGGGAGGGATATTGAGCAACAGAATAAACAACTCGAATATGGTGGTGGCTATGATCATTGCTGGGTACTCAATGAAAGTGATGGCGCACTTAATTTCTCCGCTTCATTGGTTGAACCGCAATCAGGCCGTAGAATGGATATATATACGGAAGAACCCGGCATTCAATTTTACTCAGGTAACTTCCTTGATGGTAAGATCAAGGGAAAAAATGACGTAAAATATGAAATGCGCACAGGTTTATGTTTGGAAACACAACATTTCCCAGACTCACCCAATCGCCCGGGCTTTCCTAGTGTGGTACTGAATCCTGGTGAGGCTTACTCTACCAAAACAGTTACTAAATTTTTAACTGAAACCAACTGATATGACTGAATTTGCTACATTGGATTGGATCGTGCTCTTTCTTTTTGCCTGTGCATTAATAGGGATCATTGTTTGGGTGTTCAAACAAAAGCAGGATAGCTCCGGTGATTATTTTCTAGCAGGTCGGGATGCTTCCTGGATAGCGATTGGTGCTTCTATTTTTGCTTCCAATATTGGTTCTGAACACCTTATTGGTTTAGCAGGAGCTGGGGCTTCCAGTGGTCTGGCCATGGCCCATTGGGAAATTCAGGGTTGGATGATACTCGTACTGGGTTGGGTATTTGTGCCTTTCTATTCGCGCAGTATGGTTTCTACCATGCCCGAATTCCTGGAAAGAAGATATAACAGGGAATCAAGAAGTTTATTATCTATCATTTCACTGATTAGCTATGTGCTCACGAAAGTGGCCGTAACAGTATATGCCGGTGGCTTGGTTTTTAAAGAAGTATTTGGCATAGATACAGTTTGGGGAATTGATTTCTTCTGGATTTCTGCTATAGGGCTTGTTTTGCTTACGGCCGTATATACAGTCGTAGGTGGTATGAAGTCCGTATTGTATACCTCTGTCTTACAAACGCCGATTTTGCTTTTAGGATCCATTATCATCGTTGTGCTTGGCTTGCGGGCTCTCGGTGGATGGGATGAACTATTACGGATAACAAGTGCCGTACAGGTCAATGATTATGGGGATACCATGACCAACCTGATCCGAAGCAATAATGATCCGGAATTCCCCTGGCTAGGGGTGTTGATAGGCTCTTCCGTTATTGGCTTTTGGTATTGGTGTACTGATCAATATATAGTACAACGGGTACTATCTGGTAAGAATGAAGCCGAGGCTCGTCGGGGCACTATATTTGGTGCTTATTTAAAACTCACACCAGTATTTCTTTTTATGATCCCTGGTATGATTGCCTTCGCCTTAGCGCAAAAAGGAATTGTAGTTAATGGTGAGGTATTTACCTTAACCTCTTCCGATGCGGCATTCCCCACATTGGTAGCAAAATTATTGCCAGCCGGTGTTAAAGGATTGGTAGTGTGTGGCATTCTTGCTGCCTTGATGAGTTCATTGGCATCGTTGTTCAATTCATCGGCCATGCTCTTTACCATTGATTTTTACAAGAGGTACAAGCCCGATACTTCGGAAAAGAACTTGTTAAGAATAGGCAGAACAGCCACAGTAGTAATTGTAATCCTTGGCATATTGTGGATTCCAATCATGCGCAATATCGGTGATGTGTTGTACACCTATCTTCAGGATGTGCAATCCGTACTGGCACCAGGTATTGCTGCCGCCTTCTTATTGGGCATTATTTCATCCAGGCCAACACCGCTTAGTGGATTATGGGGAATGATCGCTGGTTTCATAATTGGCGTATTGAGACTTGGTGCCAAAGTGCTCTACACTACGTTAGCCGGTAATGATGGATACAGCAACGTAAAATTGTGGGCCGCTGAGAATGGCGTAGACAATGTTTTTTATACGCTTTTTTATGAGGTAAACTGGTTGTTTTTTAGTGGCGGCATGCTAGTGTTTAGTATTCTGGTCATTATTGTAGTGAGTATGTTTACACCAGCAGCAAGCCCAGAACAGATTGAGGGCTTAACATTTTCTTCCGCTACTGAAGAACATAAAGCATCGACAAGATCAAGCTGGAATAAGTGGGATGTAATACATACGGTTATAATACTGCTATTTACAGCAGCATTTTATATTTTTTTCTGGTAAACATTAAAAATTGAATAATTGTGAGTACTAAAAATATTACGGAGATCGCCGCAGACAATATCCGTGCACTCTCTGTAGCCATGGTTGAAAAAGCAAACTCAGGCCATCCTGGTGGACCCATGGGAGGAGCAGATTTTATCCATGTTCTTTACAGTGACTTTTTAAATTTTGATCCTAATGATCCAACCTGGATGTGGCGGGACCGCTTCTTTCTTGATCCTGGCCACTTATCAGCAATGCTTTATTCACAGCTCTATCTATTGGGCAATTATAGCAAAGAGGATATCGCAGGTTTCAGGCAATGGGGAAGCACCACGCCCGGTCATCCAGAAGTTGAACAACAACGTGGCGTAGAAAATACATCAGGCCCACTTGGCCAGGGCCATGCCATGGGCGTGGGTGCCGCCCTGGCCGGGTTGTTTCTCGAAGCTAAGTTTGGGGAATGGACAAAGCATACCATTTATTCCTATATCTCTGATGGTGGTATCCAGGAAGAGATAAGTCAGGGTGTGGGGCGTATTGCCGGCTACCTGGGACTAAGCAATCTTGTAATTTTCTTTGATTCCAATGATGTGCAGCTTTCTACTTACACTGACGCTGTAACCTCCGAAAATACTGCTGCTAAGTATCAGGCATGGGGCTGGCACGTGCTTGAAATTGACGGGCACAACCATGATGAAATTCGTAAAGCATTGAAAAATGCGAATGAAGAACCTAAAAGGCCTACATTAATCATCGGCAAAACGATTATGGGCAAGGGATGCGTAGATGCTGATGGAAAACCTTACGAAGGTTATACGGAATTGCACGGCAAACCTATCGGAGGTACAGGCGGTGATTATCAAAAAACGCTTTTGGCATTAGGGGCCAATCCTGAGGCGCCATTTGAGATATTCCCCGAGGTAGTTCGTTATTATGAGCGAATAAAGGCTGATAAAGCAGCCCGGTCAGCAAAAAGAAAAGAGCAAGAGCAGACCTGGAGATCCTCCAATAAAGCATTGGCCCGGAAGCTTGATTTATTCTTATCAGGTGATTTGCCTGAGCTTGATTTTGAAGGAATTGCCACAAAAGCAAATGCTGCATCAAGAGATGCTTCTTCTTCCGTACTTGGCTATTTAGCAGAGCATTTGGAGAATGTCATTGTAGCCTCTGCCGATCTGGCCAATAGCGACAAGACTGATGGGTTTCTGAAGAAGTCAAGTGCATTTGGGCCACATAAATTTGATGCAAATTTCTTACATGCAGGTGTGTCTGAGTTTTCTATGGCGGCCATGGCCAATGGCATGGCGCTTCATGGGGGTGTTATTCCGGTAGTAGGTACGTTTTTTATTTTTTCAGACTACCAAAAACCCGCCATCAGATTGTCGGCACTTATGGAGCTTCCGGTGATCTACTTGTGGACACATGATGCTTTCAGAGTGGGAGAGGACGGCCCTACACACCAGCCCATCGAGCAGGAGTCGCAAATCAGGCTAATGGAAAAACTAAAGAACCATTCTGGAAACAGGTCTTTTATTGCCCTTCGCCCTGCCGATAGTGCAGAAACCAAAGTGGCCTGGAAAATGGCACTGGAAACCAGGAACCGGCCTGTGGGATTGATTTTAAGTAGACAGGGAATCAATGACCTGCCGGCAGCAACTGATCGGTACCAAGAGGCGCGAGCTGCCCAAAAAGGTGCTTATCGTGTATTGTCAAATGATATTGCCAAGGTTACGCTGATTGCCAACGGCAGTGAAGTGGCTACTTTGGAGGAAGCTGCTCAACTTCTGGAAAAAGATGGTATAGCTGTTAACCTTGTTTCAGTTATATCTGAAGGACTATTCTATGAACAGGAACAGAATTATCAGGACGAAGTTTTAGGGGATTTACCAAGGTTTGGACTAACAGCCGGACTTCCCGATTCATTGTCCAATCTAATTGCTGGGAAAGGCGAGTCGGTAGGATTGGATCATTTTGGTTATTCCGCTCCGGCAGGTGTACTGGATGAAAAGTTTGGTTTCACAGGCCGGCAGGCTTATGAGAAGGTTAAATTATTTATAAACTCAAAAATAGAATAAAGATGAAATTTTTTATTGATACAGCCAACTTATCAGAAATTGAAGAAGCCTATGATTTAGGTGTTCTTGATGGTGTCACTACGAACCCATCACTTATGGCCAAAGAAGGTATTTCGGGTGCTGCGAATATCAGAAATCATTACAAGGCTATTTGTGCTATCGTTGATGATAAGGTAAGCGCGGAGGTAATCGCTACTACCTTTGATGAAATTATTGCTGAAGGAAGGGAATTGGCTAAAATCGATGATAAGATTGTTGTAAAGGTGCCCATGATAAAAGATGGTGTAAAGGCCATAAAGCAATTTTCTTCTGAAGGCATTCGCACCAATTGTACTTTGATTTTCAATGCGGGTCAAGCTATACTGGCGGCAAAAGCCGGGGCCGGTTATATTTCCCCTTTCCTTGGAAGATTGGATGATATTGGCTCTGACGGGTTGGAATTGATCGCGCAAATAGTACATATATTTAAAAATTATGGTTTTGAAACAGAAGTGCTTGCAGCATCTATCAGGCACAATATCCATTTGATCAAATGCGCTGAGCTTGGTGCAGATGTTGCCACATGTCCGCTAAAGGTCATTATTGGGTTATTAAAACATCCCCTGACAGATCAGGGACTGGAGAAATTCCTGGCGGATCACGCAAAAGGCAATTAGTATAGAACTTAAAATGCGTATTTGATATGAAACGAATGTATTGTATTTTGGCTATCATCATCAATCCTGGTTGGGGTTTCAGCCAGGATAAAACAGTTGCCAGGCTTTGGAATGAGGCTTTGCTGGAGGCCATTAGAAATGATTTTGCCCGCCCAACTATCCATGCAAGAAACCTCTTCCATATTTCTGCTGCCGCGTACGATGCATGGGCGGCTTTTGAGCAAGAAGCTGATACATATTTCCTTGGAAAAACAATACAAGGATATACCATACCGTTTGATGGGGTTCAATTTAATGATGCAGATAAACGAGCGCTTCAGGAAGAAGCGATTAGTTATACTGTCTACAGATTAATAACGCATCGTTTTGCTGAATCACCGGGTAATTCAGAAATTCAACATTTAATAGATAGCCTGCATTCCAGTCTTGGCTATGATATCTCTTTCGACAATGAGGATTATTCAGGTGGTTCAGCAGCTGCATTGGGAAATTACATCGCGAATCAAATCAAGCTCTACGGGTATCAGGATGGCGCCAATGAGCGGGGCAATTATGACAATCTATATTATGAGGCTGTTAATGCACCAATGGACCTAAGTGATGGGAATGGATCAAATGAATTGGTTGATCCTAATCGATGGCAACCGCTTCAATTTGAAAACTTTATCGATCAGGCCGGAAATCCGACTGGTGCCGCTACCATTGATTTTCTTAGCCCCGAGTGGGGTAATGTGGACCCCTTTTCGCTTATGGAAGCAGACTTGAAAGAGTACCAGCGTGATGATAATACCTATAAGTTATTTCATGATCCAGGAGCACCCCCCACCATTGATAGTACCTTATCAATTGAAGATCCATATAAATGGAATTTTTCCCTCGTTTCTATTTGGGCAAGCCATCTTGATCCTGCTGATGAAGTATTGTGGGATATTTCACCAGCCTCCATCGGCAATATCAACCTGGCCAATGTGCCAGATCAGGTTGAAGACTATCCTGAGTTTTACAAGTTGCTTGAAGGAGGCGATATGAGTGCAGGTTATGAAGTTAATCCGATTACCAATCAGCCATATGCACCACAGATAGTACCACGTGGCGATTATGCAAGGGTGCTGGCTGAGTTCTGGGCCGATGGGCCTGATTCTGAAACACCTCCCGGCCATTGGTTTGTCATACTCAACTATGTAATGGATCATCCCCAATTCGAAAAAAAGTGGAAGGGGGCGATTACATTAGACCCCTTGGAATATGACCTGAAAGCCTATCTTACCCTGGGAGGGGCCATGCATGATGTAGCGATATCTTCGTGGGGTGTTAAAGGATATTATGATTACATCAGACCTATTTCTGCATTGCGGTTTATGGCTACGCGCGGGCAGAGTAGCAATAGTGAATTACCCAATTATGACCCACTTGGGTTGCCATTAATTGAAGGGTATATCGAATTGATAGAACAGGGTGATGAACTGGCGGGTGCCGATAATGAGTACCTCAACGAGATTAAACTATATACCTGGAAGGGCCATAGCAGTATTGATGACCCAGAAGTGGATGTTGCTGGTGTTGGTTGGATTAGGGCAAAGCAATGGTGGCCCTATCAACGCCCGAGCTTTGTGACCCCCCCATTTGCAGGTTATGTATCAGGGCATTCCACATTTTCCAGGGCAGCTGCAGAAATCATGACATTAATGACAGGGAGTGAATATTTTCCGGGTGGTTTGGGAGAATTTGAAGCAAAGAAAAATGAGTTTCTGGCCTTTGAAGAAGGGCCAAGTATGGATATGACTCTCCAATGGGCAAAATATTATGATGCTTCTGATCAATGTAGCTTAAGTAGGATATGGGGCGGTATTCACCCTCCAGCTGATGATTTGCCAGGCAGGCTTATGGGCAGCATGATTGGTAAGGAGGCATTCGAGTTTGCGGATGCATTATTTGGCAGTAGAGTATTAAATACGAATGATCCAAATACCTACAACCTTCATATTTTTCCGAACCCCGCATACCATACCCTTCATTTTGCACCTGTTCTCCCACATCATTTACGCTCCACTATCATGCTAGTTAGTATCAGTGGTAAAACCTTTACAATCCATAAAAGTAATGTTTTGCATCAAGAGGGTGCAATCACCATAAACATAGCAAGCGTACCTGCTGGAATATATCTTATAGCGGTAGGGGAAAGCTATTTTGGAAAGGTGGTTATTAAATAGGATTTATTACAACAAAGACATGAAAAATGCATGATCCTGTTGTTTTTTGATGAACTGGTGTAAAAAATAGATTTAAATAAAAAATTAATAAATTAAACCTTGCTATTGTCTTGATTATTCTTTTATCTTTATAATTGTAATTAATACAAATAATAATAGTGTCGGTTTAAAAGAGTTAAGTCATGTTAAACAAATTGAAATAGTATGAAACTTTTTACCAAGATTACGGTGCTTGCTGTGCTAGCTGTAATGGTGATGTGTACTGCAAGTTTTGCACAAGAAATAACCGTTACTGGAACGGTGACGGAGGCTGGCGAGAATAAAGGATTAGCTGGCGTAACGATTATAGAGAAAGGCACAACTAACGGTTTTGTCACGGATCTAGATGGCAATTATATAATTACCATCAATGAAGGAGCAACTTTGGTAGCATCGTTCATTGGTTTCCTCACCCAAGAGATAGAAGTAGGCAATAGAACGACTATTGACATCACAATGGAGATTGATGTTGAAACACTCGAGGAAATAGTGGTTATTGGGTATGGAGCCCAAAGAAAATCAGACCTTACAGGTGCAGTAAGCTTAGCTGATCCCGAAGAGATGCAGAAGCAAGCTACTAACGATCTTACCCAAGCCTTACAAGGTCGTGTGCCTGGTGTCGCCATAACCAGTGACGGACAACCTGGTGCTACACCCTCGGTCAGGATAAGAGGGGTAAGCACTTTTGGAGGTGCAGGAGCCACAGCTGAACCATTATATGTGGTTGACGGAGTACCTTTGATTGGTGGCATACGTGACTTTAATCCAAATAACATAGAATCGATTCAGGTGTTAAAGGATGCCACGGCAGGTGCTATCTATGGGAATAGAGCCGCTAATGGAGTAGTAATAATCACAACCAAGAAAGGTAATAGAAATCAGCCTTTTACCATAGAAGTTGGTTCTTACACTGGTATCCAAACACTACCATTTAATATTCCTGTCTTACGAAGAGAGAATTACCAATTGATTGCTAATGAACTTTTCGTTAATGCAGGACGAGCTCTTATTCCTGGTAATGATCCTTCCTCACCTTTATTTATAGATGATGTAGATACAGATTGGCAAGATGTAGGTTATAAAGAGGGCTCAATTTCAAATGTCAATATTAATTTCAATGGTGGCGGAGAAAATACAACGTACTTCATGTCTCTTGACTATCTCAACAATGAAGGTACACTTGAAGGAACAGGTCCTAACTATGAAAGGTTTAGTTTTCGAGTTAACACTGAAACAGAAATCGGAAGGGTTAAATTTGGAGAGAATCTATTGAAGGTTAGATCAAATGAGAATCCGCTCTATTTCGGGCCTAACAGTCTTTTCGCAGGAGGAAGTGGAACTTTGGCAAAGGATTTAGTCTCAGCTATTCCTACAATGCCTTTTAGAGATGAGAATAGACTGGGAGGTTTTGGAGGTGCAGATGCAGTTATTCATAACGCAATATCTCTCAATGTCCCAGGTGTAAATACACTAATTGAAAATTCTTCTTTGGTCGACAGGACTCTGGCTAACGTTTGGGGAGAAGTTAATATTGTTGAAGGGTTAAGCTATCGATTGAATCTCTCGTATGATCAAACCACTATTCAAAACGAGACTTTTATTCCAGAGTATGATCTGGGTTTTTTCTTTCCAAATCCTCTGACACAGCTTATAATACGTAATATCAATTCTAACTCGTTTTTGATCGAGAATACCTTAAACTACCGCAGGACTTTTGGTAAGCACAAAATTAACGCTTTGGCTGGGCAGTCTTATCAAGATGATTATCGAAGATCAATTACATCAACTGGTTCTGGTTTTGAACAGCCTTTCATACGCAATTTGTTTAACGCTACCGACGTGAGTGTAGGAGATAATATTCAAGAAAGTACATTATACTCTTTGTTTGGAAGAATAAATTATGTATTTGATGATCGTTATCTGTTAACCTTCAATATAAGAAGAGATGGATCCTCCAAATTTGCGGAAGACAATCGCTTTGAGTTATTTCCTTCAGTAGGTTTAGCTTGGAAAGTACATAATGATATCCAATTACCTTCAATTATATCGGATTTAAAAATCAGAATGGGAATAGGGCAGGTTGGAAATCAATTCATTAATAACTATAGTTTTCAACAAACGATTAATAGAGGTATTCCCTATGAGTTCGCTGGTGAGAGAGTATTGGGAGGAGCAGTTACGACTCTAGTGGATCAGTCGATTAAATGGGAAACAAGAACTACCCGAAATATAGGTTTTGATGCCACTTTGTTTGAAGGAAAGGTCCAGTTTTCAGCAGAATACTATCAAAACACATCAGATGATGTTCTTTTACCTTTACCCATCCCTCAATCTGTGGGTTCAGTTTCAAGTAGCATCATCACGAATGCCGGATCAATTGAAAACTCAGGTATAGAACTCTCTGGAACGTTCATTCAAGATGTAGGTGATTTTAATATCCAGATATCGCCTAATTTTTATACACTCAACAATGAGATTGTCGATTTAGGGCCATTAGATAATTTACCCGGTAACGGAACATTTAATGAGGTAGGAAGGTCTATCGGTGAACACTTCGGATGGGTTTTTGATGGAATTTTTCAAAGTCAGGATGAAGTGGATGCACATGCCACTCAATTTCCAGGAACCTCTACTGGCGACATTAGATTCCGGGATATAGCTGGGCCACCTGATCAGAACGGAAATCCTTCCGATCCGGATGGTGTAGTCGATGAAAATGATAGAACATATTTAGGGCAAGGTATACCCACTTACTACTACGGAATTAGTATTACAGCTGGCTATAAGAATTTTGATTTCACCATATTCGGATCGGGAAGCGGGGGAAACCTAGTTAATAATTCAATATACAAAAGCATAATGAATCAAAACCCCCCAAATTGGCATGAGGATATATTGGATAGGTGGACGCAAGAAAACCCAGGTAATAGTGTTCCTCGCATGATAAGTGGAGATCCTAACGATAATGGAAGAAATTCTGACAGACCAGGTTGGCTACAGGATGGAGACTATTTTAGGATTAATACTATTTCTTTAGGTTATACACTTCCGACACGAATGGTAGGTAAAATTGGGGCCACTAGTATCCGTTTTTACGGTACAGTTCAAAATTTAACAACTTTTACTGCCTATAAAGGATACAATCCAGACTTTCAGTCCGGCATCTTAAATCCGGGATTCGATCCGGGATCATTCCCAAGACCAACAACTTCGATATTTGGAGTTCAAATAAAATTTTAGATTAAAATGAGATACATTAAAAAAACTACAATATCATTGATTGTAATCTTATCAATGGTTTCATGTGAAGGTGAACTTGACATAGCTAATCCTAATGAATTGTCTAGTCAAGAATATTATTCCAATTCAACCCAAGCTGTTGCTGCAGTTGATGCTATCTACAATCCTCTAATAACCAGCGGTATGTATCAAAGGCACATACCAATATACAATGATGGAAGATCAGATGAATTGTTTGTGCGAGGCCCTTGGGGCTTCATGATTACCTTCAGTAATTTCACCATGCCTCCGACACTACCCGCTCATGAAGCCCCATGGGCACAAAGTTACACGGTTGTATTGAGGGCTAATCAGGCTATTGAAAACGTACCTAACATTGACGGTTTGGATGTGGAATTACGTAATCGGTTGATTGGACAGGCTCTCTTCCTAAGAGCACTAGCATACTTCAATCTGGCCAATATTTTCGAAAACCCTCCTATTGTACTTTCGGTTCCGGAAGACCAAAGCCAGTTCTACCCCTCTAATTCAGATGTCACCAAGCAAATGGTTTATGATCAAGTAGAGGTAGATCTTACGGAGGCAATTTCATTACTACCTCTTAATTACGACAATGTTTCAGGGCCTGATCAAGGACAAACCGGTAGAGTAACTAGAGGTGCGGCAAATGCGTTGATGGGAAGACTTTTGCTTTATCAGGGCCGGTACAGTGAGTCTTCAACATTTTTGGGTAATGTGATCAGTTCTGGTGAGTATTCACTTGCGGCCAATTATCAGGATATTTTTTCAGGTGATAATTCATTAGAGCAGGCTGATCCAGGGAAGATATTTTGGGTGGAATTCACCAATAGTCAAAATCCAGTTTTGAATTGGGCTGGTGAACCTAATGTAAATTGGAGACAATTCAATGGTTTAACACCTACCTATTCTGTCACTAATTTTTTTGATTTTAAGCCTACACAATTTCTCTACAATGAGATGAGATCAGAGTTAACCGTCGATGGAACTTTAGACCCTAGATATCACGCAACTATAGCTTCTAATGATGTGGCCGAGGGAGATACCATCGCTTGGGGACAGCCTTGGATAAGTGGTAATGGCTTTCCACCAGACGAGTTTTATATAGCCAAATATACTTATGCGAATTTGGGCGGAGGAGACGCTTTAACGGCCGGATTCAACTATCCTGTACTGCGATACGCAGATGTATTATTGATGCAAGCAGAGTGCTTGGCAAATGCTAATAATATGCCCCAGGCAGCATCTTTGGTACAACAAGTTCGTGATAGGGCAAAATTACCAGACAGAGAATCAGAATTCGCCGGGTACAATCTCGAGCAGTTTATGGATCAACTAGCGCACGAGCGAATAATGGAGCTGGCCATTGAGGGTCACCGCTGGTATGATATAATGAGATGGGGTTGGCTGGATAATTCTGAAAGGCTTGATCAGCTAAGATTGAACGACAAGGAATTCGAAACTTTCGTTCCGGATAGGAAAATAATGCCTATACCACAAAGTGAACTTGATAGAAATGTTAACCTGGTTGGCAATGCCCTTAACTAATGATCTGTTTTTTATATTCCGCTTTTTCATTAAAGGTGTTCATACTTTGAACACCTTTCATTTATCTAGTAACTCGATAAGCAGAATTTGTGTATTGCTATCCAATTATTTAAGTGTATTAAATTAAAACAATGCACCTAAAAATAAAATCAACCTGTCTTAAGATTTACATAGACACTTTCAACAGAATAAGCAAGAAAAAAGAGCTATTCATATTTTTTATACTCGCATTTTGCGTAGTAGGTATAGCTCTTTGCCAAAAAATGAATATTAACGCACATGATCCTGTGATGATTAAAACAGGTGATTCGTATTATGTGTTTTGCACAGGTCAAGGTATTTCTGTGTACAGCTCAAATGATATGATTAATTGGACTATAGAAGAACCTATTTTTGACCAACCTCCGGAGTGGACCGCAAAAATAGTTACCGATTTCTCTGGTCATATTTGGGCACCGGATATTCATTATTATAATGGACAGTATTATCTGTATTATTCGATTTCTTCCTTTGGAAAAAACACATCGGCCATAGGAGTTGCTGTGAATTCCACATTAGATAAATCAAGTCCAGATTACAAATGGCAGGATAAAGGTAAGGTAGTTCAGTCTATACCTGGTCGCGATTTATGGAATGCTATTGATCCAAATATTGCCGTAGATGACCAAGGAAATCCATGGATGACATTTGGATCATTCTGGTCCGGGATGAAGCTGGTGAAGCTTATTCCTAATAGAATTGCTCTTGCAGAACCTCAAGAGTGGTATACTATTGCAAGGAGGATGCGAGAATCATTTACAGAGGACCGTAGTGCCGGCAAAGCTGCGATTGAAGCTCCATTTATATTCAAAAAGGATACTAGTTATTTCCTCTTTGTGTCTTGGGACTATTGCTGTAGAGGGGCAGAAAGTACTTACAAGGTAGTCGTAGGAAGATCAGATAACATTAAAGGTCCTTATATTGACAAGGAAGGTAAACCCATGACAGAAGGTGGTGGATCGCTTGTCATCGAAGGCGATGAAAACTATGCAGGTGTTGGCCATAATAGTGCCTATACGTTTGATGGTAAAGACTACCTTGTTTTCCATGCTTATGACTTAAGGAATGAAGGTAAATCGAAGCTTAGGATATTGGAAATGAACTGGGATAACTATGGCTGGCCAGTGGTAAATCTAAATGATAAATGATGGTATGAAACTTTCTCAAACATCGTTTGCTATACTTGGGCTTATGCTGATGATCGCTTGTGCTTTCGTTGTAAATAATAAGTCTTCGGAATCAAAAGAAAAAACCTTGATTATCAATAACCCAATCTTCAAAGACCTCTTTACAGCAGATCCGGCCCCTTTAGTTCACAATGGCGTGTTCTATTTATATACAGGACATAACGAACAAATAGTAGGGGGTGAAGGATTCGTCATGAATGAATGGCTTTTGTTTTCAACTACTGATATGACGAATTGGACAAAACATGGTCCAGTATTATCGATTGATGCTTTTGATTGGGCAAGTGGACAAGCTTGGGCTGCACATGTGGTAGAAAAAAATGGAAAATTTTATTATTACGTCTCCATCGAGCACGCTACAATCAGAGGGAAGGCTATTGGTGTAGCAGTATCAGATAGTCCAAAGGGGCCCTTTACAGATGCAATTGGTGAAGCACTTATTACTAATGATATGACCAATCATATAGACCTTTAATGGGATGATATTGACCCAGCTGTATTAATCGATGATGATGGATCTGCACATTTATATTGGGGCAATATAGTACTAAAATATGCCAAGTTGAAAGATAATATGACCGAAATTGACGGGATCATTAAAGTTATTGACGTACCGGGGTTCACAGAAGGCCCATGGGTATTTAAGCGGGATAACGTTTATTATTTAACTTATTCTGCTAATTTCCCTGAAGTTATTGATTATGCTATAGCTTCTAAGCCAGAGGGACCATGGGTATACCATGGAAGATTAAGTGATGAAATAGAAAATTCAACAACAAATCATCAAGGAGTTGTAAATTATAAAGGAAGATGGTATTATGTCTATCATTCTGCTGGCTTACCAACAGGCGGTAGATATCGAAGATCAGTCTGCATTGATTATCTATTTTTTAATGAAGATGGATCATTACAGAAAGTCAATCCTTCATTAGCTGGTGTTTTTAAATTCGAACTAATAATAGATGCGTGGAAAATTAATTAAGTTTCTGTTTGTTTTCACAACTTTACTGTACGATTGTTTTGGACAAGTGCCAACTTTTACCACAAATGAAAATTACGGTATTGAAGCAGTAGTCGACATAGCCAATTTTTATGGTAACGGAGCTTCAGCTGCGGATTATGATCAGGATGGTGATATTGATTTTTTCCTAGCTACTACAAGTGGTGTAACGGATCGAATTTATCGAAACCAAGGGGACGGTACATTTAAAAATGTTGCCACTGAAAGTGGCATAATTCTGACAACCGGATCAAGAATGGCCATCTGGTTTGACTATGATAATGATCATTTGTTGGACCTTGTCGTGTTAGGTGAACGATGTGCAACCTTTGCCTGTGGCCAACCCATTCTAATCAATCTATACAGGCAACTTAATGATGGGACATTCGAAGAGGCAACAGCTGGTTCGGGCATTGCTTTTGGTGATAAATACGAAGGACTGCAAACCTATGCTGCGGGTGGTATGGCGGCTGGTGATTTTAATGCCGATGGCCATCTAGACCTTATTGTGACTATATGGGGCGGCCGGGCTTCTTTGTTTGAAAATAATAGGGACGGTACATTTACTGATGTTTCCGAATCATCCTGCGTTGGTGTAAAAGAGGCATTTTTCTGGCAACCAGCATTTCTTGATTTTGATAATGATGGACACCTGGATATTTTTATGAACGTTGATTTTGATCGCAATCAGCTTTGGTTAAACAGGGGTGATGGTACATTTATTGAGTCAGCTGCACAGGTCGGGCTTGCTTCAGATTTCAGCGAAATGGGGCTATCCATCAATGATTATGACAATGATGGGGATTTTGACATCTATGCCACCAATATCACACGGACTTTTCAGGGAGAAAATGAACATAATGTACTTCTGCGAAATGACAGTGAATCTGGGTTTTTGGTTTTCAATGATGTGGCAGTAGCTTCCCAGGTCGGAAATTCCGGTTGGGATTGGGGTACTACATTCTTCGATGCCAACAATGATGGTTGGCTCGACCTGGCCACAACCAATGGCTGGAACAATGATCCTAATTGGGGTTCTGACCAGTCCCATTTTTGGCAGAGTAGCAATGGTAATTTTTCCGATCAATCTTCTGCTTCCGGTTTTAATGATATACTAAGTGCTACAACATTGATTGCATTTGACGCTGACAGAGATGGCGATCTTGATCTTCTACAAACCTTAAAAGATAATCCTGACACCAAGTTACCTGCAATACTCTATGAAAATCAAATAGAAACTCAGAATAACTATTTGGTCATCAGACCTAGAATGCAGAATGAAAATCACTGGGCAATCGGAGCTATAGTGGAGATAGATGAGCCTGGGTTTTTTAATATGCGATTGATCTCAGCGGGTACTAGTTTTTATGGGCAGGAACCGGCCGAAGCTTTTTTTGGCTTGGGTAACCGCACGTTCATAGAAGAGGTAAAAGTACGCTGGCCCGTAGGTAACATTTCCTATCATGAGAATATTGATGCCAATCAGGTACTCACTTTAGAAAACGAAATCATTCCAAAGCCCTCAAATCTGTCTGCGGTATTGGATGGTGAGGGTGTGCTTTTGACCTGGAATGATAATGCTGATAATGAAACTGGTATAAGAGTGCAAAAGTCACCCAGCAGTAGCTTTGAAGAAGTAATTGAATTTGAAATCAATGCTGAAAATAATAGCTATCTAGATGACTATTTGGTGACTCACTCATTTTACAGGATTAGAGGGTATAATGAAAAAGCCAGTTCAGCATTTTCTAACACTGTTAAGATTGGAAGTACCATCACTTCAGTGATGGAATCTAATGTTCAAACCTTTAAAGTATATCCCAATCCTACTTATGGGAGAGTAAATATTGAACTGGGTAAAGACTATTACTACCCCATAAATACCAGATTATATGACCTTTCTGGGAATCTGGTATGGCAAGAGACTTTCTACAATAAGCGTATCATAGCTGATCTTAGTAGCGCTTCACTCAAATCAGGAATTTATTTGCTTCAAATCCGGACAGGCGACCATCAGTTTAGTAAGAAGCTGATTATAAGAGATTAAAATTTCATAACCACTCCACCTTTAGGAACAATGGTAAATTGAGTTGGCTGTTTAACCTGAATTCAATGCCGTTTAGTTAAGGGGTTAATTATATGATTATCAATTTATTAGTTAGTATATTTACGATAGTAAACGGCCACTACAAAAG
>CAYSCZ010000016.1:0-53176 GCA_964429655.1 uncultured Roseivirgaceae bacterium
TATTGGCTCGTCACCATAGCGATGCTGTGCCTCCTCGACCTAAGTGCCTGATTTTTAAAGCTTTAACCCTTCATGACAAAATTCCAATGACAAATTTGGGTTAAAGCGTGCCGTTTTTTATAAAAAAATGACTTCTCAAGGAGAAGTCATCTTTGATAAAGATTAAGAAATGAATGTGAGTCTTAAAGCGCTTTTATTTTAATGTTACGGAACCACACATTATCTCCATGATCCTGCAGCCCAATATAGCCCTCCATGGCAATATCTCCCCAATTTGGATTCAAATCAGGCCATTTACTTACAGCAATTAATGCTTTCATTCTGTCTGATCCTATGGTATACTGCACCACGGTATCTCCATTTTGAATGTGTGTAATTTCATTGTCAATGGCCAATACTTCTGCCTGGTTCCATGTATTTGGCCCTTTAAAATTTTGAGGGTCTGCCGGGATCATATCGTATAAAGATCCTGCCATACGATTACCATCTTTGCCTAAGTTTGCATCCGGGTGGTTTTCATTGTCTAATACCTGCATTTCGGGAGCGGTCTTCCAGATATAATCGTATTCAGGGAGTTCACGTCCCCGGTAGAATATTCCTGCGTTAGCTCCACTGTCTACCATCCACTCAACTTTAAAGTGGAAATTACCAAATTTTTCATCATAGATGATATCTCCACCATCTTTTGCACCAGATTCTCCTCTTCCTGAGCCCTGGATTTGAATAGCCTGTTTTTCTTCATCAATTATCCAGGCAGCTGGAAAATTCTCTTTTTGGTATCCTCTCCATCCTTCTGTGGATTCTCCATCAAAAAGAAGCATCCATCCATCCGATTTCTCAGCTTCTGAAAGCGTGTTGGCTTTTATCTCTTCCATATCTGGGGCTTCTGGTTCTTCTAAAGCTGTACTTTCTTCTGTAGATTTTTTCCCCTGATTGCAAGCAGTAACAATCAGAATTATAAGTACAATTACTAAGGAATAATTTTTCACTAACATTTTTTTATATTTTGATTTTAAAAATTAAAAAACCTATCATTCAGCTTGGCATTTCAGGTAAAGACCAGCCATCCCGGTAAGTATGTTTGACAAGTTCTGAAGCAAATGCTTTAGCAGACATTGGATCAGTCCATGTTTTATCAAAAGTAGGATGACCATCTTCAATCTGGAATCCATCTTTAATCACCATTTTGATCTCTTCATCATCAGTAATATTCGTAAACTTCATTTTCTCACCGTCCCATTCCAGTTCTTTGTTAAGGCTTTGTAATCTTACAGCCATGACGCCCATGACCACCATTTCATTGAAAGGGCCGGATTCTGCAAAGTCTGAAGTTGTTGGTTTACGGCTTTCCGGATTTTCTTTGCAGGCCCTTACCCAATCCATTTCATGGCCTCCTTCTCCCCATGCTTTTCCTACTTCTTCACCTACTCTTCGTTCAGTCTTTTTTACATCTGGGCTCCTGCCCGAAAGTAATTCAGGTTCAACACCATAGCATCCAATGTGGAGTATATCTTTTGAGCCATAAAAGAAACTTCCGCCGCCTGCTTTATTAGGATTTTTTCCAACGGGCCAGTTTTCCGGTAGTTCAGGCCTTATGCCACCATCATACCAATATACTTCAACCTCGGGCATCTTTGTTCTTCCAACTTTATCCCTTTCAGGAAAAATTAATTTTACTGACTGGGCATTAGGGGCACAATTTTCAAGCAATAATGTAGAGCTACCCTGCGCCTTAATTGGGTAACCTAGTTTAAGTCCTTCAAATACAGGATGCAATATATGGCATGCCATATCACCAAGAGCGCCTGTTCCATAATTCCACCATCCCCTCCAATTCCAGGGGTGATAAATTTCATTGTAAGGCACCATTTTGGCTGGCCCTGTAAACAGTTCCCAGTTTAATGTATCAGGTACCCAATGACCTTGTTCGGGCGTGTTAAGTCCTTGGGGCCAAATGGGACGGTCAGTGAACGATTCTACTTTTGTAACTTCCCCAATTTCACCATTCCATATCCATTCACAGGCTTTAGCAACTCCATCGCCAGAGGCACCCTGATTACCCATTTGGGTTGCTACTTTATATTTTGCGGCTAATTTGGTTAGCAGTCTTGATTCATATACAGAATGCGTAAGTGGTTTTTGGAGGTAAATGTGCTTGCCCATCGTTATGGCGTGAGCAGCTGTAATTGCATGGGTATGGTCAGCGGTAGCAATGACCACAGCATCGATCTGATCACCCATTTCATCATACAATTTTCTCCAGTCCCAATACTTTTTTGCTTTAGGAAAATCACTAAAAGCCTTTGTAGAATACTTCCAATCAACATCACAGAGTGCTACAATATTCTCCGATTTCATATTCATGAGGTTTCTACGACCCATGCCCCCCACGCCTACTCCTGCAATATTAAGCTTGTCACTCGGAGGTGTGTGGCCTAATCCGGATACGACCGTACTTGGAACTATAGTGACTCCCGCCGCAAAAGCGCTGCTTCTTTTCATAAAATCTCTCCTTGAGGAGTCTGTGTTTAAGTTTTCTTTATTATTTTTCATTGTTTAAGATAATTTTTGATATGAAAATTCCCCAAAAATTAAGGAATAAATTAAAATTATGGCAATAATCGGCCCATTTTCAAACCTAACTTTTATATGTTAATAATTGACACTAGGACTTATTAGAATGAATATGCTTAATATTAGAAAAGTGCAATTTCCAGCCATACTTATAATGCTTCCAGCATTCCTAATGGATTGTACGTCCAGGAGATCAAAAGATATATCAAATGAAAAAAGGAGGTTGAGGAAGCAGGCAAAGTTGAGAAGAAGGAAATGGAGCCTGGGAAAAACATCTATCAAAAGTATTGTATGACCTGTCATTTAGCCGACGGAGAGGGGATAGCTGGATTATAACGACCATTTAACCCAGATTTGTCATTGGAATTTTGTCATGAAGGGTTAAAGCCCAAAAAATCAGGCACTTAGGTCGAGGAGGCATAGCATCGCTATGGTGACGAGCCAATAACATGTTAAGTGTCTGATTTGAAGTGATTTAACCATGTAATAAAAAGTCTAATGACAGTTCTGGGTTTAATGCAACTGGTTGGATAAGTGGTGATAAAGAGCGGTTAAGAAGGATCATGCTACAAGGAATAGATGGGGAGATAAAGGTCAAAAGCCCAATGTATAATCAAGCGATGGCCTCCCATAGTTATTTGTTTGTTAAATAAGTGTCAGATGTCCTAACTTATATAAGAACAAATTTTGATAATAATTCAGGAAAGATAACTGTGAAAGAAGTGTTTATGGTAAGGGATTCCTTAGAAAATATATGATAAAAATCAATCGGGATAGTGATACATACTGGGTTAAGTAATGATCAAAAATGTAATTTTATTAATGCAACTAAAAAATTTAGATATGGATTTATCTAATACCATTGAATCAGTAATGTCCAAAAATGTGAAGACCATAGCGTTGGACAGTCCCCTATCAACAGCCAACAGATTATTTGTAAAAAATAAAATACGTCATTTACCTGTTGTAAATAAAGGACAATTAGTAGGGATCCTAAGTCATACTGATCTATTAAGGCTAAGTTTTGGGAGTACTTTTGGTACTGAGGAATCAAATGACAATACAATTCTTGATATGCTCACAATAGAACATGTAATGCAGAATAATCCAACCATTGTTTATCCAAAAACCACAATATGGGAGGCAGTTAAGGTTCTTAGTAACGCAGTATTCCATGCGCTTCCGGTGGTTGATGATAAGGGTAAGGTGATAGGGATACTTACTACAACCGACATCCTGAAATATGTCCTTGAATATAGTCTGGAGAAAGTGTAATAAAAAAGGACCTAGTGTGAGAAGGTCCTTTCATAATTCAAATTCCAGAAAAGCTATCCAATTGTTATACGAATGAATTTTTCTACGGTAAGTCCCCTGGAGACGCCATCAAGATATTTACCGACGCTCATGCTGTTGTCTTTCACAAAGGGTTGGCTAAGTAAAGTGTTTTCCATAAAAAATTTATTAAGCTTACCCTGAGCAATTTTTTCTAACATGTTTTCAGGCTTGCCTTCAGCTTTGGCCTGCTCTATACCAATTTGTAATTCCTGCTCTATTACTTCCTTGTCAATGCCATCTTTGTCAACTGCCACCGGACGCATAGCAGCTATTTGCATTGCTACGTCCCTGCCGGCAACCGTTATTTCAGCACCATTAACATTTTTAAGTCCCACTAATACGCCTATTTTGGAACCATGTATATAGGATACGACTGCTTCTCCGGTTAACTTTTCTAAATTTTTTATTTCAATTTTTTCTCCGATTTTTCCAATCAATTCAGAGATTTTTTCCTCTATGCTTAAGTCACCAAGTTTCAGTGCTTTTAATTCATCAATTGTAGATACGTTATTGGTAAACGCCTGATCCAGTATTTTTTCGCCAAGGTCGACAAATTCACCATTCTTCGCCACAAAATCGGTTTCACAAGTTAATGATATCATCATAGCCTCTTTTTTATCTTCGCTGGTGTTTACAAGGATTATACCTTCTGAGGTTTCCCTGTCTGCCCTTGAAGCTGAAACTTTTTGACCCTTTTTCCTTAACAATTCGATTGCCTTATCAAAGTCCCCGTTTGATTCTACCAAGGCTTTTTTACAATCCATCATACCTGCTCCGGTCATCTGGCGTAGTTTGTTGACATCTTTTGCTGAAATTCCCATGATTTTTTGATTTTTTTTTAAATAAAAATTGAACACTGAAAGAGATCAATGTTCAATTTATTTAAGTTTTGAAGTATGTTATATTTTAGTTAAATATTAATTAACAGTTTCTTCTTCTTTTTGATCCATCTCTTTTTTCTTGTCCTCTTCCTCTTTTAATATAGCTTCTTCTTTGTCCTTTCTTCTTTCGTTAAGGCCTTGTTCAACAGTTTTTCCAATGTATTTTGTAATAATTTCAATAGAATTGAATGCATCATCATTCGCAGGTATTGGATATTCCACAAAGTTTGGATTCGAATTGGTATCCACAATAGCAAAGACCGGTATATTCAGTTTTTGTGCTTCAGATATGGCAATATGCTCTCTTTTGATATCAACTATAAACAAAGCTGCCGGAAGTCTGGTTAAATCAGATATACCGCCTAAAGTCCTCTCCAGTTTTTCACGTTCCCTACCAATCATTAATCGTTCACGCTTTGCCATGTTCTGATAAGCTTCATCTTTCATCATTTTATCGATCGAGGCCATCTTTTTAAGGCTTTTTCTTATGGTGGAAAAGTTGGTAAGCATACCTCCCAGCCATCTTTCAGTCACATGTGGCATATTTAACCTTTCGGCTTCTTTTGCCACAAGGTCTTTTGCCTGCTTTTTTGTGGCTACAAACATCACCTTTCTCCCGGATCTGACGATTGCTTTAATGGCTTCTCCTGCATCTTTTAAACAAACAAGTGTTTTATTGAGATCAATGATGTGTATACCATTTTTCTCCATGAAAATGAATGGAGCCATTCTAGGGTCCCATTTTCTTGTCAGGTGTCCAAAGTGCACACCTGCATCTAGCAGCTCCTTATGTGTAATATTATCCATCAATCAATTTTATCGTTTACTGAACTGGAATCTTCTTCTTGCTTTTCTTCTGCCATATTTCTTTCTCTCCACCATTCTGGAATCCCTCACGAGATAGCCTTCTTTTTTAAGCGGGGACCTGTACTCGTTGTCTATTTGCGTCAACGCTCTGGCCATGGCTAATCTTATTGCTTCGGCCTGTCCTGTTAGTCCTCCACCTTTTACATTGATCTTAATATCCTGTTTCCCGTCTTCTTCTACTTTGACTAGTGGTTGCTTTACAATTGTCTGAAGTATTTCTGAGGGGAAATAATTCTCTATCGGGCGTTCATTGATGGTGATGTTTCCTCCACCACTTTTCATGTATAATCTGGCGACAGAAGTTTTTCTTCTACCTATGGTGTTAATATATGCCATTAGAATTTCATTTCTTTAGGTTGCTGAGCTTCATGTGGATGCTCGTTTGAATTGTAAACGTAGAGGTTCTTTATAATTTTTCTGCCCAGCCTGTTTTTTGGCAACATACCTTGAACCGCTTTTTCTATTAAAATACTTGATGACTTAGCTTTTATTTCTCTCGGTGTGCTTACTCTTTGACCTCCAGGATATCCTGTATGCCTCACATATTTTTTATTTGTCCATTTTTTGCCGGTCAATCTTATGTGATCTGCATTGATGACAATGACGTTATCGCCACAATCCACATGGGGGGTAAAGCAGGCTTTATGCTTACCTCTTATTATTTTAGCAATATCGCTTGCCACTCTGCCTAAAACCTGATTTTTAGCGTCAACTAAAAACCAATTTTTTTCAATATTTTCTTTAGACAGCGATATGGTTTTGTAACTTAATGAATCCACTACTTATTAATTTTTATTAAATCCTTCCAAAAAAAGGAGTGCAAAGATAAATTCATGATAATTTAATTGCAAATAATAAAAATTTAATACTTGTTTTTTTCTAATTGATCCAGCAAAACTCTAAAATCTTTTGGATAATCTGCAGAATTTATAATCTTCTCGTTAGCCATATTAAAATAGGAGATGCTGTAGGCATGAAGCGCAGTGCGTTTAATCAAAGGCTGTTCATCCTCCCATTTTTTTAATTTGTAATTTTTTTTAACCGAAGATAAATAAAACGGATTACCATGGTAGAGCACATCTCCAACTATCGGAAAACCAATGTAAGAGAGATGAAAACGTATTTGATGTTTCCTTCCCGTAACAGGGTTACACTTCAATAATGAATGTTTTTTGTAAGCTTTTAGTGTATTAATGATGGTAAGGGAAGGTTTACCGTCAGGGTCAAAACTTACTTTTTCTGCATTAATGGATCCTATGGGCGCATCTATTTCTTCATTTTTGAAATTTTTAATTTTTTCAATCACACAGTGATATACTTTCTCTATATCACGATTTTGAAACTGTAAAGCAATGTGTTTGTAGGCTTTTTCATTTTTAGCCAATATCATGATCCCTGAGGTCTCCTTATCTAATCTGTGACACGGGGATAAGTTATCGGAGTGTTTTTTAGCTAGTTTAAGCAGCGTAATTTTATCATTTCTATCATCCAATGATGCTAAAAATGGCGGCTTATTTACTGCGAGGATATCATCATCTTCGGCAATAAATAAGTCATCGAATTTTAATTTGTTAAGCTTCACTCGCTATTCTCCCTGACTATTTCTTTTTTATTATTAGCTGTCGAGGGGTTTTTGCTTTTTAAATAAAAACTGAAGGTTGATCCCTCATCAACTTTACTTTCCACTTCAACTTTAGTATCGTGTGCCTCAATGATGTGCTTTACGATCGCCAGGCCAAGCCCTGTTCCTCCTTTTTCTTTAGACCTGCTTTTTTCCACCCTGTAGAAGCGTTCAAATATTCTTTTGATGTCCTTCTCAGGTATCCCTCTGCCATTATCCTTCACTAGAATTTTGACTAAGTCGCCATCAGGTTTAAAATCTACCTCAGCAAAGCCACCTTTTTTAGTATACTTTATTGCGTTGGAGATAAGGTTTAGCATTACCTGATATAATCTTTGATAGTCTGCATAAACAAATATCTGCTTATTTTGATTATTTGATATTCTTAATTCTATCTCCTTTTTATCAGCTTTGCCTTCTAACTGATCGAATACTTCCCGACAAAGATCATATAAGTCAAAATATTCAAAATGCATCTTAATCTCTCCGGTTTCCATTTGTGAGATTGTAAGCAGGTCTTGTACGATTATATCGAGGCCATCAAGGCTTTTAGCGGCTTTTTTGAGAAACTTATTGCGAACTTTTTTATCCTCAATAGCACCATCTAATAAAGTGTGGACAAAACCCTGGGCTGCAAAAATTGGTGTTTTTAATTCGTGGGATACGTCTGCGATGAATTCCCTGCGGAAGTTTTCCATTTTCTTCAGCTCATCTATTTCTTTTTGTTTGTCCTGAGCATAAGAAAAAATTTCACGATTAATAATTCGCAGTGGATTTATGGAATTATACCAGGTCCCTTTCTTCGAGCCGAATGAAAAACTATCTCTTTTGACTTCCTCCAGTGCCTCATAAATTTCATTGATGTGTTTAAAGAATAGAAATTCAAGGACTAAACGTGTCAGGATATAACCTGAACCAAAAGTGAGGAAAAAGGTAACGGCTATTTCTGTATTGGTTGCGGATTCTAGTAATGATAAAAACAGGGATGTTATTACTCCGATGCAAGTAGAAATTAAAAGGGCAATTGCACGGGAATTTAAAATCATTTACGTCAGGTCAAACTTATAACCCACGCCCTTGACGGTATTGATATAACCTTCGCCAATTTTTTCACGAACTTTTCTTATATGTACGTCGACAGTTCTAGCCAGTACATATACATCAGAACCCCAAATGCTTTGTAAGAGATCATCCCGGCTGTATACCTTGCCGGGGTTCTGAGCTAAAAAGTAAAGCAATTCAAATTCTTTTTTGGGTAAATTGATTTTTTCATCACCCGACATCACGGTATAGCTTGTCCTGTCGATGGTAAGGTCTCCAATGGATATTTTGTTTACATCCTTTTTCTTTTTCAAATCCCTTCTAAATAAAGCATTTATCCGGCTCATCAAAGCCCTTGGTTTTATTGGTTTGGTGATGTAATCATCTGCTCCGGTTTCGAAGGCTGCCACTTCAGAATATTCCTCTGAGCGTGCAGTCAAGAAAATAACGAATACATTGTTTAACTCAGGGATTTCTCTAATCTGCCTGCAAGTTTCCACACCGTCCTGTTTGGGCATCATAATGTCCAGAAGGATCAGATCCGGCTGGAATGTTCGGGCAATTTCAACCGCTTTGATACCATCCAGTGAGGTTTTAACATCGTATCCTTCTTTCTTTAAATTATACTTAAGCAATTCCAGTATATCCGCCTCATCATCCACTACTAAGATTTTTTGACTGCTTTTATCTGACATGACTTGTAAAATTCAACGGCTGATTATGATCTAAAATTAATTTTTCGAAAATATGGTACCAATTTATAAAGAAATTAATGCTTAAGGGTTGTTAATAATCTTTTGGTAACCAGAATGAATAAAAAAATTAAAATAGCAGCGGTTTTTGTGGCCGTACTTAATATAAATTTAATATTAATTGGCCTTTAGAGGGTGTCTCAGATTTTTTGCTTCGATGATGTCCATTTCAACCGCCCCAACAAACATTTTAGCTTTTAATTTCAATGGCACTCTGTTTTTGTCATTTGACAACCACAACTTAATGGAGTTTCTACCATCGAAAATTTTGTTTTTATCCATTAACGGAGCAAATACCAGTGCGTTTATTTTGCCTAATTTGGTTTTAACCTCATCTGTGCCAAGGTATAAAATTTTGAAATCATAGATTTTATCATCAAAAAATCCTTCAATTGATACAGTATCTCCTGGCGTGTAACCATCAAAATCCAATGTTCTGAAATAGTAGTAGCCACTCACTATATCCTGGCAATATTGAGGGATATGAAATTTTATTTTTTCTTTTACGTTTCTGGTTTCTTTATCTAATCTGTAGACCAATGCAGAATCTTCTTCATGCAGGAAGTCAACCCTTTCATGTTTACGGTATTTATTTTCAGAGATGTGTCGATAGAAGCGCATAGGTAATATTGAGGTAGTGTCGAGGTAAGATCCCCAATAATCTTCAACCTCGTAAAAGAGGTTTGCTAACCCTACGGTATACCCTTTCACTTCAATTTTATAACAAGGTCTTCCATTCACATATTCAATATTTTTACCAATGGTTAGCTCACCCATGCCGGCATTCAGAAATCCCAGGTGGGCACGATAGCTTAAAAATTCTTCAGTACCAAAACTGATGTTGTCAATAACTCTTAATTCATCCTGAGGCTTTACCAACAAGGACATCATTAGAACTAATAAAATAATCAATAGCACAAGATTGATCAGTTTTTTCATAAATAAGAATATTTATTCTTCAAATAAGACAAAAAATCAGATGTATTACCACTAAACTCAGCATTAAAAAATTCTTTAAGCGTGTCTTTTTGGGAGTTATAACGCAAAAAAGACATAAAATATGCATTGTTAGGTAATCTCCTTTTGAATAATCTCTCATATTTATCCTTATTGATAAAACTAATGGTATCGATGGTATTTATGATTTTTTGTATCGTTTTACGCTTGTCATTTCTCATCTCTTCCTGAGACATGGTTTGGGGAAAATTGTTTAATAATGAATCCAGGGATAGAGTGCCTCTAATCAAATGTTGCCTAAATTTTTCATAATCATCAAGCGCATTAACATATTGAATTACTTCATCTGAACCATCACCGAACTTGTACCTTAGAAATTCTTCTGCACCTATTTCACCGATTACACTAGCCAGATTTTCACTCAATGTTGCATCATTTTTAATATAAATGGTTGAATGGGTCATTTCATGGATGATCACTTCTGCGAGCTGACCAGCATCTCGCGACAGCATGTTGGATAGAATTGGGTCATCAAACCATCCCAGTGTTGACCATCCTCCAACTGACCGGAGACGCGTATCATATCCTTTTTCGATCAACCGCTCTTGTTCTTGTAGTGCCATATTTTTATTGAAAAACCCTTTGTAGGGAAATGAACCAAAAAAAGGAAAGCTCCATTCATAGGCTTCTAAAGTGAATTCTTTACACGCTGACAAGTTCCACAACGTTGTTTTACCCCGTTCATCATAAAACGATTGATAACTTTTCGAATCAACTAAGCTTAAATTGTCTTTTGCAAATATTTTTACTTCCTGGATGTATTTTATTTTCCGTTTTGTTTCCTCTGAATACTCCGCACTATTAAATATTTTTTCGATTGGTTTTGCCATTATTATCACTGATACCTGACCAATAAATTGTGCTGAAATGTATTTTATAAGGGGAAACTGCCAAACAAAAATTATCAGAATGGTGATTATGAGTATCGGAAGAATTTTTCTTTTCAAAATGTAGCGGATGATTGATTAAATAGTAAACCGAGATAAAAGATTTTTGATTTTCACCAATTACCAATCAGGATAATATTTCAAATTTATCGTTTAATTAATGATGTTAAGCATTAAAACTTATTAATAAAACACATTACTGGGAATGAGTAGGTTCATTGGGATCTTTTTTATTGTTGCGTTATTTGACAGTAGGCTCAATGCGAGCGATTCAATACCCATATTATTATTGGATAAGCGAATACAGTTTGAAGTCACAGACGCTATCCATGATATGTATAATTTTGAATTTGACAGAGCGCAGCGGCAGTATAAAATGCTTAAGGAGAAATATCCCTGGCATCCATTGCCATACTTTTTAATGGGTTTGAATCTTTGGTGGCAGATCATACCAAACCTGGAAAATGAGGAATATGATGAAGAATTCCTGGCTTACATGGACACGTCGGAATATCTAAGTCAGCAACTATTCGAAGAAGTCAGTGAAATTGAAGGGGCCTTTTTTTTGGCGGCTACCTATGCTTTTCAAGGCCGTTTATATTCCGAAAGAAAACAATGGCGGAAAGCAGCATTTGCAGGTAAGAATGCCCTCAAATACTTAGACTATACCCGTGGTCATGAAGATTTTAGTCCCGAAATATTGTTTGGTGATGCGCTTTTCAACTATTATAGGGAATGGGTTCCAGAAAACTACCCCATTTTGAAATTCATCATGTTTATGTTTCCGAATGGAAATAAAGATCTTGGAATACAACAATTGAAGGAAGTAGCCAGAAATGCCTTTTATACACGCACAGAAGCCCAATATTTTCTGATGCGTATCCTGGCAAGTGAAGGCAATGATCTTACCTCTGCATTGCAGGTTAGCAGATACTTAGCAGAAACTTTTCCTTACAATGCTTACTTCCATCGCTATTATGCAAGGTTATTATATCAAATGGGCAGGTACCACCTCGCTAAAAAAGAATCAATGGAAATCCTGAAAAGGATTGATGAAGGTCAACCTGGATATGAGAGCAATAGTGGAAGATATGCTACCTTTTTTCTTGCGCATATAAACAAAACCCAGGGGCAGGATCTAATGGCAAAGGACTACTATCTCAGATGCCTGGAATTTGGAGAAAAGATTAATGCCCAGGATAGGGGTTACTATATCTATTCATTGTACCATCTTGGGAAGATCTATCAAAATTTGGAGGAATTTGAAGAAGCTGAAGAGTATTATAAAAGAGTTAAAAAACTCACCAAAAGAAAGCATCCGGCTAATAAACAAAGTAGGGATGATTTGAAGGGATTAAAGAAAGCTAGGAAAGAAAAGAGATGATACCACTTTTTCTGGCGTCCTCTTCATTGTCAATATCGTTTAGTGTCGGTAGCAGGAAAAAGGACTTGTATAGCTTTGCAATGGAATCAATAGCTTCCTCCAGTACTTTATCCGTACTGAAAGTTTTTCCTTCAAAAAGTTCGGGTATTAAATATTTCATACCTAAAAGATAATATCCTCCATCGCTAGCAGGTCCTAAGACAACATCATAATGATCAAGTCGATAAAAGCTCTCATTGATAATGGATGTATTTATTTCGTAGCAGTCACTCCCCACAATAACAATTTTTTTATAGCCATTATTAAAGCCTTGTTTAAAAGCCGATTTCATTCTGTGTCCCAGCGAGCCTTTATCTTGCGCCTGTTTTTTATAAAGATCGCTATCCCACTGATCAGCAAAATCGATAAAATCTGAATAAAATAATGCCTTATCCATGCTTAGTTTTAATGTTACTTTATGGGTATGGTCAATCAATACCCGGTATATTTTTAGTGCGATTTCATCCCCCATTGTTGCAGCTATTCGGGTTTTAACTGTTCCTTTCACGGTATTTTTGATAAAAATTATTAACTGATCTTGAACCATTTCCAATAAATATTCAGATTTGTTAGATAAATTTCAAAAATGATAAAAAGACTTAGTATTGTGTATTCCGCCACTATCCAGAAAACATTAATTTCATACCCGCCATTTTCTTGATAACCCAGATAGGTAATAAAAATTAAAAATGACCAAAGGACAGGAAACCTATAGCGTGTCAGAACACTGATAGCAACCAATGTGATCATATACCACGGATGAACTGTGGTTGCAAAAGCAAAATAGATAAGGAAGGAAAACAGAAATAAGACCTCCAGTCTGATGTTTTTACTTTTATTGTAAATGATCATTCCCATTATGGATAGAAAAGAGAGCATACCCATAAGGGGTCCTATCCTGGAAATATAATTGTAGCCCTTTACCCAATAACCAATTCCCCTGGCAATTTGATAGATACTCCCATTGAACTCAAATTTTTTAAAGTACAATGAAATGCTTGAAGATAGGCCGTTGATGAAAGTAATATCGACTAATGGCAAAAAAAATAGAGTTGTAAATAGAGCGGTATAGGCATATAAACGGAAAAGTTTTTTTCTTTCAAGTTTGAACAGCAAGGCAGGCAAAAGGATTATTGGGATAAGCTTGGTTGCTATTCCAGCACTTAACCCAAATGAATTCAAAATAGCATGTTGTTTATAATAGCCTACCAGCCCAAATAATAAGAAAAAAGCCATCATTCCTTCAAAGTGCAGATTTCCTGCAGATTCAATAATCACTAATGGATTTAGGAAATACAGAAATGCAGTATTTTTAGGTAATCCTGATGACGGTGCGAGCTTTCTGAGCAGGAAATAATTTCCTATATCAGTAATAACTAAGATAACCCTCATAAAATTGACAGCCCCTAAAAGACTGGTTGGAAATAAATGTGTCGACAGAAAAAAGATCAGCTGATTTAAAGGAGGGTAAATCGTAAAATAATCTGGGGAATTTAGTTTGTTGAACAAAGCATTATCTAAGCCGGGTACCGATTCCTGCGTAAGATAATAACTTGGTAAATTTGAAAATGGATTGATGCCGGCATTTATTAATCTTCCATCCCAAATAAAGCGGTAGAAGTCATCTGAGAGATTAGGAAACGTAAAAAGTAATAAAAGCCTGGCCATAATACCACCGGCGAAAAAAACATTTTCCTCTTTTAGATTAAAATATGCCAGCAGATAAAAAACAAAGGAGAGTGCATATAGGGAAATAATAAAGTTAGAATATCTGGGTGTGTTGCCTAACCAAAAAATGCATAAAACCAATAGTGCGATTGAAACAATACCAACGGCACGATTACCCTTAATTAGCGACATTTTTGACCGGAATCAGTGAATGGTAGAATATGAAAAAATATCCGGCCATCAAGAGTAGATGAAAAAAGAATAGTCCGAAATCATTTAAAAGAAATGCACTTGCCAATCCAAAAGCAAAATACAAAGCAAATGTCCCTTCCATTAAGATGGATAAGCTGATTTTTCTATCAATATAAATATTAGTATGCCATTTATCTTTTTTATTGAGAATATTGAACTTAGGCGTTCTTATAAATGATGATTTAATACCCAAATAGCCTTCAACCACCGCAATGGAATTATGTAGGGAGAGCCCCATAGAAAAGGCCAGGAACAATGGATAATTAATAAGATAGTACTTTAAGGTATTAACTGGTGAAGTGCTTTTACTTGAATACCAGTAAAATAGACTTATGGCAACGAACCCTACAATGAAAATACTACCCATGTTAAAATAGATTTCTAGTGAAGGGTTACGCGCTTTCAAATAAAGCATTGGGATACTTAAAGTAGCTGTTATCAGAAGCCAAAAGAATACAGAGCTGTTGAGGAGGTGGAAAAAAGCATGTGTTTTCGTTTTGATAGGTAATTTTGATTTCAGGATCCCTGTAAGATTCTTTTTAGCGGTCTCTGCGGCACCTTTATTCCACCTGTATTGCTGGGATTTTACGGCAGGCATGTAAACAGGCAGTTCAGCAGGGGCTAAAACATCTTGAAGATAAATAAATTTCCATCCTTTCATTTGGGCACGGTAGCTAAGATCAAGATCTTCTGTTAACGTATCAGCAGACCAACCACCAGACGATTCTATACAAGTCTTTCTCCATACTCCGGCTGTTCCATTAAAGTTTATAAAACTCCCCGCATTGAGCCGCCCTTGTTGTTCTATAGAAAAATGAGCATCCAGGCCAAATGCCTGCACTTTAGTCAATGGAGAATACTGACGGTTTATATGTCCCCACCGGGTCTGAACCACGCCTATGCTTTTATCTTCAAATGATTTTACAGTTTTTAGCAGGAAATCTTTTTCTGGTAAGAAGTCAGCATCAAATATTGCAATGAGTTCGCCTTTGGCAATATTTAACCCGTATTTTAAGGCACCGGCTTTAAATCCTTCCCGGTTCTTCCTCCTGATGTGGCTAATATTGATTTTCTTGGTTTCTCGAATCTGGTCAATGGTTTCAGACGCTATGGCCGTTGTTTCATCGTCGGAATCATCCAACAATTGCACCTCATAGTGCCTGGTAGGATAATCTATTTCAGATATGTTTTTAAGTAACCTTTCTATTACATATTGCTCGTTGTAGACCGGCAACTGTATCGTCACAAAGGGGTATTGTGTTATGGGATCTTGAGGAGCCTTGGGGCACACATTTTTTTTCTTTAAGTAGTTAATAGCAAGGTTAAACTGAGCGAGACTGAATATACTCAATACCAAAAGTGAAGAACCGTATGCGATGATTATGATCCACTCCATTTTATAAATATTTGAATATAGTCCAAAGTATTTTGTAGCCGGCCATGATCGTCCCCTCCACTGTTCCTGAAACTTTTGAAACACCAATTCTTTTCCGGTAGTTCACTGCCACTTCATGTATACTCATTTTATGTTTAGCAGCTTTCAACTGCATTTCCACTGTCCAACCATAGGTTTTGTCAGACATTTCAATTTTTTTTAGTGCGTCATATCTGATTGCCCTAAATGGTCCGAGGTCAGTAAATGAAACCTTAAAAAAAACTTTTATTAATCTGGTGGCCAGCCAATTACCAAAAACCTGGGGAACGGTCATGGAACCACTTTCTTTTTTCCCAAGTGCCCTCGAACCAATGACCAGGTCTTTATTTTCATTGATTATTGGATTTACGAGCTTTTCCATTTCTTCCGGATAGTCAGAATGGTCTCCATCCAGGAAAACGACTATGTCTGGTTTTTGATCTGATTGATCAATATATTCCAACCCTTTCAAACAGGCATAACCGTAACCTTTTCTCTCTTCTAAAAGCCCCGTGGCACCATGCTCTATTGCTACCTCTAAAGTATTATCGCTTGAGCCATTATCCACCACCACGATCTCTTTTACAATATTATCCGGGATTTCATTGATGACCTTTCCCACGGCATTTTCTTCATTAAGGGCAGGTATAACCACGATTATGTTCGGATTGATCATTTAAAAATAAAGTGCAAAGATAAGATTCCATAAAATAGACCGATGTCTATTATCTGACACCGGCCCTTAAAGATTAGATCTCATAGCCAGAATCAATTTTAAGATTTTCGTTCATAGAACTATTTACCGCCATTTCATCACATCTTTCATTTTCAGGTTGTTCATTATGGCCTTTGATCCATTTTAATTCAATGTTATGATTTTTTGAGAGGCTAAGGTACCTTTCCCAGAGGTCTCGATTCTTTTTCCCCTTAAATCCTTTCTTGATCCAGTTTTTCAACCACCCTTTTTCAATTGCGTCAACCACATATTTTGAATCCGAGTAAATGACGATTTCCATTCCATCTTTCTTAAGGGCCTCTAAACCGGCAATTACCGCCATTAGTTCCATTCTATTGTTGGTGGTTAGCCGATAGCCTGAAGAAAGTTCTTTACGGTGGTCCTTATAAATAAGGATGACCCCATATCCTCCCGGACCCGGATTGCCCCTGGAGGACCCGTCTGTATACATTGTAATCATTCTGTAGTGAGCTTTTAATCATAATTTCTTGAGATAAAATTTTGAAGCTGGTGTATTTCTCTAGTTTTTAGTGCAGGAAAATTTGCTATTCGGAAGGTATTCGACTTTAAATCTCCATATCCGTTACCCAGAATGAATCCGGCTTCTTTAGCTAAATTTTTAATTTCTTTAATTTTTGATTCCTTATCCATGATCAGAGAAAGTACCGTTCTTGATCTTAGTTTTTCATTTTTAATTAAGAAACCCGGGTTGACTTGATTGTCAATTAATTCTTTCCATGCTTCATACCGATCTGTAACTTTCTTATGAATGTGCGCTATACCTTTAGATGCTTTTTGGGTCTGCATCAACAAATAAATATCCAGGACATTTGGTGTATGGTGAGTTTGCATTAATCTTGAATTTTTCAAGACAAAGGTTAAACTGTTATAATGGCTGGATTCATCTATCTCCATGGTTTTTTGAATGGCATTGGGGGAAAGGATCATTACTGCCAGGCCGGCAGGTAAACCAAAGCATTTTTGTACGGAAGCGTACCAAATATCTGCCAGCTTGAAAGGGAGTTTGATGCCAGCCATAGAGGAGGTGGCATCTACGGCTATTAGGTTTTCAGGGTAGTCAGACCTCAGATCGCCGATGATTTCCGTGGTGACCTGGGTACCATTTGAGGTTTCATTTTGGGTAAGGCAAATAATATTATCATTTGTAATACTTGTCTTTTTTAATGAAGGAAGCTCCTGAAGATCATATTGATGAGCTTCACAGTTAATATTAAGACGTGTGGTGTAATCATACCATTTATGGCCGAAGGCCCCATTAAAGATATGATAGGACCCTAATTTTGAAGCAAGTGACTGAGCGATTATCTCCCAACACTCTGTTGCTGAAGATACAAAAACTATTTCATAGTCTTTGGGGATGGATAACCGTGTTTTTAATATTTTTTTTGTTTCCTTGACCAGGGAAGTAAATTCTTCGCTCCTGTGGTTTATGGATACAATATTATTCATGTATGCCTCATAAATGTACTCCGGAATGTTCGAATAAACCCTTGATGGTCCCGGATAAAATGAAACTTTAATCATTGACTAAAAAATAATTCAAAGCTAGTTGGTATCCTGACAAGCCCAGACCAGAAATAATACCAACACAATGCTTACTTATGAAACTTTTTGATCTAAATGATTCCCGGGCAAAGATATTTGAAATATGCACTTCAATCACCGGGGCTGTCACCGCAGCGATGGCGTCAGCTATGGCTATGGAAGTATGGGTGTAGGCTGCAGCATTTAAAATTATACCGTTATATTCATAACCTACTTGTTGTATTTTTTCTACTAACCCACCCTCATGGTTAGATTGAAAATATTTAAGTTGCAGGGTATTAAATTTCATCTTTAGCCCTTCAAAATAATCTTCAAAATTTCTGCTTCCGTAGGTATCAACTTCCCGCTTTCCCAGTAAATTAAGATTTGGCCCATTGATGATCATTATCTTCTTCTCCATATGTATATTGCTCATATTATGGATTGGGAATCATACATCAATCAATTTAAAAATTATCTTCAACTTGAGCGTTCCCTGGCAATAAATTCGGTCGATGCATATACTCAAGATATATCAAAGCTATATCAATTTCTTCATATGAAGCAAAGATTGGTTGATCCGATTGCTGTGACCCAGTTGGATTTACAGGATTTCATTGAGTACATTCATGAGTTAGGGATGTCACCTCATACCCAGGCAAGGATTTTATCAGGTATAAAATCGTTTTACAAATACCTGTTATTTGAAGGGATTATTAATAATGATCCTTCTTCTTTAATTGAAGCGCCAAAATTGGGAAGAAAGCTGCCCGATGTCTTGAGTTATCACGAAATAGAGCGAATGTTTTCCAGTATAGACTTGTCACTTCCGGAAGGAGCCCGGAATCGGGCCATGTTGGAGGTATTATACAGTTCTGGGCTGAGGGTAAGTGAGTTAATTAATTTAAAAATAAGCAACATTCACAGTGATATTGGATTTTTAAGAATAACAGGTAAGGGTAATAAAGAGCGTTTGGTACCAATTGGCAGGGAGGCACTGAAGTTTTTAAATATTTATTTAATGGAGGTTCGAGTCCATTTAAACATTCAGGAGCACCACCAGGACTTTGCTTTTTTAAATAGAAGGGGAAAAAAACTGTCCAGGGTGATGGTTTTTATGATCATTAAAGATCTGGGGGCTTATGCCGGGATTAAAAAAAAAATTAGTCCACACACCTTCCGCCATTCTTTTGCAACGCACTTAATCGAAGGCGGTGCAGACCTCAGGGCTGTTCAGGAAATGCTAGGTCATGAGTCAATAACCACCACTGAGATTTATACCCACCTGGACAGGGATTACCTTAAACAAGTCATCATAGATTTTCATCCCAGAAACTAAAAATGTACGCATTAATTAAAAAGCTCTTATTTTCACTTCCACCGGAACGGGCACATTATCTCACACTCATTCTTTTCTCTGTACTTATTGATTTGCCAATAATTGGTCCCGGGATTAAAAGTCTATTCCGATATGAAGACAGATCACTTGAAAAAGACCTTTGCGGGTTACACTTTAGGAACCCTGTTGGTTTGGCAGCTGGATTTGATAAGAATGCAAAATTTTTAAAAGTGTTTGACGCATTAGGTTTCGGATTTGTTGAGATTGGCACTGTGACACCTAAAGCGCAGCCAGGAAATCAAAAGCCCAGGCTTTTTAGACTGCCCAAGGATGAAGCCTTGATCAACCGGTTGGGCTTTAACAATGAAGGGGTTGAGTCAGTAATTAAAAATTTAAAAAAATATAAGGGCAGGGTAATCGTTGGAGGTAACATAGGTAAAAATAAAATCACCCCAAATGAAAAAGCAGTTGACGATTACACTTATTGTTTTGAAAAATTATATGACCATGTTGATTATTTTACTGTCAATGTGAGTTCACCAAATACACCTGGTTTAAGGTCACTACAGGAAAAAAAACCATTGAAAGAAATTCTGAATACATTGATGGGTATTAAAAGAAGCAAAGAGAATAGTAAGCCTGTATTTCTTAAAATAGCACCGGATCTAAGTGAAAATCAGCTGGATGATATCTTAGCGATTGTTATAGAAACTCAAATAGACGGTGTCATAGCGACCAATACAACAATAGGCAGGGAAGAATTAAATACAGATAAAAAAACGATTGATAGAATTGCAAATGGTGGACTTAGCGGAAAACCTCTAAAGAAAAAATCCGACGAAGTAATTAACTATTTAGTGAAGAACTCTAAATTTCCTGTAATAGGTGTTGGAGGGATTTATGACCCACAGATAGCCAAAGAAAAAATGAATTTAGGATGCGATCTGATACAACTTTATACCGGATTAATCTATCAGGGGCCATTTTTCATAAAAGCTATAAAAAAACAATTGGTGAATTGATTTATACTTACCCCTCTTATTTATTCCAGAAAATCCAATTATCTAAATGCAAATCCTAATTTTGTATTTTTGAGAAAGTTGTATGGCAAAAAATACTTACAAATCACCTAAAAATAAAAAGAAACGACCAACAGAGCCTAAAAAGCGGAAGGTGCTGGATAAAAGGTTCAGGCTGGCTTTTGGGTTTTTATTGCTTGCCATAAGCATCTTCCTGTTTTTTGCATTCATATCCTACTTATTTTCCGGGAAAGCAGATCAAAGCATTGTTGAAAGTGTGGCAGCCGAGGATATAAAAGAAATCAGGTCGGAAACCAACAATTTTTTTGGATTAATTGGTGCTGTTTCATCTTATTATTTCATCTTCAAATGGTTTGGACTGGCTTCATTTGTTATTCCTCCATTCTTATTCATTTTAAGCATTAAAATTCTTTCTGATGTAGCGGTACTTTCCATAGTTAAAGCCTTTTATTTTACTTTTTTCGTTCTGTTATGGGTCAGCACCTCATTTGGCAGTTATTTGATTTACACCGATGGGGCCGGGGCGATGGGATATTTAAGTGGGGCTATTGGCTATGAGTTGGCACTATTTCTTGATGGTTTATTAGGATGGGGATTGATACTTTTATTGTTTCTGTCATTAGCCATATTCATAATTTACTTTTTTAATATTGATCGTTTAATTAGTCTTTCTATCACGCTTCCAAAAATTGATACAAAAGGAATTGCCAGGATTATTGATGATATGAAATGGAAGCGCGATAGTAAAGAATTGGACACTATCATCAGGAGTGTGAAAGAAGAAGTGGAAAATGAAGAAAATGAAGCCGATAATCAGGAGGAGGTAAGTGAAATAGAAACCTGGACGGTTATAAAAAAGCCAGCCAAAAAAGTAAAAATTCAAGAGAATAAGGACATTCAGTTAGATGTTCATCAAGAACCAGAACCAAAAGAGCAAGGTATAAGGCAAGAAAATAAAAAAACACCTCCAGAGCGTTCTTCCGTTTCTAATGTCACATTCATAAAACCGGGTAATAAGGAAATGCCGCAGGATGAAACACATCATCAAAGCCAGGGGAACCATGTGAAAGAAGAGGGTGATGAGGAGGAAATTGAGCTGGTGGTAGAACAAAGTCAATCTAATGAAGAAGACGACCATCAAATCGTTGAAAACGTCAACTACGATCCTACTCTTGACTTGCCAAATTATAAATACCCGGATGTTGACCTGCTCAATGATCATCCGGACAAAAAAGGAAAGGTTACCAAAGAGGAGTTAGAGCGCAATAAGGATAATATTGTTGAGACACTGATAAATTTTAAGATCGGTATATCAAGCATCAAAGCAACCATTGGACCGACGGTGACCCTTTATGAGATTATACCCGAGGCGGGTGTGAAAATATCTAAAATTAAAAACCTTGAAGATGATATAGCATTAAGCCTTTCTGCATTGGGGATAAGGATCATAGCACCAATACCTGGAAAAGGTACCATCGGTATCGAAGTACCCAATCGAAACCGTGAACTGGTGGATATTAAATCGGTACTTAATACGGAAAAGTTTATGGAGAGCGACAAGGAACTTCCGGTTGTTTTAGGTAAAACCATCTCCAATGACCTATACATCACAGACCTGACTAAAATGCCCCACCTGCTGGTTGCAGGTGCTACAGGTCAGGGTAAGTCTGTGGGGATAAACGTACTTTTAAGTTCTTTGCTATATAAAAAACATCCCTCCCAATTAAAATTTGTACTCGTAGATCCCAAGAAAGTAGAATTGACACTTTTCAATAAAATTGAAAGACATTTTTTGGCTAAACTACCGGATAGTGAAGAGGCTATAATTACGGATACAAAAAAAGTGGTTAATACCCTAAATTCATTGTGTATTGAGATGGATAGCCGATATGATCTGCTGAAGGAAGCGCATTGCAGAAACTTGAAAGAATACAATAAAAAATTTGTTAACAGGCAATTAAATCCTAAAAAAGGCCATCGGTTTCTTCCTTATATTGTCCTCGTCATTGATGAATTATCAGACCTGATGATGACCGCCGGTAAGGAGATCGAAACACCAATAGCCAGGATTGCTCAATTAGCCAGGGCAGTTGGCATACATTTAATTGTAGCCACTCAGAGGCCATCTGTCAACGTTATTACAGGTATTATCAAAGCTAATTTTCCTGCCAGGTTATCCTATCGTGTTACCTCAAAAGTTGATTCCAGAACAATATTGGATATGGGTGGAGCAGAACAACTTATTGGCATGGGAGATATGCTGCTGTCCAGTGGTTCCGAGGTGATTAGAATGCAATGTCCATTTATTGATACAGATGAAGTTGAGCGGGTATGTGAATATATCGGCAGCCAGAGAGGTTATCATGATGCTTATCTCTTACCGGAATATGTTGGTGATGATGAAGGAAACGATATTGGAGCTGTAAATCTTGATGAACGCGATAGCCTGTTTGATGATGCCGCAAGGTTAATCGTTATGCATCAGCAAGGGTCTACTTCCTTAATCCAGCGCAAGATGAAATTAGGGTATAATCGAGCGGGAAGATTGATTGATCAATTGGAGGCGGCAGGTATTGTGGGCCCTTTTGAAGGAAGTAAAGCCAGGGAGGTTTTAATCTCAGATGAATATAGTTTGGAACAATTATTGATTAACTTAAATTCTAAATAGAAATAACAAAATCACATAATGAAAATTTTAATATCCTTCCTTATCAGTTATTTTATTTTAACAAGTGCATCATTTGCTCAATACGATTCAAAAGCCAAGGCTATTCTGGACGCCATGAGCGCAAAATATAAGGCTATGCCAGCTTTTAGCGCTGATTTCCTTTACACACTGTCAAATCCAGATGAAGATCTGGACGAAAATTTTGAAGGACAGATATCCGTAAAAGATGATAAATATCGGTTAGAGACAGAATCCCAGATGGTCATTAACGATGGTGAGACCGTTTGGACCTACCTTCCTGAGGTTAATGAGGTTAACATTTCTGAATATGATCCGGAGGAACAGGAAATATCTTTGTCTAATATATTTTCATTATACCAAGAAGGTTTCAAATATCTCTTTTTAGAATTGTCTGAGGATGGTACCATAAACGTTATAGACCTGGTGCCGGAAGATAAAAACCTATCTTATTTTAAGATTAGAATGCGAATCACAAATAAAAATGAACTGAAATCCTTTAAAATTTTTGATAAAAACGGGAATAAATATATTTATGAAGTCAAAAATTTTGAGGAAATGAACAATTTAGAGAATTCGTATTTTACTTTTGATGTAGCAGAATATGAGGACGTAGAGGTGATAGATTTTAGATAATAATTACTTTCTATTTTAGTAAGATGAATAAAAAAGAACTTTTCAGCCAGATCAAAAAAAAAATTCTTATCTGTGCATTGGCCTAGATGCTGATATAAACAAGATTCCTGCGCATCTCTTATATGAGGAAGATCCGATCTTTGAATTTAATAAGCAGATCATAGAAGCCACAAATGAATACTGTGTAGCCTATAAGCTAAACCTTGCATTTTATGAAGCACAAGGTCATAAAGGCTGGCAATCACTAGAAAAAACACTTGATTACATACCTAAGGATATTTTTACAATAGCTGATGCAAAAAGAGGTGATATCGGCAACACCTCTAAAAAGTATGCCAAAGCATTTTTTGAGCAGCTGAATTTTGATTGTCTCACCATTAATCCTTACATGGGTGAGGATTCAGTTAGTCCTTATCTTGAGCATTCAGGTAAATGGGTTGCTTTGCTGGCCCTGACCTCTAACCGGAGCTCAGCGGACTTTCAGGACCTTAAACTTGAAAATGGTCATAACCTTTATGAAGAAATCATCAGAATATCCAGAAATTGGGGGAGTGATCAGAATACAATTTATGTGGTTGGGGCAACGAAATCAGAAAGATTAAATAAGGTCAGAGCAATCATTCCCAATCATTTATTAATCATACCCGGAGTAGGTGCCCAGGGTGGTGATTTAAAATCGGTCTCTGAGCAAGGCATGAACTCCAACTGTGGATTATTGGTCAACTCCTCCCGCGGGATCATTTATTCCAGGGATGGCCGAGATTTTGCAAAAGCAGCTAAAAATGCTGCCAGAGATGTACAACAACATATGGAAGAATATCTCCAGCTTTTTATGAAATGAAAGAAGAATTTTTGCATCATATCTGGCAATTTCAAAAGTTTGAAAAACAAAGCCTTAAAACTACTGAAGGTCTTGATCTCAACATCATCCAACCAGGTATAGCCAATCATAATGCAGGACCTGACTTTCTAAATGCAAAAATTCAAATCGACAATGTCGAACTTTACGGCCATGTAGAAATTCATATTAATTCAAAGGACTGGAAAGGGCACAATCACCACTCAGATGAAAGTTATAACGCGGTCATACTTCATGTGGTCTGGAATAATGGTCTGATGGCCAAGAGGCGGGATGATACCAATATACCTACACTGGAGATCAAAAACCTGGTAGATATCAGGCTTTATGACCATTACACTGCATTTCTTAATTCGCAGCAAAAGATTCCTTGTGCTAACCAGATCAATAAGGTGCCGCTCATTGAGGTTGAAAAAATGAAGGAGCGGGCCCTGATTTCCAGGCTCCAGCATAAAAATGAATGGATTAAGGCTGTATTGATAAAAAATAACTTTGATTGGGAAGAGACCAGCTATCAAATCTTAGGACGAAACTTTGGTTTTAAGGTTAACCAGGACAGCTTTTTTGATTTGACAGCCTCCCTACCGCTTAAGATCATAAGAAAACATCATGATCAACTGGTACAACTTGAATCGCTATTATTTGGACAAGCTGGATTCCTGGAGGATTTAAATTTAGGTCAGGATTACCAAAAACAATTAAAAGACGAGTACCGGTTCTTAAAAAGAAAATATGGTTTGATTAATAGCATTAACCTGTCACAATGGAAATTTTCCAAAATTCGTCCATCGAACTTCCCATCACTGCGCATTGCTCAATTTGCTTCGGTTTTAAACAGTATTCCCAATATTTTTTCACTATTTATAGACGGAGATATAGAGGAAATCAAGAAGAAGTTAAAAATTAAAACCTCAGAATATTGGAGAAATCATTATGACTTCGGGAAGTCCTGGAAGTCAAAAATTCAATACCTGGGTAAAGCTTCCATTGAAAACCTTATAATTAATACCACTGTTCCTTTGCTTTTCATTTATGGGGATGAAACAAATGACGATAGATATAAAGAAAAAGCCCTTGATGCCTTGCAAAAAGTAGCCTCTGAAAATAACAACATAATCCGCTTTTGGAGATCTATCGGGGTACCATCAAAAAATGCTTATGATAGCCAGTCAGTAATATCGTTGTACAATTTTTACTGTAAAAACAAACTTTGCCTTAACTGCTCGGTTGGGAATAAATTGATTGGATTCCATCCGACTTGAGGTCAAGGCTTTTCATTCAGTGAATTACCATCTAGCTTTGTGTATCAATTAAAATTATGGATAAACCTGTACTTATTTTCGGAGCAAAAAGTTTTGGCAAGGCGTCACTGGATATTTTTTTAAGTAATGGAAACATTGTTTATGGATTCCTGGAAGAAGATAAATCAACCCATGGGAAAGAAATAAACGACATACCTGTATTAGGTGATATATCTGATAAACAATTTTTAGATTTATTGGGAGATAAATGCGACGCATTTGTTGGGATAAGTGAAATTGATACTCGTTTGGAAATAATCGAAAAGTTGATAGGCAATCTGAAAGTTATGCCCATCAACGCAATACATAAACATACATCCATAGCCCGTACGGCAGTATTAAGTCATGGTGGCTTTTTTAACAGCGGTGTGATTGTTGGAGCAAATGCGTTTGTTGGTAACCACTGTGTGTTAAATGCTGGTAGTGTTCTTGATTTTGAATCCAGGCTAGGGCAGTACGTTGAGTTAGGGGCAGGGTGTGTTGTTAATTCGTCTGTTGAAATAGAAGACAACGTATTTATTGGATCCGGAGCTGTGGTTGTATCCGGGGTAAAAATAGGCCAGGGCGCTAAAATTGGTGCGGGATCACTAGTAATCTCTGATGTCGGGAAAAATCAAACTGTTTTTGGTAATCCTGCTAAAGTTGTTGAATAAGTAGAAGAATTGAGTTATTTTCATAAATAAACACCCTGATTGAAACAGGGACTGTAATATGCATAATTATTATATCTTACTTTACTACTGCTATACCGATATTGATGATCCGGAAGATTTTAGGGAATCACACCATCTTTTTTGTATATCGCATGATTTAAAGGGTAGAATCATTGTCGCCTCAGAGGGTATTAATGGCACAATATCAGGACTTAAAGAAAATTGCGGGATTTATATGGATGCCATGAAAAATGATCCCAGGTTCCAGGGCATCGATTTTAAAATCGAACCGGCTACTGATCACGCATTCAAAAAACTCAATGTGCGGGTAAAGCCAGAGATCGTTCACTCCAGCCTGTCCCACATGGATCCGAGAAAAAAATCCGGCAGATACATAGAGCCCTCAGAATTTAAACAGATACTAAAAAATAAAGATGAGGATACGGTGATATTAGATGTTAGGTCTACCTACGAACATTTAGTAGGGAGATTTAAAAATGCCAAGACCCTGGATATTGAAAACTTCAGGGATTTTCCGGAGAAAGTCAAAGCGCTTGAAGTCTACAAAGACAAAAAAATAATTACTTATTGTACCGGTGGGATAAAATGTGAGAAGGCAAGTTCTTTCCTTTTAGAAAACGGGTTTGAAAATGTTTATCAGTTACATGGAGGTATTATAAAATATGGCATCGAAGAAAAGGGAGAAGATTTTGAAGGAAAGTGTTACGTTTTTGACAGCCGGGTTGTAGCTGAGGTTAATAAAGTGAATCCATCGGTTATATCCAGGTGCTATGTTACGGGTGATCCTTGTGATAGAATGGTTAACTGCGCCAACCCGCATTGTAATAAGCACATACCATTGTCTGAAAGCGGTGCAAAAATATACGATGGTTGTTGCTCTGGAGAATGCATGAATAATCCGGATGCAAGGCCTTATAACGGGACGGGTTATTATCAAAAAGAATTGAATGGATATAATCCCTATCGTAGGGCCAAAAGAAAAAGCAAAGACCAGGTAGCCTAGTGTATAATGCCTAAAATCCCTGACTCAGATCTTGTACTTAATAAAGATGGAAGCATCTACCATTTAAACCTAAAGCCTGGCGTAATTACTGATAAGATTATCGCCGTTGGCGATCCTGGACGGGTACACAGGATCAGCAGTTTTTTTGATAACCTGGAATTTGAAATGAACAGGCGGGAATTTGTTACCCATATAGGTTCATACAAAGGAAAGAAAATTACGGTTATGAGCACAGGGATTGGGGTAAGCAATATCGAGATATTTTTTAATGAAATTGATGCATTGGTTAATATCGACTTCAAGAAAAGAGAAGAAAAAACCAGGAAAAAAAAGTTAAAAATAATTCGTATCGGCACCTCTGCCAGCTTACAAGAAGATATTAGAATTGGTAGTCATCTGGTCAGTGATTATGCCATAGGTCTTGATAATCTTTTTCAATTCTATGCGTTGAATCAGTCATCATATGAGCAACGATTATCTGATACATTAAAAGCGCACTTGAAGTTAAATTTCTCGCTGTATGCTGCACAGTGCTCAAAATATTTAAAAGAAGAATTTGGTGAGGGTATGTATGAGGGTATCACCGTGACAACCCCGGGATTCTATGCATCCCAGGGAAGGAAGCTGCGGTTAAATATCAAATACCCCCATCTTGTTGATGATCTTAACTACTTTCATTTAGATAATAACTGGATTACAAATTTTGAGATGGAGACCGCTGGATACTATGGATTTGCCAAAATGTTTGGGCATGAAGCAGTAAGTTTAAATGCGATTATCGCAAACAGGATAAAAAAAAGATTTTCTACCAACCCGAATAAAATAATTGATGCGCTAATAAAAAAAGTACTTGACAGAATTTGAAAAGAATGTCAGTAATTAATCATCAACTGGGCCAATATTTTTAATTTGCAGGAATGGATAGTTTTGTTGTCTCAGCACGTAAGCACCGTCCCTTAGGATTCGATGAAGTAGTGGGTCAATCCCACATTACCACCACACTGGAAAACGCGATCAGGAACAATCAACTTGCTCAGGCTTTATTGTTTTGCGGCCCCAGGGGTGTGGGCAAAACAACCTGCGCAAGGATACTGGCCAGGATGGTCAATGAATTTGAGGCAACCAATCCTCTTGATCAAAACACCTCTTTTAACATTTATGAGCTGGATGCTGCCTCTAATAATTCAGTCGATGATATAAGGAATCTCATAGACCAGGTAAGGTTTCCCCCACAACAGGGAAAGTATAAAGTTTATATCATAGATGAGGTCCACATGCTTTCTAATGCAGCCTTTAATGCATTTCTGAAGACATTAGAAGAGCCGCCATCCTACGCAATTTTTGTGTTAGCAACCACCGAAAAACATAAAGTAATTCCCACCATACTATCCCGCTGCCAGATATTTGATTTTAACCGGATTGAGGTAGACGACATCGTAAAACAATTAAAGAAAATTGCAAAAGCACAGGAAATAGCAGCCGAAGATGAGGCGCTCCATTTGATTGCGCAAAAGTCAGATGGGGCTTTAAGGGATGCACTATCATTATTTGACCTTATCATCACTTTTTCTTCCGGAAATAAAATCACTTATCAGGATACGTTAAGCAACCTTCATATCCTGGACTATGATTACTATTTCAAGATAACCGACTTCTTTCTTGAAGAAAACCACGCCAGGGTTTTACTTACCCTTGATGACATTTTAACTAAAGGATTTGATAGTCATAACTTCATAACAGGATTGGCGGAACACTTCCGGAGTTTGCTGGTCTGTAGGGATAAGGAAACAATAAAGCTTCTTAAAGTAACCGATAATGTTGAGCTAAAATATAAGGACCAATCAACCAAAACATCCACTTCATTTTTGCTATCTGCGCTTAATATTTTGAACCAATGTGACATCAGCTACAAGTCCAGTAAAAATCCTAGATTACATGTGGAAATAGCTCTGTTAAAGGTTTCCCATATGAAATCAGCGCTTGAACTTGCCAGTGTCGATTCCCCTAAAAACGGTAAAAAAAAAGAGTAGATATAACACCGGTTGAGCCTTATAAAGTTGCTAAGGCACAAACCGCTAACACCTCAACTGTAAAATCAGTAAACACTGAAACCCCTTCAATCTTTAAGAAACAAACAAAACCCACCAGCAAGGATGAAGAAAAGGAAAAAGAGGAAGTTACGCTTCAAAGCCGGGAACCATTTAAATACGAAAATGTCGTTCAGGCATTAGAAAAATTTAAGATTGAGGCCCTCGAAACAGATCAGATTCAGCGCAGACATCTTATTTTGTTTAAAAAGGAAATAGTATTAGATGGCGAATCGATAACCATTTTGATTAATACTGAATTGGAGCAGGAATTCTTAAAAGAAGTTAGATTTCGCCTGCTCGATTTTCTGAAAAGGTATTTGCTTAACGACCATATTACCATAGATGCAAAGATTACCAAAGCCCCCACAATACAAAAGCTGTATACCAGTAAAGAAAAGTACGACTTTATGGTCTCCAGGAATCCGGCCTTGAAAAAATTAAAAGATGGCCTGGGTCTAGACTTCGATTATTGAGGAAGCTTATAGCGTATCGCTTTGTATTTTTTCCAGTAAGTTGATCATTTCTTTCTGGTTGATGTTTTTTTTTATGTAAGCCATGATATTCTCGTATTGAAAAATTTTGGACACATCCTTTTTTAGATTTTTACTGACGGCTACCAGTTTTGTAATTTCATGAATACTGGAAGGAAGAACTTTAAACTCATATAGAAAAAATGTTCCCTGGGTGATTGGCAGATCAAGGTCAATAAAAACCAATTCAGGAATTAATTCCTTTTTTTCAGCTGAAGACAAAAGATAATCCAACACCACTCTGCCTGAATACATACAATCCATATGCTCCACATATCCTGATCTTATTAAACCCAGAATAGTCATTAGACTTTCTATTACATGGTTAAATCACTTCAAATCAGACACTTAACATGTTATTGGCTTGTCACCATAGCGATGCTATGCCTCCTCGACCTAAGTGCCTGATTTTTTGGGCTTTAACCCTTCATGACAAAATTCCAATGACAAATCTGGGTTAAAAGTTCTTTATGATATTCACAATCTTCTTGTTTTTCAAAAACCAGGATAACTTTATTGAAATGAGGAGTCATGGATATCATTTTCGCTTCAATCGAAAATTACAAAAATTATTTTGATACTATAAGTTTTTCACCGATAGAAAGGTTGTGGTCAGTTTTTTGATTTATTCTCATTAGTTCATCGATACTGAGATTGTATCTCCGGGAGATGCTGTACATGGTATCTCCTTTCCGGACGAAATGAACATTTTTTTTGGGTTCTTCGCTTGATGGATGATTTATTTCGGACTCCTCATCAGTAATTTCAAACTTCTCATTGATTATTAGTTTTTGACCTATTGCCAATGTTGATTCTGCTGTCAGGTTATTTGATTCCAGCAATGCGTTTAGCGGAATTTTATATTTTCTTGAAATGCCATACAATGTTTCACCTTTTTTTACTGTGTGAAAGTTAGTGTCTTTTGCTGATGGTTTTTCGCTGTTTTCTGATGCTGCAATTTCATTTGGCTTATTAATAGCCTCATTATCTGCTTTTATTTCGGGCATCTTATGTTCTTCACTGTCCGAGGCATTATCTTCATTTTTTGAGGTGGTCGGTATTGATTCTTCGATTGGTTCAGAATCTACCGGCTCCGGTTTTTTTACTTTTTCATATTTCACTGGTTCTGATTTTGGCCTTTTGTATCTCAACCAAAGCACTCTTCCAGGTTTGATTTTCTCATCCTTGTCGAGCCTGTTTTTTTTAATTAGTTTTTTAAGTTTAATGCCATACATCTGGGACACTGTCCAAAGTGTTTCACCATATTGTGCGGTATGATAATACTGGGTGGCGCGATTTTTCTTTTTCTCAAAAAAATATTTTTGGCCTGCAATGATCTTCTCATCATTTTCCAGGTCATTAAATTTCCTAAATTTTTTCTCCGGGAGTCCACTTCTTGCTGCTATGGATTCAATGTTATCCTTAGGCTTGGCGATGTACCAGATTAAATTTGTTTTTATCAGTGGGTCTTTTGCCCGGGCGCCGTAAGCAGGGATTTCGTCATAAAAGCCAAAAGCTTTTTTATCCGAATCATTTGTATTGCTTGCGATGGTTTTTCTTAAGGATTGTAGAGGTTCACGGGTGGGTATGATTACGGAATAACGCTTATCTGTAGGTACCTTGCCTTTCAATAACCATTTATTGTATTTTTCTATTTCATTTTCATCAACATTAAATTTTTTTGCGATCCGATCCAGCGTTTGATTGCCTCCTTCTGTGTATTCCTGAAGCAAAAGATCATTTTCAATTTTTTTATTTAATGCCTCTTCAAAAGCAACCCTATGTGCTAAATATTTCTTAAAATACCAATGTGTGCTGTTATCTATAGTCATAGTCCTCGCACCATTTTTTGAATGTTTGGTAAATTTTCTCGCCCCGGCAAGCCCCGTGTAATATGATGTAACAGCATACACCCAGTTATTTAAAATGAAATTATGTTTTTTTAAATACCTCATGGCTGCGCGGGTAGAGGCGCTAATATTCATCCGTTCATCAACGTGGTTATCTACCCTAAGCCCCATTTCCTTGGCCGATGCAGCCTTCATTTGCCAAAACCCGACAGCGTTGGAGGTAGATACTGCATCTGAGATAAATGCACTTTCCTGAATTGCCATATACTTTAATTCATCCGGTACATTTTCTTCTTGGAGAATTCGTTCGACGATGGGCATATAAAGGTTTATCCGTTTCAATTTAATTTTGAAATACTTTTCGCTTGCCCAAAGTGCATTGACATCTTTTTGAATGCCTTCTATTGCCGAATTGGAAATTTTTAATTTGATATTTCCCAGATTAAGTTCTTTTGGAACCTTTGGTATGGCTTGCGCTTGACCAGCACAAAAAATTATTAATAATAAAAATAAAAACCTCACCATCATTTTTTTCTAATAACCATTAATCCATCTCTTATTGGTAAAAGAACGTTTTCTACCCTCTTATCATTTTGAACTTTATTATTAAACTGCATTAAAGCCTGTGTGTCCTTATCAGTGGTTGTTTCATTTTCATGGACTACCTTACCACTCCAAAGCACATTATCTGCGATAATGAACTTACCTGGGCAAACCTTATCGATCACCATGTCATAATATTTACCGTAATTTTCTTTGTCAGCATCTATGAAGACCAGATCATAACACACATCTAATGCTGGCACAATATCTAACGCATTTCCAATTAAATATTGAATTTTATCATTAAAGCCGGACTCTAAAAAGTAGTCTCTTACTTTATCTTCCAACTCTTCATTAATATCTACGGTGATCAATCTACCATCGTCGGCAAGGCCTTGTGCCATACAAATTGCCGAATAACCGGTGTATGTGCCTATCTCAAGGATTAGCGAAGGTCTTATCATCTGGGACAGCATGGATAAAACTTTTCCTTGTAAGTGCCCAGACAACATTCTGGGCTTCAACACATATGCGTTGGTATCTCTGTTGATTCTCTTGAGGAGATCACTTTCATCGGTGGTGTGATTCAATACGTACTGGTTTATTTCCCCGGGTAAAAATTCCATGTATTTAATTTGGGATAAAAGTTAAGCAACTAATTTTATGATCATCAAATATGTCGGCGGCAATTTCCATTAGAATATTTTTATCGATTTTATCAATTTTTTTGAAGAGGCTGTCTAGGCTTTCGATATCATTCAGGTCGAGTAAGTTTTTTGCCATACTTTGCATAACACTGCTATAATTTTCTTCTGAAATTGCCAACTGCCCTTTTAGTTGGGACTTTGCCTGATGCAGCTTCAGGTTACTAAGTGGTTTGTTCTTTAAAGTTTTAAGCTCCTTTAGTACAACTTTCTGTGCTTTATTTAGCTTTTTGATATCCGTTCCAAATAGTATCGATACGATGCCTGTTTCCAAATAAGCACTATAACTCGCATCGATTGAATACACATAGCCATACTTTTCCCTCAGCGACATGTTTAACTTAGAGTTCATGCCCGGGCCACCAAGAATATTTACTAATAAAAAAAGAGGAATTCTTCTGGGGTCTCCAATAGGGTAAGCTATGTTGCCAATGGCACAATGAGCCTGAGTGTAAGGCTTTTGAACGGTTAAGTTTTTGAATTGATAATTATCAAACTGGATCCTTTCAGAGGTGTGGTTTTTATGCGGTATTGGGTCTATATATTTTCGGACTAACCGTTTGATTTTGGTTAAACTAAAATTACCAACTATCGAAAATACAATTCTTTCAGTGTTCAGGTTTTTATGAATGAATTCATTGAAGTCAGACTGATGAATGTTCATGAGAATGTCTTCTGTTCCTAAAATATTTTTTCCTAAAGGATGGGTACCAAAAACCAGTTCATCAAATTCATCCTGAATTGTATCTTCCGGGCTGTCTTTGTACATCTGTATTTCCTCAAATATCACGTCCCGCTCCTTTTCAACCTGTTTTTTAGGGAAGGTTGAATTAAAAGTTATATCAGTGAGTATATCGATTGCTTTTTCTAGATGTACATCCAATACGGAGGCATAGAAGCATATTTTTTCCTTGGTTGTGTATGCATTAAGTTCTCCGCCAAGCGAGTCGAGCCTGTTTATGATATGAAATGCATTTCTTTTTTTGGTGCCTTTAAAGGCCATATGTTCCCAAAAATGAGCAATCCCCTGATGTTGGCTTTCTTCATCGCGGCTTCCAATGTCTAACATCACGCCGACATGAGCTACCTTGGTGTGTGTCTGTGGTTTGAAAACTACCCGGATGCCATTAGGTAGCCCTACCAATTCATAATTCTTCATTAACATGCAAAATTAAATTTCTTTAACCATAGAAACAGGTGTTGGGGTTTGATTAATTTGTAATCGTGACCTTCAAACGAATATTAATAATACAAACAGCCTACCTCGGGGATGTGATATTGGCTACACCACTGATAGAAAAATTATCTGCTTTTTTTCCGGGGGCATCAATTGATTTTTTAGTCCGGAGAGGCAATGAACATTTACTTGAAAATAATCCCAATATAAATGAGGTCATTACCTGGGATAAAAAGAAAAACAAGTATAAGAACCTGCTGAAAACCCTTATAAAAGTCAACAAAAAGCACTACGACATAGTAATTAATTGCCAGCGCCACTTATCCACAGGATTAGTGACTTTTTTTTCTAATGCCGGTCATCTAATAGGATTCGACAAAAATCCATTGTCATATTTTTTTCATAAAAGTGTCCATCATTCTATAAAAAAAGGACACCATGAAGTAAACAGAAACCTGTCGTTGATAAACCATTTAACGGACGCTACTTTTTTTAGGCCCAAATTATATATTTCAAAAAGCATAGAACATAAAATATCATGTTATAAGAAATCCGACTATATAACTCTGGCGCCTGCCTCTGTTTGGTTTACAAAACAGTTCCCCAAAGAAAAATGGTTAGAGTTTACCAATAAACTCATAGATTTTGATTTAAAAATATATCTGCTAGGCTCGGTAGGGGATTATAGTCTTTGCGAAGAAATAAAGGAAGAATCAATCCACAATAATGTGGATAACCTATGTGGAAAACTTTCAATTTTAGAGTCTGCAGCACTAATGAGGAGCGCAAAAATGAATTTTGTTAATGATTCGGCACCCTTACATTTGGCTTCTGCAACTGATGCCCCGGTAGTGGCAATCTTTTGCTCAACTAGCCCGGATTTTGGTTTTGGGCCATTATCAACTTCATCAAAGATCGTAGAAACGCATGAAGATTTACCTTGCAAACCATGTGGTCTTCATGGTAAAAAACAGTGCCCGGAAGGTCATTTTAAATGTGCCAAGACGATAGATGTCGGTCTATTGGTGGATACCATAAAGAGGTCGTAGCTTAAATAGCCGGATTAAATTCAGAAAAAATATGCTCAGCAAATTCATCGACCACTTCAATTTCTGTAATCTTTCTTTCCCCTCTGTTACCAGACAGATAGATATCTCCATATTTTTTGTAGTCTAACCATGGCATTACAAAATTAGGCCCTGTTTGTTTTTGATCCTTATAATAAGCCCACTGGGTTATGAAATGGGTTTCAGGGCTAACCCAAACTTCATACATATTTTCCGGGGTAACCCCAACATTTTTAAATGATAATTCTAATAAATAGCTCATCTCGCCTGTTTGTGTGGTGTCCTCACCCTGATAGGTGAGCGTAACGCCCGTGTCTTTAAGTTTAAAGGGCATAGCCAGCCAATAAGCGTCGTTTATCCAAATATTTTTACCAACATCTAAATATTTTTCCAGGGTGTCAGGGTCAGTTTGTTCCATTCCATGAATAAAGACTCTACCTTCCATGGAATTGACATTCATTATTACTTTTAAATCGGTGCGATTGCTTTCTATCCTTACGTCACCGGATTGTTTGTGCCACCAAAGTTTTCTTACACCAAAGAAATTCCATATCAATCCTTTGGTATTATCCCAATTTTTGCGCCCGCCGATCGCTTCCATAACCTTGTCTGCTATTGCGACTGCTTCAGGGTCTGAACCTTCTATGTTGAATCCTTCAGCGGGGGGATTTTCATCGAAGTTAGGGTCTGCAGCACTTTCTTTCACCGCATCTTTCTGAGATGAAGGGTTGCAGGCATAAAACATAGATATACAAATGATATAAAGTAAGACTCTAAGCATGGTTAATCAAATAAAACTTAAAATAATAAATATTTCTGAATTGAAAGTGTAACCATGCCTATAATCAGAGGTATCTCTGGTGAATTTTTTTAAACCCAGATTGGTCATTGGAATTTTGTCATGCAGGGTTAAAGCCCAAAAGATCAGGCACTTAGGTCGAGGAGGCATAGCATCGCTATGGTGACGAGCCAATAACATGTTAAGTGTCTGATTTGAAGTGATTTAACCATGTAATAGAAAGTCTAATGATAATTCTGGGTTAAATATAGATGTAATAAATCAATTGAAAATGCAACCAATTATGCAGTTTATGCATCACTAAGGAAAGATCATGAAACAGCGTCGCGATATTACATTACTACTGCTTATTCTCCTGCTTATTACCGTAATCAGTATGGAAAAGAGGATAGGTAATAGCATTGAAAATGCTTCCATGCAACCGATAACGGTTTTTCAGGAAAATGTGTTGATGCCTAACTTAAACCTGAAATATGCAATAGAAAATCTATTCCAGAAATAAAATACTTTGAAATAGGCACTTACCGTCAACTTGTTGAATCACCATAGCGGTGCTATGCCTCATCAACATAAGAACCTCTTTCTTTGCGTTTTATGCCTTCATCACGATTCCTATTCCATAATTCAGGTTAAATATCCTGGTTGATTCTGTTAGAAAATATCAGCAAAGGGATTGATAATGGTCAACAAACTAACTCTTTAAAAAGGGTAACCAAGTCATTACATTTTAATCTTCAGAAATAACTATTACCATATCATTATGGTCAAGGGTAAATATCTGGGATTTCGGAGGATTAACAATCACACCATAACTTTGCCCTGATTCCCTGGCAAATTTCATTCGCCTGTACCCGATAGCTATTTGATTTTTTCTGGCGGCGGACTCCAGCAGCGTGTAAAAATTTATAGGCACACCTGTTCGTACATATTCATCAGCAGCTTTTATGTAGATCTCAGAACCTTCCGCATCGAATAAATCTTCGAAAACCCTCATTAGGTATTTGTTTTCTGAGACCTGGCTCATTAATAGACTGATTAACCGATCACTTACTATAAAGTCATCAGCGCTTGTGATATCCGCTAATTGTCGATTACGCATATCCAACATCTCACTTACAATCTTGTACTTATGCCCTAATCTTTCTGAAAAGTTTCTTAAGTGCAACAAGGTGATCAGGGACTGGGCATCTGCTTCCTGTATCGGGAAGTAACCTTCATAGGAAAGAAGGATGATGTAATCATATTGGTTCAGTTCCATATCCAATAGAGTAGATCTTTCCGCAGTGTCTAACTGTTCGAACTCTATGGAAAGATTTTTTAATCCCTTATCGATTTTTTTAATTGCTTTTTTAGGATCTTCAAATTTAGATGTCACTTTCAATATAGATCCTTTGGCAACATAGTTATCAAGTTCAACAATTATGTGTCTGGCGCGTCCATTCCATCCGATCATTATTATTCGCTCTGATTTTTGAGGAACCGATACAGAAAAGACAATTTTATCATCATGGATCACATAATCACCTGCATTAGCAACAAGTGTATCATCATCTTCAGTGATTCCGATAACCTTATCACCGGTTTTCAATACAGTATTCATCGGAGGATTGATTTCCACCGTTTCGTCAGCATATTGCAGGCCTATAATGGCTGAATCTTCATAAGCGAAAATTGTTTCCCGGAATGTTTTACCGACCAAACTCTTTTCTTCTTGAAAGTATATCTCATCGCCTCCAAAATCCATCAGTTCAATGTAAACAACGGAGAGCCCCGACTGCCGGCTGGTCTGGACCATTATCCTGGAAATTATTAAATCAGAATAGATTAACTCGACCTCATCCTCTCCCACCATTCTGGCAACATCAAGGTTCTTCTTATCCACCATCTCTGCAGTAATGTGGTATGGTTCTTTTCTTCTATTTGGATTGGTGACAATAGCCACAATAGCTTTAATTGTCTGGGAATCTGAATTTTCATTTTCTTTTCCGAGGATAATTATAGAACTGGTTTCATAGGGATTGGCTATATACAGGTCATGAACATCAATGGGGTTCCCTGTTCTGCATATTACCTTTGTATTTTTTGTATTACCAACTTTATCTTTTATTTCATCTTCCATCTCGACTTTATCTTTCTCCGCCAGGATGACGATCACGCCCCGTTTTTGATTCTCATTAGCAATGATCAATTCTGAAATGATGGTGAATATCTTAGGAGACCACCCTAAGATAAGTACATGATCCTTTTCGATAACAAATGATCGCCCCTTTTTTAATTCCTCTATTTTTATCAGTATACCATTGGACACAAGACCAATTAACGTACTGATTATAATTAAACCGACTAGGGATACGAAAAGCATGTAAAACCTGAATGGCCATAGTTCTTCGTGTTCACCTAATGTGCCGGGGTCTAATACATGGGTGATAGACGTCCAAAAAGCATTAAGCAAGTTAAAATCTTCATCATGGTTAGGATGAAGACCAAAAACTAAGAGTAACAGTGCGAAAAAGGTAATGAGAACCAATGTGATAAGACCCAACCACGAGATAAGCCTTACAGAACCCTTCCCGAAAAAATTATCAAACTCGTATTTTAAACGAGCTTTATAGGGTTTCTTGTATTCCATTCAGTGTTAAGTAAACTTAAATTAAAAGTAAAGCTAATTTTAAACGCTTACGCAAAATTAACTACCTATGCATTATTGCCTGTTATTAATTATTTAAAGATTAAAATATTTTTCAAGGTACCAACGATCAGCCACCATATTTATGCAGATCAAAATGAAAATAAAGATAAACGTCATAAAATTACAGTAATTAATTGCCTTAATAATAACCAACTAACCCTAAGAAATCAAAAACTGTAATTCTAAAGCGTTCTTTTTGTTTTATGTCACTAAACAGGTCAACCGCATCATCTTCAATAATAATTTTCATGTTATAACCCTCCACCAGCTTATTATAAAGCATTAAAGCAGATTGTCTTTGGAAATTGACATTAGCGTTGTTAAACAAAAATGTATCGATGGTAGCATGATTTGAACAAATGATTTTATAATCCTTGGTACTATTAAGTTTATCGGAATTGAAAAATAAAAAGGCTTTGTCAGCGCCCCAATTAAAAACTATTTTATGATTGAATAGATGATTAGAATCTGCAGCCGGTTTATTAAGATTATAGATCACAGCATTTTGGCCTTCTACTTCTTCCATTGTGTAATAAGAAGCCCTAACATTCCTAAAAAATAATTCCGAGCCGTCATCGGTGGAAAAATCAACCTTGGCAAGTTCTACAGGCCTATTTTTAGCGATATTACAACTCACTAAAACCGATGAAATCAGGATTAACAAGATTCTATTCATAAACTCTTAACAACACAATGAAATCTACTATGTTACACTATTTGATACCTGATCTTAAAAAAAATAAATGATTGCCTGTTTTATTGCACTTCTTTTAAATATTACTTTTTCACATACAGTTGAGGAGACCGTTGTTGACAAGGCTAATATATTGACAGAACAGGAGCTATTTCTCTTGAGCGGCAAGCTAAACTATTACAGGGATACCTCCGATATAAGATTAAACATATTTATTGTTAAAAACATAGGGGACAATAATATTACAGAAGCTACACAGTATAAGAATATAGGTTCTAATGAAATATTTATATTCGTTTCATTACAAGATAGAAAGCTGACGGTTACTTCAGGAGAGCATTTAGTTAATAAAGTAACACAAGAAGAGGCAAGTAGGATTATTGACGAGTATATTATCCCGAATTTCCAGCGCAAAAAATATTTTCAGGGATTGGATGAAGCTACCAGCATATTGATGTCCATAGCCTCAACACCCCATAAATCAACATTGAGAATTAATGATATACTTCCTGAGTTAGTATTGCTGATGATTCTATCCGTTATAATCATCGTCTTAATAAAGCGATTAAAAAGGTAGATTTCCCAGGTCCACATTTCCACCGGTTAGGATAATGCCTATTTTTTTGTCCTGATAGTGCTCTTTCACTTTGAACAAAGCGGCTAGGGCGACGGCACAGGATGGCTCGATAATGATTTTCATCCTTTCCCAAATGATCCTCATTGCGTTTACGATCTCTTCTTCAGATACAGTAATCACATCATTGACGTACTTTTTTATGATATCAAAATTCCTTTCACCTATGGATATCTTAAGTCCATCGGCAATCGTTTTGGGATCTTTTACGGGTGTTAAAATCCCACTTTTAAAAGACTGGTAAGTGTCATTGGCTTTTTCCGGTTCTCCCAGTATAACATCTGTATTTGGAGAGAGGTAATGTGATATGAGCGCTGTACCTGCTGATAAGCCACCTCCACCAACGGGGGTAAAAATAACATCCAAATCAATGGTTTCTTCAATAAGTTCTTTTGCTGCGGATGCCTGACCTGCTATTATTTTATAGTCATCAAAAGGGGGTACGAAAATGGCTCCTTTCTCTTTGGTCACGGCTTCGCAACTTTGAATCCTTGATTTTTCATTTGGTTCGCAGAAGATAATCTGTGCACCATATTCCTTTACTGCATTTATTTTAACCTTCGGGGCATTTTTCGGCATGACTATATAGGCTTTGGTGTTAGCAAGCTTGGCAGCGAAGGCAACAGCCTGTGCATGATTTCCCGAACTGTGGGTAGTAAAACCACCAACCCTTTCCTCAGGCCTCAGGGAAAGAATAAAGTTTGTGGCTCCTCTCATCTTAAAAGAACCAACCTTCTGAAAATTTTCACATTTGAAAAAAATTTCTCCACCTACCATCTCATTGATACTGTGTGATGTTAGTATGGGTGTATGGATAATATGCCTTATTATCCGCTGATGGGTTCTTTTGATATCACTTAAGCTGGGAATATGATCAAGCATTTCTTTTTGATTCTTTTTTGATGTTTAATGCGCTTCGAGCCAATTTTTACCGATGCCCATACCAATCTTCATAGGAACATTAATTGCAAGCGCATGTTTCATAAAGTTTTCAACATTTTTTCTAACGGTCTCTTCCTCATCATTATAAACTTCAAATACAAGTTCATCATGGACCTGAAGCAGCATCTTTGATTTCAACTTGTTTTTTATTAACCATTGATGGATTTTTATCATCGCTATTTTAATCATATCTGCTGCACTTCCCTGGATTGGTGCATTGATAGCATTACGCTCCGCAAATCCCCTAACTGTTGGGTTTCTGGAATTAATGTCTCTGAGATATCTTCTTCGGCCCAGCAAAGTTTCCACATACTCTTGCTTTTTAGCTTTTTGAATGATCTCATCCATGTACTCTTTTACTTTGGGAAATTCCTCAAAATATGATTTGATGATATCGCTTGCTTCTCTGCGGAGTATATTCAGGTTTTGGGCAAGCCCAAAAGCTGATATTCCATAGATGATGCCAAAATTTACTTCTTTAGCTTTTCTACGCATTGAAGGATTGACTTCCTCCAGGGGTACTTTAAACACTTTTGAAGCGGTTGTAGCATGTATATCCCTATCATTGACAAATGCTTCGGTCATGCTTTCATCCTTAGAGAAGGCAGCCATAATTCTTAACTCAATTTGTGAGTAGTCTGCCGATAATATTTTATAATCATCATTTCTTGCTATAAAAGCTTTTCTGATCATTCTACCCTTTTCAGTTCTGATGGGAATATTCTGAAGGTTGGGATTGTTTGAACTAAGCCTACCGGTTACTGCAATGGTCTGCCGGTAATCTGTATGTAGTCTGTTATCTTTTTTACTGATCAGTAGTGGCAGTGTATCGACATAAGTGTTTTTTAATTTTTGATATTCCCTGAAGGTGAGGATTTTTTCAACTATCTCATGCTCAGAAGCCAATTTTGATAAAATATCTTCATTGGTTGCGTACTGTCCGGACTTTGTTTTCTTTGGCTTTTCAACAACTTTTAACCTATCGAATAAAATCTCACCCAATTGTTTAGGTGAAGCGATGTTAAATTCAGTCCCGGCAATCTCAAAAATAGCTTTCTGTTCCGTCAGAATATCTTTCGATAGTTGCTCCGACATATCTGAGAGAACTTTAGTGTCAATGCTAATACCATCATATTCCATATCTGCTAACACAAAAGACAAAGGCTGCTCTACATCATGAAGTAATTTTTTCAGATTTAATTTAGTGATCTCTTTCTCAAGGATATGCTTTAGTTGAAGGGTTATGTCGGCATCTTCACAAGCGTACTCCTTTAATATTTCCAGGTCTATAGAACGCATCGACTTTTGCTTGTTTCCTTTTTTCCCGATCAGAGACTCAATACTAATTGGTGAGTAGTTCAAATAATTCTCAGCCAGTACATCCATCTTATGCGCCGTATCCGGGTCAATGAGGTAATGTGCCAGCATGGTGTCAAAGATTGGCCCTTGCAGGTGCACATCATAATTTTTAAGTATTTGAATATCGTATTTTAGGTTTTGTCCGATCTTAACAATTGAGTTGTTTTCCAATGCTGGCTTAAATAGACCCAATAACTTCTTAGAGGCATTGAAATCTTCTGGAAAGGCAACAAAGAAAGCCTCATTTTTTTTGATTGAGAATGATATTCCAACTAACTCCGCATGATTGGTGTCCAGGCTGGTTGTTTCTGTATCGAGGCAAAATTCTTTACACCCCTCAAGTGTGTTGATTAGATTTTCGATTGCTCCTACGGATTTTATTAACCGATAATCAACATTAAAGTCTTTAACGGTCGACTTTTGGTTTTCGCTTGCTTCTTCTGCTCCATCAAAGAGGCTGAGCTGATCGTCGCCTGAACCGGTGCTTGAAATAACCTTATCATCAAAAACTCTTTTTGAAATCGTTCTGAGCTCCAGTTCATCAAAGATGGGTTGCAGTTTATCTTTATCGGCATCTTTCAATGCCATCAAATCCACATCAAATTCTATGGGAACGTCTATTTTAATGGTTGCTAGTTCTTTTGATACAATACCTTGCTGACCATGTTCTGTTATTTTCTTTTTGATGCTTCCTTTCAGATTATCCTGGTTTTCAACAACATCCTCAATGGTTTCATACGTCTGTAAAAGCTTTGCAGCTGTTTTGTCACCTACACCAGGTATCCCTGGGATATTATCGATTGAATCTCCCTTCATTCCTAAAAAATCCCTAACCTGATCAACATACCTGATATTAAACTTATCAAGTACTTCCTGTTCTCCTAGTATCTCCACAGAATTTCCCATATAGGCTGGTTTGTACAGGAATATATTATCAGTGACCAGTTGGGCGAAATCTTTATCGGGGGTCATCATGTATACCTTGAATCCTTCTTTTTCTGCTTTTTTGGCCAATGTTCCAATAATGTCATCTGCTTCATAGCCATCCATTTCCAGTATGGGAATGTTAAATCCTTCGATAATTTTTTTGGTGTAAGGAATCGCAATCTTAATATCTTCTGGCTGCTCTTGACGTGTGGCCTTGTACTCACTGAACGCCTTATGTCTAAAAGTAGGAGCTGAGGTATCATATGCTACAGCAATATGTGTTGGTTGTTCTTTGGTTAGGATTTCTAGTAAGGAATTGGTGAATCCCATGATTGCACCGGTGTTCATACCCCTTGAATTAATCCTTGGGTTTTTACTCAATGCAAAATGGGCGCGATAAATAAGTGCAAATGCGTCTAATAAGAAAAGTTTCTTTTCGTCCTGCTTCATTTATTCAGTTTCATTAACTGATAAATGTATTAATAAATCCTCATGCAGGAGAAATTATATGGACTATTTAATATTGATTATTACATACCAACCATTACGAATGGTCCCCAATAATAAGGAGAGACCCACTTATCTTTTATGATCCTTTGGGCTTTTTTGAAAGATTCGTGCTTATCACCTGTTTTTAGCCATTCCTCATAAAAGGCCGTCATCAACTCCTGGGTGGCAGCATCATCAACGGTCCACATACTCATGATCACACTTTCAGCACCGGCTATTTGAAAAGCCCTTTGCAATCCATAGACACCCTCTCCATTCTGCACTTCACCTAATCCTGTTTCACATGCTGACAGTACTACCAAATCCGTGTCATCAAGATTCATATTCATTGCTTCGTAAGCAGTGAGTATACCATCTTCACCATTTTCATTTTGATCAGAAATACTACCGGTCGTTAAGAAACTGTTAGCCCCTGCGAGTATGATACCGGCCCTCAACAGTGGATTTTCGACATAAGTGTCTATCTCTTCTCCTGGTTCAGGTTCTTGATTTTCCAGAAAAAATCCATGGGTTGCAATGTGCAGCGTAGAAGGATTTTTTATGTTTTTAATCTTGCTTTCCATTGCGGCATCCTCCATGTAGGTATTGTAGTCGTAGTTGTTTTTGTCATACAATTCTTTAATGGTTTCTATCTCTTTTTTAGTGCCTGGTAATAGTACAAGCAGGTTATTACCATTCATATAGCGCTGGATATTACCCCTCAATCCTCTGGGTATGCCGCGGCTGCTAGAGAAAAGCTGTTCTGAGCCTTCACCGCTTCTTACACCTCTGCCTCCCCTGACATCGCGGGTAGCACCTCGAACGCCACCTCTTTCATTGCCTCGTGTGCCTCTTTCGTCTCCTCTTCCCTGGCTTACTGCCGTTGCCACTTCTTCGGCAGTTGCTTCTGAAGCTTGCTGTTCAGCAATCATTCTTTCGAGGTTACCCATATTGTAATTTGGGAAACCGAAAAACTCCGCCCCGAGTTTGTTGTCATCATCATCTGAATCCGCCCTAAGTACGAGGTCTTTGGTATTGTTCACCACTCTTATATCCAACTCATCGACAGTATAATTACCTGTTTCGGAATTTCTCAGACTGTATATACTTACCTGATTATATACACCATCTGGAGCAAAATATATTTTTTCAATACCTTCTAATTTATTAGCGATAGGTTTCCAGAATAAGTTGTATGAATAGCTCTCTTCGACCTGGTATTTAATCGCATTGCGATAATTGGCCAAATATCTATTCTCTAATCGTCTGCCATTTTTAAAGATTGCTATTTCGGGATTATTTTTTGTATCCGGCTTTACTATCAATGCCGCATAATTGATATCTCTGGTGTAGTATCCACCGGAGTCGGGGTTGAACTTTCTGAATCGTACAATTTCAATAGCTGCTTCTCCTTCTTTCAGGTTTTTCTGGACATCTTTCCATGATATTCTTTTTTTAGAATAAACATTCGCAAAATCTGCCGACTCACGGCCAAGCTCTTTTTCTAATCTTTCTGACAAATAGGATAGTGAATCAATCTTCTTATTTCTTATTTCAAGATCGCCTTCCGTTGAACTAAACAATTTTGATAGCTGCTCTTTATAACTTATCCAGGTATTAAATCGATCAATTAAAACAGAATCCCCGCTGTTCAGTATTGATTTACGAACCTTATTGGTTGCATAAAGAATCAAACCTTTTGTGGCTAATTGATAATCATACATATCACCTATCAAAGCGGGATCATTTTCCATTTCCTGAATGGCAAATGAATTAAACTGCTCAAAAGTATACTTAATCTTGTTGTAGTAAAAGTTGGCTTTTTCCTCTTCACTAAGCACAGGAAAGAATGCTTCTATCTGTTTGAAATAGATATCAAATATTTCTTTGAATAATTTTTTGGCATTGTTATTTTCATTTTCTGTCCAGTCAAGTATTGCTAGTTTGTTTAAAGACCTGACGTACATGTTGTGAAAAGTACCAATCGTTTTTTTTCTAATTTTTCTGGAGGACTCTAAAAATTCCCTTGCTTTTCTTTTGTCCTTCAATTTTAGGTGGGCATCTCCGAGATAATATTGTATTGTTGCATACTGTATATTTTCACCATAGAGATCTAAATTCAGTGTTGCTGCATCTTCAAGAAGACTTAGTGCTTCATTATATTGACCAATTGCGATATTGAGGTTTGCAAGGTTTTGCATTACGTACGGTCTCTCATAAATAAGATCTTCGTTATTTCTGGAAATTTCCAGGGCCAGCTCTAAATTGGATTGAGCAGATTCATAATCGCCATTTAAATTATGTGCAATACCCAATAAGTTCAGGGAATTGACATAGTTAAATGAATTGGTGCCATAATATTCCTTATCCATTTCAACAACGCTCATTAAATATTCAATGGCTTTTTCATAATTACCTAACACCGTATAATGATCAGCCAGTGAATAGTAGAGGTTGGTTAGGATATCAGTATTATCTCCTTCCAGTTTATTAACGATATCTAATGACTCCAGGGACAGACTCTCGGCTATATTGATTTTTCCTATTTCATTATAAAGGGCACTAAGTGAGTTAAGGGTAGCTATATTTTCTAAAGACGCATACATGCCTATTGCTTCAAATGCTGTGATTGCATCTTGAAAATTTTTCTCAGCTTTTTTATAAGACCCCAAGTCAAAGTATAAGTTGGCTAGTGTATTAAGCATCAGCGGATATAAATCTTCAGATTTATCTACTTTTCTTAATATAGGCTTTAACAGATCAATACCCTTATCAATATCACCTACATATTGATAGTGAATACTAAGCTCGAGCGCCGCATCAAAATATTCATAACTTCTGTCGCCATATTTCTCTTCGAAAAAGTCAAGATTGGACAGGTACAACTCCTCAGACTTTTCATAGAATCCAAGTTCATCATAAAGACCTGCTAATCCTTTGGCTGATATGGCTTTATCTTCAGAATTAGGAATTAACTTGGCGGTCAATTTGTAATCCTTTTCGTAATATTCCAGTGCTTTTTCAGGGTCGTTTATTTCATAAAGATATGCCTCTGCCAACATATTATAAATAGCAGCAGTGGTGGTATCTTGATTATCCTCAAATATGCTTAATGCTTTATCCTCGAGATCTAAAATACCTTGATGGTCATAGTCAATAAAGTATTTATTGAGTTTACCCCATACTTTTTTAGCTTCCTTACTTTCAAAACCATCCTGGGCAATGGCTTGTGTCCAAATTGAAAGGATTGAAAAAAAAATAATAACTCTTTTCATTATTGTAATTCTTTTAATTTCCTACCATGACGAAGGCACCCCAGTAGTAGGGGGCCTCCCACTTTTCTTTTATTTGTTTTTGAGCTTTTTTGAAGGCATCGTGTTTATCTCCGGTTTTTAACCATTCATTGTAGAATGCTGTCATCAGTTCTTGAGTGGCGGCATCATCTACCGACCACATGCTCATTATCAAGCTTTCAACACCTGCAATTTGAAAAGCCCTTTGTAGACCAAATACACCTTCTCCATTGAGTACTTCTCCAAGACCGGTTTCGCAGGCAGACAATACCACAAGATCCGTATCATCAAGGTATAAATTCATGGCTTCATAGGCGGTAAGAATACCGTCATCCCCATCTGTGGTGCCTCCACCTATGCTTCCGGTAGACAAAAAGCTGTTGGCACCAGCCAGTATCAACCCTGACCTGAGTAAAGGATTTTCAACATAAGGATCAACCGCTTCATTATTTTCGGTTTCCTGGTTTTCTAAGAAAAAACCATGCGTAGCGATATGGAGTGTAGAAGGATTTTTTACCTCTTTAATACTTTTTTCCATGGCGTTATCTTCCATATACATGCCGTAGGGTAGTTCTTTATTATCATAGAGGTCTTTTATGGTCTCCACTTCCTTTTTGGTACCGGGCAAGAGGGCCAGCAGGTTATTTCCACTCATGTATCTCTGAATGTTACCCCTAAGTCCACGACTAAGTGCTCCCTCTTTATTATCTGATATCAAATTAGCAATGCCCTCTTCACCACTTCTTGATCCCCTGCTTTCCCGCGTACCACCACGAGTTCCTCTTTTACCTCTTCCCTGGCTCACTGCATCAGCTATGTTTTCTGCAGTTTCAAGTGCTTGTTCCCTTTCTGCCAGCATTTGTTCAAGATTTCCCATATTGTAATTAGGAAACCCAAAGAACAGTGCCTTTTTTGATTTGTAGTCATCCTTGTTTTTACCATTATTAATCACAAGATCTTTCGTGTTGGTTAGAACTCTAATATCCACTTCATCGACGGTATAATTTTTTGTTTTGGAGTTTTGAAGCGTATAAATGCTGATTTGGTTATAGACACCATCGGGTGAGAAATAAATCTTCGATATGCCGTTAAGATTATTGGCTATAGGCCTCCAAAACAGGTTATAAGAATAACTTTCTTCTACTTTATATCTGATGGCATTGCGGTAATTTGCCAGATACTTGTTTTCCATTTTTTTACCATCTTCTATAAAGACTAGCTCCGGATTTTTTTTCGTATTGGGCTTAACAATAAGTGCGGCATAGTGTACGTCACCGGTAAAATAACCGCCTGAATCCGGGTTGAATTTTCTGAACCTAACAATTTCTACAGCTGCTTCACCTTCCTTAAGCTTGTCCCTGACATCCTTCCAGGTTATTCTGTCTTTAGTATAAACTTCTGAAAATGCTGAGGATTCTTTTCCCAGTTCCTTTTCTAATCGATTAGCAAGGAAGGATAGGGAATCAATTTTTTGGTTTCTCTCTTCCAGGTCAGTCTCCGTAGAGCTAAACAATTTTGACAACTGCTCTTTATATGAAATCCATGTATTGTATTTATCAATGAGCAATGAATCACTGCTGTTTAGAATTGTTTCCCTTACTTTATTGGTAGCATAGAGAATGAGACCTTTTGTAGCTAATTGATAATCATACATGTCACCAATTAATTCAGGGTATTGATTGTTCACTTCAACAATGTAGGAGTTGAACTGATCAAAGGCATACTTTACTTTATTGTAGTAGAATTTTGCTTTCTCTTCTTCACTTAAAACAGGAAAAAATTTTTCGACCTGGTTAAAATAAATCTCAAATATTTGCCTGAATAATTTTACTACTTCGGTATCATTATGGTCTGACCATTCCAGAATAGCTAATTTATTAAGTGTTTCAGCATATTTTTGATGATAGGCACCGATTGAGTTTAATCGAATCTTTGCAGACTTGTTGAGAAACTGGCTTGCCAGATCATTATTACCAATCCTTAGATGCAGGTTTCCAAGTCTGAATAATACAGCACCGTATTTTTCGGAATCTTCACCATATAATTCAGCCATCAATAGTGAGGATTCACTCAATAATTTCAAAGCCTCTTCGTAAGCCCCTTTACCAGTGTAAGCAATTGCTAGGTTATTTAGTATGGCAGGTTTTACAAAAACCAGATCGTCATTCGTTTCAGTGATTTCCAATGCTTTCTCTAAGATTTCTTCAGCGCGATCATAATCTTCCTTATAATCATAAACCTGGCCTAGGAGGTTTAATGAGACCACATAGTTGAAAGAAGTAGTTCCATAATAGGATTCGTCTAACGTTTTAACTTCGTTTAAGTATTCAATGGCCTGATCATAGTTTCCTAATGAGGTATAATGATCTGCAATGTTGTAATAAACAGCACTTTTTATATCGGTATTATCACCTTGCAAGCGATTGACAATATCGAGCGCTTCTAAGGATAATTCTTCTGCCAGATTAAGTCTACCGGTTTCATTATACAAAGAAGCTAAATAATTTATAGTGCCTATATATTCCAATGATGCATACAAACCGAGATTTTGATATGCTTTTAGTGCTTCTTTGAATGTTTTTTCAGCTTTTTTGTATGATCCCTGGTCGAAATAAAGAGAACCCATTGATGTAAGCATCATAGGATAAAGCTCCATGGTTTTATCTGCTTTTCTCAGCAGCGGTTTCAGTAATTCAATTCCTTTTTGATATTCTCCTGTATATTGATAATGTATGGCTAAATCTTGGGCTGTTTGTAGATATTCGTAACTCTTTAAGCCTTTTTTTACCTCAAAATAATTAAGATTATCCAGGTAGATTTTTTCAGAAAAACCATAATATCCTAATTCATCATACAACCCTGCAAGATTACTGGCACTTTGGATTTTTTCAGGCGAGTTAGGTGCCAGATTAATCATTAATTTATAATCTTTCTCATAATAATTAAGCGCTTTCTGAGGATCATTTATTTCGTATAAATAACTCTCTCCCAACATGTTATAAATTGTAGCTGTCAGCGTATCCTGTTTGTCTTCAAAATAAGCAAGCGCTTTATCTTCAAGGTCTAATATCCCCCTGTAGTTATAGTCTAAATAATACTGGTCAAGTCTTTCCCATAGTGCTCGCACTGCATCATTTTTAAATTGATATTGACTGTATGTTGTGAAAGAGTAAAAAGTAATGACAATTATTAGGACTGATGATAAATATGATGATTTCATGTCTATTATAATCTAGTAAAAATATTAAAATAAGTAAAATTAATTGGATAAAACTAATTTTTATAAATAAGTAAAGAATACTTAAAGTTAAAATAATTCATTACCAATCGCTCATTTTTTATATTGTAAAATAATTCACTTTCTAATTGATAAAAAACAGGAGTAATTATGATCCTTTTAATAAACTTTATTACATCAGCCATCAAACAACAAGATACTACGCGGGTTATGAATTTTGGCACTATTGCAGATGAAACGAAGATCATTATGTTAGCCACATTTATATTGCTCATAGTGTTTTTGGTGTTCAGAACATTTCGAGGCAAGGGGAGTGCATAAATCAGGTTTTTTGTTACTTTAGTACATCATTTAAGTCATATTATTTATATAAATATTTATACAACCATCAACCATGAGAACAACACTACTAACGTTTTTGACTATACTATGCTTGGGTATAGTTATAAAAATGAATGCTCAAAACTCAATGGGAGTAGGCACCAATTCACCAAATCAGAATGCTGTTTTGGAATTGGTTTCCCCGAATAATAATCAAGGATTTTTAGTGCCAAGAATGACAACCAGCCAAAGGACAGATCCTGATTTTGAAGGTAATCTGAATGTAGGGGATATAGGTCTTTTAATATTTGACACCGATGAAAGTAAATTTTACTTTTGGGATGGAGAAGCCTGGGCAGAGCAGACCAATGGATCAATTCCTATTCAAATGACCAACACAGGTTCCATTCCTCGTTGGGATGGCTCAAATCTGGTGGATGGCTCAATTACTGATGACGGTTCTAATGCATCTGTAATTAATAATCTTCTGGTTGGAGGCAACTTAACAGTTTCAGGCACGCTGGAAGGCGATGGCAGCTCATTGACCGGTGTTGGCTTACAACTGCCATTTTCTCAAAACTCAACACTTTCAGGCCCTTTATTTGACCTTGTCCATGAAGGAGGAGGTATTACCTTCCAAGTTGAAAACAGCAGTGCTATTCCCGGAGATTATGTTATAAAGGGTAAATCCACTGGTAATAGTATTGCGGGATACTTTATAAATGACAACGTTAATGCAACCAATCAAGCATTATATGCTCATACAAGGGGTTCAGGAGCAAGTTTTGTCGCTTTAGGCTTAGGCATAGGTCCTGCTGCCAGGCTATCCAACCAAAGCAGTGCAGTTAATACGGCAAATGTTCTGGAAGTTGAAAATCAAGATGAAGGTGGAGCAGCGGTTTTTCTTATTTCAAATATAGCCAATACTTCAAATGCAGTAACGATAAACAATCAAGGTACAGGACAGGCATTAAACATTGTGTCAGGAAATGTAAATATCAACGATTCTATCTCTGCCAGCTATTTTCAGGGTGATGGTGGTGGATTAACGGGCGTAATTGCTAATCCGGGAATCAATTCAGTAGGCTCGGCAGAAATAATAGACAATGAAATTACAGATATAGATATTTCCGATGTATCAGCAGGGAAAGTACGCATACTAGATGATCTACCTGGTTCAATAATTTCATCCAATACGGATTTGATAACGGGTTTGAGCGAATTGGAAACTGCCGTGGAGGCAGCGTCGGCAAATACATTACCGGAAGGAAATATTTTAATTGGTGATTCAGACAATACGGCAGCACCCAGGGTTATAACCGGCGATATTTCTTTTTCAAATACCGGAGCGGCTACAGTTGATTCAGTTGGCGGACTGGCTGCCGCAGAGATTGCTGGTGTGGCAAACGTGGTTAACTCCAATCCTGCTATCGATCTTGACTCCACCAATGATGTAAGCCTTACCACACCACTTCAGTCAGGAGATATTAGTGGTAGCTTCTCTTCAGGATTTGTTGTTGACACAGTAGGAGGGCTATCTTCTCAAATCATTGTAACAGTCGTTGATCTAGTCAATAGTAACCCAAATATAGACCTTGATAACACCGATGATGTAACCTTGACTACCATCCCTACCCCTGCGGATATTAGTGGTGATTTTTCATCTGGATTTCTGGTAGACTCTGTTGGAGGGGTAGCATCTGAGGATATTGCTCTAAGTATTCAGCAAATTGGAATTAATACTTCCGAAATAGCCAATAACACAGCAGCTTTATCAACAGCAGTTCTTGAAGCCGATCTTGATGCAGACAGTACTTTCTTAAAGGGATTGATTGATGTCAATACCACCGATATTGCCAACAATACGGCAGCTATATCAACAGCCGTACTGGAAGCGGATCTTGATGCAGACAGTACCTTCTTGAAAGGATTGATTGATACCAACACAGCTGATATTGCTACCAATACCACGGATATAGCCAATAATACTGCAGCCCTATCGACAGCAGTGTTAGAAGCTGATCTTGATGCAGACAGTACATTTCTGAAAGGATTGATTGATGTCAATACCACCAATATAGCCAACAATACTGCAGCTATATCGACAGCAGTGTTAGAAGCTGATCTTGATGCAGACAGTACATTTCTGAAAGGATTGATTGATGTCAATACCACCAATATAGCCAACAATACTGCAGCTATATCGACAGCAGTTTTGGAAGCTGATCTTGATGCAGACAGTACTTTCTTAAAGGGATTGATTGATGTCAATACCACCG
>CAYSCZ010000016.1:53276-54843 GCA_964429655.1 uncultured Roseivirgaceae bacterium
TTGATGTCAATACCACCAATATAGCCAACAATACTGCAGCTATATCGACAGCAGTTTTGGAAGCTGATCTTGATGCAGACAGTATTTTCTTAAAGGGATTGATTGATGTCAATACTACCAATATAGCCAACAATACTGCAGCTATATCAACAGCAGTTCTAGAAGCCGATCTTGATGCAGATAGTACTTTCTTAAAGGGATTGATTGATACCAACACAGCAGATATTGCAACTAATTCAGGGAAGATCACTTCAGATAGTACCTTCCTGAAAGGTTTAATCGATACCAATATCACCGATATTTCAACCAACATAACAGATATAGCCAACAATACCGCGGCTATATCAACAGCCGTACTGGAAGCCGATCTTGATGCAGACAGTACTTTCTTAAAGGGATTGATTGACACCAACACCTCAGATATTGCATCCAATTCAGTTAAGATAACCTCAGATAGCACCTTTTTAAAAGGTCTGATCGATAACAATGCTACAGATATTGCCAATACAGATTTAAACACAATACTGGTAGCAGGTAATGATGCACTTGGACAGAGTTTACTCAATGTTGACTCTATGTCGGCAGCTAAGCTGACAGTTGGAGGGGGTGATTTTACTGTAAATGGCACAGGAAATGTTGGTGCTGCTAGTATCAACACCCAGAACGTGATATTTAACCCGGGTGCAAATAGTATTAACCTTGGGGCAGAGACACAAACCAGTAACGTTTCACTAACCATCCCTGATCTTGGGGGCGTGAATGACACCATAGCACTTAGAAGTGAAATTATTTCTACTAATGTAACCAACTTAAATACAGATATTAATTTTCAGGTTGGTTCCAATAGAACCATAAAACCATTGGATAACCCATCAGGAAATGGAGATACTCTTACAATTCAAGGTGGTGGAAGTAATGGCGGAGGAGGAATTGCTGGTGATCTTAAGTTATCTGGTGGAGATGGTATAGATACAGGAGGTAGTTTATTTTTAGCAGGGGGAGCCGGAACAGCAACACCGGGAAACATTGAAATAAATACACCGGCATCTGCAAATGCCGCTGGTGACATCTTACTATCTACTGCGGGGCCGGGTAATGGAGATGGTGGAACTATTTCACTCATAACAGGAGATGGAAATGGTGGAACAGGTAGTGGAGGTGAAGTTGTCATTGCAACAGGTAGTGGGTCAGTTACAGGAGACAATGGGGGAAATATAATACTGAATCCCGGTACAGGAGTAGGAGGGGGTGTAGATGGACGTGTTGGTATTGGTACCACAACGCCTTCTGCAAAACTGGATGTAGTTGGAGAAATACTAGCTGATTCAATAAGCTTCGTTGAAGGGGTAGAAGCCAAACTTAAAGTACTGGATAATACTTCAGGTCCGGGTGATAATTTAAGAATAAAAGCTGGTAATGCTTTAACCGGTGATGGAGGAGATATTATTTTGGAGCCCGGAAACAATGGTGGTGGTCTTGATGGGATTGTACAGGTAACCACTAACCTTAATGTAAATGACACCGTTTTCGCAAGTGCTTTTGTAGGCGATGGTTCCAACCTGACCGG
>CAYSCZ010000017.1:0-28227 GCA_964429655.1 uncultured Roseivirgaceae bacterium
ACGTAATAATATATGACGTTTATTATAATAGAAAGTCTAATGACAATTCTGGGTTAAATATTAATCCTATCCCAAACATTAAAAGCATCCAAAGCAATGCCGGAATAAGAAGAAAATCCCAGATATCATGGTGACAAACTATGCCAAGTGCGCCAGAGGTCCCAAAGTTTATTATGAATAACAAACCAAATAACCAATTGAATCGAAAAAATTTACTCCAATATTTTTAAGCATAGTACTAGTCAAAAATGATACCACCCTTTTACTTTTTGATTATACTTTTTGATCTTCTCAAATCTTTATTTTGATAGACCACAAAGTATCTGCCGGCTTTTAAGTTATATGTTTCCCATGGAATTGTGTGATATCCCGCAGGTAAATTTCCATGATAGATATCCTGGATCAATTGCCCTTTCAAATCAAACAGTTTTATGCTAAATGGTTTGCCATCTGAAGTGATGGATAGGTTTGCCATGCCATTTACCGGGTTAGGGAAAATGGAAAAGATATCTTTATTCAGTGAGTTATCAATTGAGGTTATAACAGCTTGATCATCTCCAATAATTGGCAGGGTGTCAAATTGATCCAATAAAATACTTTCTAGTGCATCATCATCTAGTTCAAACCATTGTTGTAAAATTGAGGCATAGACCTGTCGGAAATCATATTGAATGGAAAGGTTGTCTTCATAGGTCATGGCAGCATCGATTTCGGGATTATCACCCAATACGCCATTTTTAACTGCGTTTCCGAAAACTGTAAGTGGTGCTGCTGAGCCGTGATCAGTTCCTAAGCTTGCGTTGGAAACCACCCTTCTCCCAAATTCTGAGAATGTCATACCAACCACCCTGTCTTCAAGGCCTAAAAATTGTAAGTCTTTCATAAAGGCAATTACTGCCTCATCTAATGTTCTCAAAAGGTTAGTATGTTCCCCTGTGGTGTGGTCCCCGCTATTAACTTGTGCATCATGGGTGTCAAAGCCACCAAGCCTGACCATGTAAATGGGTGTTTTTAATCCGCCGGCAATCAGGCGAGAGACTATTTTAAGCTGTTGAGCCAAATAAGTATCCGGGTAAGCTTCTTGCCTGGAAACATTATCAGCCGCATTTCTAACTACCTGCCCATATTGTTGGGACTGCCGGGCGACCAGGCGAATGTAACTTAACTTATCCCCGGCTTTTGTATCCGGCGCCTCTTCTTCGGTATTGTTAACCAGGTCATAAAATGCATCGGTATTATTTATCACCATGCTCATTGAGGCTGTTGGCCCCTGAAAAAGCAATGATGAACCAAAACCAATCTCAATTGACAAAGGGTCAGGCATATCCTCATTGGGAAACTCTTCCGGATAGTTTGGATATTCATGATTTAAGTGTCTTCCAGCCCATCCTGAATTCACCACTTGATGTGCATCAGAACCACTCATCCATATATCAGTTGATCGAAAATGAGAAAAGTTCTGATCAGGGTAGCCCACATTCTGAATGATTTTAAGTTTACCGTTATTTAGTAAATTTTTAAATCCTGGTAAGGAAGGATGTAAAGCTAATGAGGTATTTGGGATGGCTAGTAGCTTGTTTTCAGGAAGTATCACATGCGGCCTTAAGGCATTCAAAGCAGACAAATGTTCTAAAGGTATTACTGTGTTTAATCCGTCGTTGCCACCTTCCAGGTATATGAGCACAAGTACCCGGTCAGATTCATTTGCCAGCCTGGTAAGGTGTTTAAGCGCTTTAGCTTTGGTATCCAATGACAAAGAACCAATTACAGCCGGCAATGCCAGGGAATGTGTCGTATGTCTCAGGAATGATCTCCTTTTCATGGTTTGATTACATTAAGTTGAATTCGGCGGATTGTAACAAAAACTGGAACGTTGATTTTAATCGGTTCTCCACAATTAATCGATATTCATCATTTCGAGGATCACTTTCATATATTTTCCAGGCCGTAGTCCAATAATTATCATTTTGTTGGCCACTTAGCAGTATATTTTTTAAATCCTGAAATGTTTCATAGGTTGGCTTCAATCCAAATAAAAGTTTTGTGCTTTCATTTATTAACTCATTGGGATCTTGAGGATTTTCTAATTTAGAAACAAAAGATAAGAGGTCAGCGGGTAGTTGTATGTTTTCATTCACCCAGAAACCCCAATAAACTAATGAGTCTGTTGTTATCGCGCGGCTGGTTACGGTGGTTGTGGTAATCCAGGATTTATCAAATTGCGGCGATTGATAGTATGCCGGCCACCCGGAGACTGTAGGAGGGTCCCCCAATTCCATACCCTTCTCAGCCATATTCCAAAAAATGCTGGCTAATAAGTCGACCTTGTCATCTTCGTCTAGTGAAGGAGTAGGTACCTCCAGGCTCCTCCAAATGCCCATAACAAACTCTGCCGGGCTTTTTATCAGCACCCCATAGTTGCTTTCATCAAAGAAGTGTTCACTTTTAAGCAATGTTTCCAGTACGGGCTTAACTTCATAATTATTTTGTATTAGGACCTCTGAAAGTGGCCGGATTACTTTTTCTTCCGCTATTTCATCAACCTCATTATAGACAAAAAAACGGTATAATCTTCGGCATAAATACCTGGCCGTTTCTTCATTATCAAAAATCATATCTAGCATGTCGTCAAGCTCACCGGCTCCCTGGATGCTACTTCTGCCTTCAATTATTCTATTGTTATAAAATGAGGAAAATTGTTTATCAGTGATGTCATGCGCATGCGGAGAGAAGAATGATAAAGGTTCTCCCGCTTCTTCGATTGTTCGCCATTCAATTTGCCAACCGGTCAGTACCCTGGCAGCTGCCTGCACATCACTTTCTGTGAAGTTGGCGTCAGCCCCTTTACCGATGCAGAAAAGTTCCTGTAATTCCCGGGCATAATTTTCATCCGGGGCTTCCTTATTGTTGGAAGTGCCGTTAAGATAAGCAAGCATGGAAGGGTCCAGGGTTAATGCTTTAATAATGGTTTTGAAGTTTCCAAAAGCATGCCCTCTAAGCATATTGAAATACTTGTAGCTGGTTTTAGCCATAAAAACCTCCCATGATTGTGTCACCAGGAAGCTATGCCAGAACAAGATCATTTTTTCATGAAGGTTTGATTCCTGGTTTATGATGTTATTCACCATCCAGTATTTCAGGGATATAATCCTTGGCCCTTCAAGCTCTCCACTCCATGGCGCCTCTATCCATGTATCTCCTTCAGGAACATCGGGATCGATTAAGTTTTCAGAGGGATCGTTATAATTATTGGCAGGCGGAAAAGGTGTGCCGGATTTTTTTAATATTCTCTCAATTATACTTTCTAATGAATCATTTTTGAATGACTCGAACTCAGATTTTTTAACTCCGAACAAGGTTCTATGCAAAAGATGCATAACTTGCTCGTCCCCAAAAGGCCCCGAATACGGTTCTATGCCTTTATCTACCGACTTTCTATATCTGTATCGATGGTTACTTCCATTACTGCCTGATGTGGTTACAGGCTGTACCCTTCGGTATTTATCCACCAGTTTTTTAAAATCATGCGGACGTGGATCTGTGTGTAGTGCATTAATCATTGGAATAATTGTACTTAACTAAGATAGGTATTTTGTTTTATTTTGACAAATGATATCTTTTATGTTATGGCTAATCTTTTTACTTTGTCTAAAAGACTTAAGCACTGACAAGACATTGTTATCAGCTAAAGGTTTAAATTTAGTTTTTTAATTATTCTGAATTATTAATATGTATGAATCAAATGCTGTAGAAAATATTTATCAAGTAGCTTTTAGGAAGCAGCCAGGGAATAAACAACTAATTAAGCAGTTTAATGTAGAAGAAAGGAAAAATAAGATCAAAAGAATACTTAACTACATTTTAAAAAATACAGACCTGCTAAATGAGGCACTCCATAAAGATCTAAAAAAATCCCCAGAAGAGATTGCTTTAAGTGAACTTGGAATAATGATTTCAGAGGCTAAAATGATCATCAAAAAACTAAAGCAATGGATAAAACCAAAAAGCGTAAGACCAACCAGCCAGCTCATTGGAACAAATTCATATATCCATATCGAGCCTAAAGGATGTGTATTAATCATTTCGCCATGGAATTATCCGTTTTTGTTGGCTGTTAAGCCATTGCTATATGCCATCGCAGCTGGAAATACAGCGATTATAAAGCCGTCTGAGATGTCTCCACATACCTCTTCATTTATCAATAATATGGTCACGAATCTTTTTGATGAATCTGAGGTCAAGGTATTTGAAGGAGACCAGGAAGTTTCCAAAGGTCTATTGCGGTTACCTTTTGATCATATATATTTTACCGGTAGTCCAAAGGTTGGTTCGATAGTGATGAAGGCTGCTTCTGATAACCTAACCTCTGTGACCCTGGAACTTGGAGGCAAGTCTCCTGCGATTGTTGATCAATCCGCTGATCTTAATGATGCAGCTGCCAAAATAGCCTGGGGAAAAACTTTCAATGCTGGCCAAACCTGTATTGCTCCGGATTACTTATTGGTCCATCAGGATGTAAAAGCAGAATTACTGGAAAAAGTTAAAGTGCAACTGGAAAGCATGTATGGAGATATAGAGAAGAGCAGAGACTATGGAAGAATTATTAATGAAAATCATTTCTTTAGATTAAAATCTTTATTAGTAGATGCCTTTGACAATGGTGCTGAAAACTATTTTGGTGGCACATTTAATCAAAATGATTTGTTTATCTCACCTACAATTTTGGACAAAGTAAATCATCGAATGCGTTTAATGCAGGAGGAGATATTTGGCCCGATATTGCCGGTAATCAGCTTCGAAAGCCTGGATGAAGTATTGCAGATAGTTAACGCTTTACCAAAACCACTGGCGTTTTATATTTTCAGTAAGTCCCGGACTATTATTGATGATTTAATGCGGTACACTTCAGCCGGCAGCACCGTTTTGAATGACACACTTATACAATTTGCACATAGTAACTTGCCTTTTGGAGGTGTGAATACCAGTGGCATCGGTCGATCGGGTGGTTATAGTGGGTTTAAAGAGTTTTCCAATGAACGCGGCGTCGTGATTCGAAAATTTAATTCGTTGAAGTATTTATACCCCCCTTACAATAAGCAAAAAAGGAAATTGATTGATGCTGTAATCAAATATTTTTGAGTTTAATTACTAACATTAGTAATCTACAATACATTCTTAATTTAGAAAATTCGTTAAGAAACTAAAAACTGAATTTATGCTTAATTGGCTTGATATTAAAAAATTTGCCAGGAATGGCAATCCAAAACCACCCAACAGAGTAGATAAAACAGATGATGAATGGAGGAAGCTACTTACTCCCGAACAATACAAAATAACCCGGCAGCATGGCACTGAACGGGCATTTACCGGGGAATACTGTGCCAGCTTCGAACCCGGGATATATGCATGCGTTTGCTGTGATACGTTACTATTTGATTCCAGGCAAAAGTTTGAGTCAGGGACGGGATGGCCTAGCTTTTCACAGCCCATAGAGAAGAAGGTTATTCAATATATTGAAGATAATAGTTTTGGCATGAGTCGTATAGAAACATTATGTAATGTATGCGATGCCCACCTTGGTCATGTTTTTCCTGATGGGCCAAAGCCAGGTGGTTTGAGATATTGTATGAACTCATCGGCCTTGAAAAAAGTAGAATCAAAAGTGAGCGGCCAGCTCGCGACTTTAGGTGGAGGATGTTTTTGGTGTACCGAAGCCATTTTTCAATCATTAAATGGTGTGAATAGTGTTATGTCCGGCTATAGCGGAGGTACAACGCATAATCCAACATACAAGCAAGTTTGTATGGGCACGACCGGACATGCTGAGGTGGTCCAGATCAATTTTGACCCGGAAGTTATTTTATTTGACGATCTGGTAACAATTCATTTGTATAGCCATGACCCTACTACTTTAAACAGGCAGGGTGCTGATGTTGGTACACAGTATCGGTCAGCTGTTTTTTACCATGATAATGAACAGAAAGCAAGTGCTGAAAAAGTAATTGGTGAAGCTCAAAACGACTTTAATCATAAGATAGTAACTACACTAGAGCCGTTTAAAGCATTTTACGAAGCAGAGGATTATCATCAAAATTATTATTTAGAAAATGGTAATCAGCCTTACTGTAGCTTTGTAATTACTCCAAAACTTAAAAAGTTAAGAGAAAAATATTCAGATAAGCTTAGAAAAGAGGCTGTTTAATTGATTCTGTTGAAGTTGTTTTAAAAATGTTATCATTTAATGGGACAACTTCATTTATTTTAATAATCCTAACCCTTTTCCAAGAACTTTGTCAAGAATTTTAGATGGTAAAATCATAGGAAGATACCAATTCTTAATTTTTTGATTGGTGAAAGTGTACCTGTTTTTTGGATTTGATGCCCGAAATACCTCGTAGATATCTTTTGCCAGCTTATCAGGTTCCAGTCCATTTTTTACAGCATTGGTCACAAAAATGTTTTTAAACTTTTTTATTGGTCTTTGATACGGTGTGTCCTGAAATTTTTCAACGCCGGATGTTGCACTTTTATTCCAGATTGGTGTTTTCACAGGCCCCGGTCCCATTACAATCACTTTGATTCCATAAAGTAATAATTCACGTCTGAGGCTTTGAGACACACCTTCCATGGCATGTTTAGAAGCTGCGTAAGGCCCCATAAAAGGCATCCCCAGTTTTCCAGCTACAGAACTGATTTGCAGTATTCTTCCGGGGTCAAATGGGTGCTCGTCTTTTGCACCGAGATGGTGGCTAAACGCTTTGATTACATTCAACATTCCAAAGAAATTCACCTCAAACTGGTGTTTTAAGTCGTCAATATCCAGGTGAAGCAATGGCCCGGGTACGGCAATTCCTGCATTATTGATCAAACAAGCCAACCCTCCTTTATTCAGTTCTTTGCTGATTCTCTCAGCCTCTTGTTTAATGGCTTCACCATCTGTAATATCAAAGAACAAAGGACTGTACAGATCACCAAATTCATCTATGAGCTTTTTAGCATCTTCATTTTTTCTAACACTTCCATAAACCTGATATCCATATTCAGTGAAGCATTTTGCCAGGTAGTATCCTATTCCCGTTGATACACCAGTAATGATAATGTTTTTGGACTTCATTTAATTATAATGGTTGTCACTATCAAGGTAGTGAATTTGTATTGTTATTTATTTTATTGTATTGTAGAATTTTACTAAGTTCCCGATAGAATTTTAAATAATATAATATGAAACTACTTGTTCTTACCGGAGGAGGTGATTGCCCGGGACTAAATGCTGTAATCAGAGGAATTGTAAAACGAGCACGCCAGGAAAAGTGGGAGGTCATTGGCAGTATCGAAGCTTATCATGGCGTGATGCGTGATCCCATGGAAGTTGTAGTACTAAATAATCTAGCGGTAGCCGGAATACACGTAAAAGGTGGAACAATAATAAAAACAACAACCAAAGGAGACCCCTTCAATTTTCCGGTCCTTCAGGAAGATGGTAGCTACAAAATTGAAGACAGGTCTGATTTTTTATTGGAACGGTTGAAAGAACTGGAGGTGGATGCAGTAATCAGCATTGGAGGTGATGGTTCACAAAGAATTTCTCAGAAGCTTTATGAGAAAGGTCTTAATGTAGTTGGTGTGCCTAAAACTATTGATAATGACCTGTCTGCCACCGACTTTACTTTTGGCTTTCAGACAGCTGTACAGGTTGCTACTGAAGCTGTTGATAAGCTGGTAACTACCGCTGAGAGCCATCACAGGGTTATGATACTCGAAGTTATGGGCAGGGATGCAGGCTGGATAGCGCTTTATTCAGCCATTGCTGGTGGTGTGGAAGTTTGCCTGATACCTGAAATACCTTATGATATTAATAAAGTTATGGATCGGATTATGTCCAGATACTACCGGGGTAAAGGTTTTGTTAACATTGTCATCGCCGAGGGGGCTAAACCAATTGACGGTCAGACATTGAGTAGAAAAAGTGATGAAGTTGGTTACCAAATGGCCAGGTTAGGTGGCGTTGCCTACCGACTGAGCGATCAGTTAAAGCAAGCCGGTTGTCCGGCAGATATTCGTGAAACGGTTTTAGGTCACCTTCAAAGAGGGGGTACACCTGTTGCATTCGACCGGGTCATCTCAGGTACCTTTGGAGTAAAAGCTTTTGAGATGGTACTTGAAGGAATGTTTGGCCATATGGTTGCCTATAAAAACCATCAGTTTACTAATGTCACTTTAGAGGAGGCAACCAAAGATTACAATACAGTGGCTGTTGATTCATATCTGGTAAAAGCAGCAAGGGGGCTTGGTATTTCATTTGGGGATTAATAAAAAATATTGGTAAAGTCTAAAAATCGAATGGAAAAAATCAGTAATATATAGGGGAATGTACTAACGGCTTAGTTAATATGCTGACCTACCTTAGTGAGCATATCTTAATTAAGCAATGAAAAAAATATTTTTTATTCCACTTTTTCTGATCCTACTTAATAAGCCGCTCTATGCGCAATTATTGGCATTAGCCTCAGATAGTGATTCTAAGCGTATAAAAAGAATTGAAGAAAAAGCTTTCTACATATTTGTTGATGAGCAGGGGAATATCCATGATCATGGATTAAAAATTAAGGGTGAAAATTATCAGGAAGATGTTTTTGGAGATAACTTTTATGATAATAAACCTCCGAAGACAAAAGTAAAATTTCTTGAAAAACATGTTATTGACCCTGAAAAAACCTGTAATCAGAAGACAACCATCATTGAGATAACCTCAGTCGATAGATCAGGCGTTAGAAATATTATTTACTCGATAAATGGTTCGTCCTGTAAGCTCTACGAACAGCCAATTGAGGTTATTCAAAGTGGCCTTTACAGATTGAAATATTACGCCATCGATGATATTGGAAATGTAGAAATACCAAAAGTTGTAAGATTTTCGATTAATAATTTCAGCAAGAGCTAGTCTATTTTCTATCCGCTTTTTAAAATTATTTTTTTAATTTATTTAAACCCAGATTTGTCATTGGAATTTTATCATGAAGGGTTAAAGCCCCAAAAATCAGGCACTTAGGTCGAGGAGGCATAGCATCGCTATGGTGACGAGCCAATAACATGTTAAGTGTCTGATTTGAAGTGATCTAACCATGTAATAGAAAGTCTAATGACAATTCTGGGTTAAATATCGTAATCAGCGAAACATATTACTTAAGGCTAGATTGCAGTTAATTTTAGAAACATGTTATCTATTAATCATGAGCGTAGCGTGCATTGGTGATCTGCATGGGGTAGGTCGCTGGAAAGAAGCTTTATCCATGGACGTTGATCACCTCGTCTTTCTTGGTGATTATGTTGATTCTTTTAGCATTGACAATCAGGCCATTGTTAATAACCTTAAGGAGGTACTAGCTTTGAAAAAATCAAATCCGGATTCAGTTACGCTATTATTAGGCAACCACGATATCCAATATATTTATTATCCCAAGTTTAGATGCTCCGGCTTTAGAATAGATATGCTAAAAGAGTTACAGTCAATATTCAAACGTGATTTGGGTGTGTTTAAGGCAGCCCATCAGATGGGGGATAAATTATTTGTACATGGTGGATTAACAAATTATTGGGTTAGACATCATTTAAGTGCACAACCGCATAATAACTCGTTAGCCGATATTTTGAATGATATGCTGCAGGATAGCAAAGCCCTGGAAGAATTAGCCATCGTAGGCAGATGCAGGGGAGGCAGAGAGAAAACTGGTGGTCCTTTTTGGTGTGATTTTACTGAAGAGCTGATTCATGACCCTCTTCCAAACATCAATCAAATAGTTGGACACACTCAAACCAGCTCGCTGGTCAGAAAAAAAATTGCGGGGATAGAATTGATAAATGTTGATTATTTAGCATACTCTGATGAACCGATCTTTGTGATAAATATTGAAAAATGAAGCTTTTATTATTTAGTGATGTTCATGTAAATAAAGCACACTGTAACAATCTGGTTGAAAAATCAAGAGATGTAGATGTGGTAATTGGAGCCGGGGACTTTGGCAATATCAAAAGTGGCCTGGAGAAGACTATTGGTTGGTTGAGCAGGATCAATAAGCCTACTTTCCTGGTACCGGGTAATGCGGAAAGCTACCAAGAATTAAAAGCGGCCTGTCAAATATGGGGCGCTGCCATTGTTCTTCATGGAACCTGTGCGTTAATTAACGGCATTACTTTTTTTGGAATAGGCGGAGGAATTCCGGTGACTCCTTTTGGTCCGTGGAGCTATGATTTTACCGAAGCTCAGGCTAGGATAATAATGGAAAAATGCACAAACAATGCAGTTATAATTTCACATTCTCCGCCCTCCGGGATACTGGATAAATCTTCTTTAGGAAAACATCTGGGAAGTACTGCAATTTTGGAGGCTATTAAAAAATATGATCCGCCTTTGCTTGTTTGTGGTCATATCCATGAATCATCCGGCAAGATGCAAAGACATTTAAATACAGATGTGATCAATGCCGGACCTCTCGGTATGAATTATACATTAAAACCATAAATTTTTAATCTAGATTTATATTAATAATTATCTTATGGATTCAATTGAAATAATTATAGACATACGAAAAATTGTGAGGTCTCTCAATCTGGAATCAAAAAGCATTCAAAAGGATTTTGGTTTGAATATTACTCAATTAATGTGTTTAGGCCATTTGGAGAATAGTCCGAACTACAGATCTACACATAAAGAGCTTATGAATTTGTTGAGTACAAATTCCAGCACTGTAACCGGAATTATAAATAGATTAGAAAAAAAAGGCTACGTTGCCAGGCTGCCAAAAGCTGGTGATAAAAGAATAACCTATTTAGCATTAACTGCCTCAGGATTAAAATTACTTCAAGAAACACCCAATATTTTGCATGACCGTCTCTCTCAAAAACTAGAAAAATTAAATGACGACGAAAAAAAGCAAGTTAAAAAATCATTAGATATTATAATCTCAGCCATGCAAATAGATAAAGTTGAAGCCCTGCCGCTACTAACTGTCGAAGAACACCTGGAATAACATGTTAAGTTGGTGTTAACATGTGTTTGCGAAATAATTAATTCGATAGAACATATCCTGTTTTTGCTAACTTTTCCATCTTTTATGAAACATTATTGATGTTCAATAATTTATAATAACCTGTGGATGATTTGGTTCTGTAGAACATATTAATAAATCTTTTATCTTTGCACCCTTGAAAATATTTGATTGAAAGTTATTGAGCGAATCATACTACATCATTATAATTTAAACCAAATCTTTATACATATGAAATTACTCTACAAATTAAGTCTAGTACTGATTTTTATTGTTATGTTCTTCAATGTAGGATTTTCACAGTCCACGGTCAGTGGTAAGATCAAAGATCAGGCTGGCTCTGGAATACCCGGAGTTAATATTCTCATAAAAGGAACAGCAAATGGAACGATTACAGACTTTGATGGAAATTTTGAATTATCTATCGAAGACCTCAATGGAACATTGGTGGTAAGTGCCATTGGCTACCAGACACAGGAAATTGCTATAGAAAATCGTAGTCAGATTGACGTTATAATTTCTGAAGATGTCAAGCAGTTAAGTGAAGTGGTAGTTACTGCTCTCGGCGTTAAAAGAGATGAGAAGAAACTGGGATACGCGGTTCAGAAGGTATCCGGAAAGCAGGTCTCTCAGGTAAAAGCCGCAAATCCTATTAACGCCCTGGCGGGAAAAGTATCAGGAGTTTACATAACGGGAAGCGCAAATGGCCCGACAGCTTCAGCGAATATCAATATTCGTGGAGTATCTTCATTATTGGGTAACAATCAACCATTATTTGTCGTCAATGGAATGCCAATAACAAATGATTTGTTTAGCTTGGATGATGGATTAAATGGTTCTACCACAATTGACTTTGGTAATGCTTCACAAATTGTTAATTCCGATGATATTGAATCCATTAATATCCTGAAAGGTCCTGCGGCATCTGCACTTTATGGCTCACGAGCCGCCAATGGCGTTATTTTAGTAGAAACAAAAACAGGAGAACAGGGTCAGCAAGGATGGGGTGTTGATTTGAATTCGAGCACAACTTTCGAAACTTTATTGAAATTACCCGATTATCAAAATGAATTTGGTTTTGGTGGTGAAGGAAAGTACAGTTACATCGATGGCTCAGCTTTTGCAAATAATAATGGCATCATAACATTCGAAGGTTACGGAGAAAACTGGGGGCCACGGATGAATGGACAGTCGATCAAACAATTTAACTCTGATGGAGAACCAGTTCCTTTCACTCCGGCAGAGGATAACGTCAGAGATTTTTTTAGAACAGGTGTAACAAGTATTAATAACATTGCTTTAAATAATGCCAACGAGTTTGGAGATACCAGACTTTCTTATACCAATCTGACAAGAAGAGGTGTTGTACCAAATACTAACTTAAGACGAAATACCATTCAAATGAGTATTGGCAGAAAGTTATTTGATGATAAATTAAGAGTCAGGGCTAATTCAATGTATGTGGTGTCTGGATCAGATAATATTCCAAACGCGGGTTATGACGAGTCATCATCCATTATGTATGGTTGGTTATGGTATCCTCGCCAGGTAGAGATCGATGACCTTAGAAATTATTGGGAACCAGGTTTGGAAGGCGTTCAGCAAAGATATGTCGAAAATCTTTGGGTTAATAATCCATGGTTGATAGCCAATGAGAACACCAACTCTTTTGAGAATGCCAGGTTTATTGGTAATGCCAGAATAGAATATGATATCTCTAAAAACTTCATGGCCAGATTTAGATATGGCGTTGATATATTAAACGAAGAAAGACAATTCAGAAGGGCACCATCTACAAAAGGTGTACTATTAGGAAGCTATCGGGAGGATGAGATTACATTCCAGGAAACAAATGCTGAATTTTTAGTTGGTTATCACACAGACTTTGACAAGATATCTGATTTTGATGTTGATATTAAAGTGGGAGGTAACTTCATGCGTCAGGATGCTAATGTGCTGGTAGCAAATAATCCGGAGCTGGAATTATTTGGAACCGATCCAAGCATTTACACGCTAACCAACTCACGGTCAGGTGTATTGGTAGAATCACAAAAATCAAAAGTTGGTATCAATAGTTTTTTTGCTGTAGGTACTTTCTCGTTTAAAAATAGTTTGTTTCTTGATGCGACGTACAGACAGGACTGGAACAGTACATTGGTTGATCCTACCATCGGAAGAGATAATTCTGAGTTTAGTTTTGGCTATCCCTCCATTGCCGTAAGTGGTATCATTTCCGAATTTATACCAATGCCTGAGTATGTTTCATTTGTGAAATTAAGAGGTTCTTATGCCGAAGTGGGTAATGGGGCTCCAGCCAACAGGTTTGGTAACACATTTACACCACAGGCCTCGTTCAACGGCCAGTCAATATTTACGACAAGCAACACCATAGCTGACCCGGAACTCACAAATGAGCGTACCAAAGCCATCGAATTTGGTTTAGATACAAGGTTCCTGGAGGGTCGGGTGCGACTGGATTTCACTTATTACAACATGCTTAGTGAGGATCAGGTTATCTTCTTACCGGTAGCTTCTACCAGCGGATTTACTCAAAACCTGACCAATGGTGGTGAAATCAGAAATAAAGGTGTGGAAATCACCTTAGGCGCAAGAGTACTGGAAAAATCAGACTTTAGCTGGGATTTGACGTTTAATGCGGGCAGGAATAGGGCTATTGTTGAATCTCTACCGGAAAATGTAGGTTCCAGTGGTAGGTTTTCAGTTATTGCTGATGTTTTTCCTGGTGATGAAGGAGGTTCTGATCTCGAATATGTTGCTGAAGAAGGGGAACTATTTGGACAGCTATATGGACTTGGATTCGAAAGAGGGCCTGATGGCAGGATTATCCACTTGGATGGACGACCGCTTTTAACAGATGAAAAAGTTTCGGCTGGATCGTTCCAGCCGGATTGGAGACTAGGTATAAATAACTCAATAAAGTATAAAAGCCTCACATTCGATTTCTTATTTGATGGACAAATAGGCGGTAAGATCTACTCCAGGTCACATGCATTGTATGCCACAGGCGGTACGATCACCAATGATGACGATCCAAACTTACCGTTGTCTACAACGGAAGGCAGACGAACTTTTGCAGTATCATATGATGCCCAGGGTAATCCCGTTTACACACTTGAGGATGAAGGTGGAATTGTGGGGCCTGGCTGGGCATGGAACGACCTTGATGGCAATGGAAGCTTCAGGGACGAGGGTGGTAATTTTCAAACCAATGAATTATCTGAAAACGATGTTGTTGTAGCACCTGGTGGAACCGGTAATGGTAGTTATGTAAGAGATTTTGATACGGGCGATACATTTGGGGGATATACCGGGTATTTCTACAGCTATTATGGAAATGGTTTTAACCGTGATAATATCGAAGCAGCCACCTATAACGCAACCTATTTTAAATTAAGACAGGTTAGTCTTAGTTATGATCTTCCATCATCATTTACTGAAAAGTTAGGTATTTCAAGGGCTACGGTTTCCTTTATTGGTAGAAATCTACTTTTATTCAGTAAAGTGCCTACCATCGACCCGGAGTCATTCTCGATCAGAAATGGTAGTATAGTTAATGGCTTTGAAAGTACCTCGCTACCTTCCACAAGAAGCTTTGGATTTAGTTTAAATGTAGGATTTTAAAAGAACTTATCAGAAAAAAGACAATTATGAAACGATATAAATTATTAATATTCATTCTGGGATTCACCAATTTTTTCTCATGCAATGAGTTTGAAGATTTCAATGAAAATAAGAATGAACCTACGGCAGTTACGCCTAATGTTCTACTGCCATCCACCATTCGTCAGAGTATTTTATCCACTTCCCTGGAATCATTTCTTTTGGGGAATAACATCGCACAGTTAACGGCCAAGTCACTACGTACTGAAGTTGATCAGTATAATTGGAATGCTTTTCCTACAGTTTGGGAAGAAATGTACGGAAGTTTAACAGACATAATGGCAGTGGAACAAATAGCGATAGATAATGGGAATGAAGTTTTAGAAGGAGCAGCCATCACCATGAAAACTTATGTTTTTTCTGTTCTTACCAATGCCTATGGTGATATTCCATATTCTGATGCGATTAATGGTTCTGAAGGTAACTTAACGCCTGTTTATGATACGCAGCAATCAATTTATGAAGATATGTTTACCGAGCTTTCAAGGGCTGATAACTTACTGTCATCAGGTAATGGTAGCATTGGCGGTGATATTCTTCTGAATAATAATCCTACAATGTGGAGGAAATTTGCAAACTCCCTTCATCTCAGATTGTTGATGACTGCCAATAGCAAGCTAGGTGATGTTGCCTCACGGTTTCAGACTATCGTTAACAGTGGTAACATTTTATCATCCAATGAAGAAAATATTATCCTTGATTTTACTGAAAATTTCCCAAATCAATTTCCTACGAGACCATTAAAAGAAGGGGATTTCAAAGCTGTGGAATTTGGTAATTCAGCTTTTACTGTTATGGATAATTATAATGATCCGAGATTAAGCAGATATGCAAGGCCGGATAATGATGACTATCAGAATCCGACTTTTTCAGGACGGGTGAATGCCGGGGCTACCCAGGGGTCTTTATTAGGACCACAATACTGGGATGATCCAGCGAGAATACAAGCTAGTGAGCTTGGATTACCATCAGCGGATGGGATAATAATTTCTTATGCGGAAGTTGAGTTTTTACTGGCTGAAGCAGCGCAGAGAGGATGGATAACAGACAACCCTGAAGTGCACTATCGTGCGGGCATTCAAGCTTCATTGGCCTATTATCTTGTGGATTATACACCTTTTGGATGGACTGATTTTAATGATTATTATGAAAATTCAGGTGTTGCATTCAACAATGATCTTAATCAGATATGGGAACAAAAATGGTTGGCATTATTTTTTCACGGTTTAGAACCATATTTTGAAGTTAGAAGATGGTATTTTGAATCAGGCGCAGGTACAATTGATCAAATTCCATTTTTATTAGCACCTCCAAATAACAGCAATAATGATAGGCTACCACTTAGATTTTTGTATCCCGGGGAAGAACAAAGCTTGAATCAGGCAAATTATTTAGAAGCAGTAAGCCGCCTTGGTGGATCAGATGACATCAATTCATCGACTTGGTTAACGCAATAATAGGTTAAAGTTGTATAAAGGAGGCTGGAATTCATTTTAGCCTCTTTTATTTTTTAAATTACAGTGTATTTCTAAGCAGATATTTTGAGCAAGAAAAAATATTTTGATATCCATGGCCCTGTGTTCTATACGTCTGCAGGGCTTATTCTTTTTTTTATAGTCCTGACATTGGCGATAGGTAAGCCTATGGAAGGTATTTTTCAAAATCTTCAGGGATGGATAACCACTAATTTTGGTTGGGTTTTTATCATTACCGTAAATATTCTGCTGGTCGTTTCATTGTTTTTTGCTTTTGGTAAGTTTGGTAAGTTAAGATTGGGTGGTAAAGATGCAGAAAAGGAATTTAGTTTATTTGCCTGGTTTGCCATGCTTTTCTCTGCCGGAATGGGTATTGGTTTGCTTTTTTTTAGTGTTGCTGAACCTATTTCAAATTTTGTTACGCCTCCTGTTGACCCTGGAAATGAGGCGGAAAGGGCTCATAATTCCTTAATATATACTTATTTACACTGGGGCCTCCATGCTTGGGGAATTTATGCTTTAATTGGCCTTGCGCTGGCATTTTTTGCTTTTACAAAAAAACTACCCTTATCCATTAGATCGGTTTTTTATCCACTGTTAGGAGATCGGATCTACGGGAGATTTGGTGATGTTATTGATATTTTAAGCGTTGTCCCTACATTGTTTGGTTTAGCAACCTCTCTTGGATTTGGCGTTCAACAAATAGCCTCCGGTTTAAATTATTTATTTGGTTTGCCTAATACCTTAACCATGCAGGTGCTGTTGATTATTATTATCACATTGGCTGCAACAACATCTGTAGTGTTAGGACTAGATAAAGGCGTAAGAGTACTTAGCGAATTAAATATACGTCTTGGTACAGTTTTTTTAGTTGCTATGATAATACTAGGCCCCACGATATTTATATTGAATGGCTTTGTGCAATCAACTGGTGGGTATTTGCAAAAAATTATAGGATTAGGCACCTGGGCAGGCACTTTTTCTGAGGGAGAATTTCAAAGCAGTTGGACATTGGTTTATTGGGCCTGGTGGATATCCTGGTCCCCGTTTGTGGGTATGTTTATTGCTCGTGTTTCCAGGGGCAGGACAGTCAGGGAATTTGTCTTAGGTGTTCTTTTAGTACCCACTTTATTGACATTTCTTTGGATGTCAGTGTTTGGGGGCTCAGCCCTTTATTTGGAATTAAATGGTATTGGGGATGTTGCAGGTGCTGTACAAAATGATATTTCCACCGCTTTATTTGTTATGCTAAAGGAATTCCCAATTGATTTTATTACGAGCACCATTGGCGTTGTATTGGTAACTAGTTTTTTCGTTACTTCTTCGGATTCTGGGTCACTGGTGATTGACAGTATTACCAGCGGTGGTAAATTAGATGCTCCTGTTGGACAGCGCATTTTTTGGGCATTAACCGAAGGTGGAGTAGCTGCGACGTTGCTAATTGGTGGCGGTCTAGCTGCTCTTCAGACTGCTGCCTTGAGCACGGGACTGCCATTTGCGATTATACTTATAATCATGTGTTTTAGCTTATACAAAGGTCTGAATGAAGAACACAAAAAGTTGATTGCCGAAGAGAAAATGAAAGACCGGTATTCCTATGAAGAAACTATTAGAAAATATCTGATTGGCGAAAAACAAAATGACTGAAATTAAGCTACCCATAAAAAAAGTATTAATTACACTGGATCTAACCTACATGGACCAGTTATTGATTCGATACATCAAGTCTTTCGCTGAGGCTGTCCCTGAGCTGGAACATTTAGTTTTTTACCACAACATTCGTTTTGATTATCCGGAGCAGGCCAATGAAATTATTCGCCAACTAGGTAAGCCATTGGAAGAAGTATTAGCTAAAAGGATAACAGAAAATGTAAAGGACAATATTGGTGATTTAAGTTTTGAGGTTAAAGTTGATCAATCGCAGGATACAGCTGATGCTATTTATGAAATACAAAAACTACAACAATTTGATCTGATTGCTACCGGCCAAAAAGTTACTTATACAGGCTCCGGTTACCTTATTGAGCGAATCATGCACCACAAGCCAAAAGCTAACATCCTTGTGGTACCTGAAACGGCTTACCATAGATTTGAAAAGATATTAGTGCCTGTTGACTTCTCAAGAAAATCCGGACAAACATTACTTAAAGCACTTGAGCTCAGGAAAAAAATCAATGCCGAAGTATCATGTCAACATGTGTACGCTGTGCCTAACATTTACTTCCCGTATATACCGGTTAAGGATTTAAAAGTCAAGATGGAAAAGCAATCCGAGCAGGATTGGAAGAGGTTCAAAGAAAAACACCTTAAAGATGTTGACTATAAGCCGGATATAACCTTTAGCTTCCATGCTGAGCGGTCCATTGCCCAGATGATCTATGAAAATGCACTTAAAAACCAGATCGATATGATTGTTGTACCCTCAGAAGCAGGGCTTGTGCATGGCACCGTGGTACAATTATTAAACATTTACATGCACATTCCGCTATTTGTTGTCTATAGATAAAGCATCATTCTTTTATTCTGTAAGGCGTATATGGTGCGCCATGTCTCTGTAGACTTTCCTGAAGGTTAGCCAGGTCTCCTGAAATAAGGTTTTCCAGTTTTTCCATTAATGGAGTAAATGCTTCATATGCTATTTTATAAACTTTCTTGTGCGTTTCCGTTGGTTCTGATGTGGTGTTAAACTGTTCATAGTTTAGCATACCGATCCGGTTAGCAATTGTAGGAACCTTTTCGATATCAAGTGTGGAAGCTATCGGATCACCGTTTAGTTGATGATCAATTTCAGTAATCTGTTTTTTGATATCCAAAAGATCGTCGAACAATGGCTTCTGTTCTGCTTCTGTGAAAAAGATAGCTTGTTCAATATGTTTGATCTGGTTTTTCACCTCTCCCAATCTTTTTTGTGCGCTTTCTACTTTTGTGCTCAGCTCTGAGATTTTTCTCTGGAATGTCAGTTTTTGGGAGCGGTCTTTAGCAGGTAATACGGAATTATTTAGTGGTTTTACATCAAATTCAACAGGTTCACAGATCTCCCGGAACTGACCATTTTTAAATAGCGCTATACCAACACTATACCGGCCCGGGGCCACAAGATTACCTTCATCTTTTCCTGCAAATGGATTGTAGAATGGGGGAGGCGTAAAACTAATGGCATCATCGGGTGCAAATCTTAAGTCCCAGTGAATGCGGTTTATACCATCTTTGGGTTCTTCTTTGATCTTTCTGATGATATCACCTTGCTCATTTCGTATGGTGAACAAAAGGTAAGGTTCTTCTTCAGTTTTTTCACTCTTCAGTGCCTCATAGGATGGGTAAGCATTATTCTTATTTTTTTCTTTATTTTCTTTCTCCTGCTCCCTGCGTTTTTCTGCAATAGTTTTTGATATTTCCTTTAAGTGGTAGGTAATGATAGCAACGGGCGGTAAATTTTCTCCTATATAGTAATTATCGCCCTGAAATGATTTGCCCGGTAAACCTAAGGGATAGCTTTCTACATAAAGCCATGGATCTCGAACTGTAAACAATGTGTCATTTTGTATCTTCTTGTCTATCCCTCTAAGGGTGCTATAGTCATCCAGCACAAAGAATCCCCTGCCAAAGGTTCCAAGTATCAGGTCATTTTCCCTTTCCTGGATAGCGATGTCCCTCACAGCAATGGTAGGAACGCCATTTTTTAGCTGTTTCCATTCTTTACCACCATTTGGTGAGAAGAATATACCAAATTCAGTTCCTGCAAATAATAAGTCGGGATCAATATGATCCTCAGCGATTGCATACACTGAACCTCTTTCCGGAAGATTATTGCTGATTTTTGTCCAGTTATTGCCACCATCGAAGGATTTGTACAGGTATGGATTGAAGTCCCCATACTTGTGATGGTTAAAAGCTGCGTATATCACGGTTTCATCGTGTCTGGAGGCCAGCAGGGCATTTACATACGTTCGATTGGGTACGCCGTCTATACCGTCAATCTTTCGCCAACTGCCCCCACCATCATCGGTTATGTGAATTAAGCCATCGTCTGATCCAACAATCAATAAGTTTTCATTAATGGGTGATTCTGAAAGTGCGACAATAGTGCCATATGGTGAGGTACTTAGATTTTTGCTAACGGCGTCAATGCCCCATACCTGACCCATTACCGAGAGCTGGTTTCTATCTATATTTCTGGTAAGTTCGTTACTGATCACTTCCCAACTGATTCCGCGGTCATCACTTTTGAAAACTTTATTAGCAGCAAAATAAATTCTTTTCGGGTTATGTGCGCTAATATGTAGGGGGGCGTCCCAGTTCCAGCGATATTGTTTTTCACCTTTCATTGGTTGAGGTTTAATGCCTACTTCTTCTCCACTTTTTCGGTCATACCTCACTAAAAAACCATATTGTGATTGAGAATAAATAATATCAGGATTAGTTGGATCAACCTGCGTTTCAAACCCATCCCCACCGTGCGTCATGTACCATGATGCGTTGGCTATTCCATTCCCTGAGATAGTCCTGGAAGGCCCACCCATGCTGAAGTTATCTTGTGTGCCTCCATAGATATTGTAAAAAGGCTCATCATTGTCGACCGATACTTTATAAAACTGAGTGATTGGCAGATTAGATTTATAATGCCAGGTTGTAGCACCATCATAGGTCTCATAAATACCGCCGTCGCACCCTACCAACAGGTGATCAGTGTCTTTAGGATCAATCCAGATGCAATGATTATCAACGTGCTTGGTATTCTCACCTAATACTTTGAAGGTTTTACCACCATCTTTAGATACATGCATCCAGGTATCCATGGCATATATTTTATTCGGATCTACCGGATCGGCAGTAATCTCCTGGTAATAATTACCACTGGTAACATAATCACCCCTTTTCTCCCAACTGGCTGCTCTATCGGTAGATACAAACAAACCGCCTTTATCCTGGGCAGCTTCAACAATCGCATAAATAATTTCAGGATTAGCCGGGGTTACAGAAAAACCTATCCTTCCGAGATCAACATCTGGTAATCCTTTTTTTGCTTCTGTCCATGTTTTCCCTCTGTCGGTACTTTTATAAATGGATGAACCGGGGCCTCCACCAAGATATGTGAATACATGGCGCCTTCTTTGAAAAGTGCTGGCATATAAGATGTCCGGATCTTCCGGATGCATCACCACTTCATTGACACCGGTATGTTCATCGACCGTTAGTACTGCCCTCCAGTTTTCTCCTCCATCTTCCGAAATATATAAACCTCTTTCCCCTCCAGCACTCCATAGCGGCCCAATGGCGGCCACATAAATCCTATCCGAATTTTCAGGATCGACAATTATACTGCCAATATGTTCAGAGTTCTTCAATCCCATATTTTTCCATGATTTACCACCATCTTCTGACTTATACACACCATCACCATAGCCCACACTGCGTTGATTATTATTTTCACCTGTTCCTACCCAGATAACTTTTGAATTTTTAGGATCCATGGTTACTACACCAATAGAATAGCTTCCCTCGTTATCAAAAACCGGTTGATAAGTGGTGCCGCCATTGGTGGTCTTCCAAACACCACCCGAGGAGGTGGCCACATAGTATTCTTTATTATTTTCAGGGTCTACTGCAAAATCTGAAATTCTTCCGGAGGTAATTGCAGGTCCAATGTCCCTAAACTTTAATCCATTTATTTTAAGCGCTTCAAGCGCAGATTTTACTTCACTATTGTTCTTTTTTCTTTTTTGAGCCTGAATACCAATGGCTAATAAACACAAGACCAATATCAATATTTTCTTCATTTTGAATGAGGATTTAAATGTTCAATAAAAATATAATTTAAGAAAATTAGGTTATAAATCCTTACCCTAGTGAATGATATTTACTTATCTAAACTTAATAATTGAACCTATAACTGCTACCAGCATCGAACAAAGCATGATAAGTGCCAATCCCCATCTTAAGCCATAATCTTCTGCAATAAAACCAATCAGGGGTGGACCTATTAAAAATCCGGTGTAGCCAAGAGTGCTTACAGCCGCTATTCCCATACCGGCAGTGTATCCCGGTTGGTTGGCGGCTGATATAAACAGTATAGGCACAATGCATGAAAATCCCAATCCGGTTATTGAAAAGCCGATGATCGCTACAGCGGACAGCTTTGTAGGAATAGCCATTATTAAACCTATTGCGGATATGGATCCTCCGGCTATCACGATTTTTCTCATGCCATATTTTGGAATGATGCTATCACCCAGGAATCTTCCCAAAGACATTAAAAAAGAAAAACCCGCATAAGCAATGCCAATTAGATAATCTTCGGCCCGGATGGTTTCTTTCATGAATACAGCACTCCAATCAGCTATTGCACCTTCGCTCATCAGGATGCAAAAGCCCATCATAGATAGGGTGAGGAGCATACCCCTGGGCAAGGCAAAGGTTTTAGCATGTGAACTTTTCTCCTCCTTATAATCAAGGATTGTGCCTATTTGTGGGGTAACAATCAACAAAGCAATCCCCATAATGAACAATAGGTGATGCGATACAGATAATCCATACCCGGTTATAAAGCTACCCAGGGTAGACCCGATCACTGCGCCAATACTCCACATACCATGACAAGTGGCCATGATATTTCTTTTAGATTGCTTTTCTACCTGACTGGCTGCTGCATTCATAGCAATATCCATCAGGGAGCTGGTAAAACCATAAAAGAATAAGGCCCCTGCCAGGGTTATGAATGAATCAGCAAAGGCTAATCCAGTTAAGGTTAACGTATGCAGAATTGTTGATAGGTAGGTAGTTCTGCCGAGCCCCAGTTTAGAAATGACTAAACCGGCAAAAGGCAGGATAAAGAATGCCCCGATTGGTGCACCAAGTAGCGCTAGTCCCAGTTCAGATTCAGTAAGCCCAATCACATTTTTAACCGCGGGTATTCGTGTTATCCAGTTTCCAAACATAAAACTGTTAATGGAAAAAATAATGCCGATGACCACACTGCTGCGATCACTAAAAAAATACTCCAGGTGTCTCAAATGATTGGAATAATAAATATTATTTTAAAACCAGGTTGCGAAGTTATCTAAGGAATTAACTGATTAAGATGTTTTTATAAAAAACCTGTCATAAAAACTCTTTTATAAGATAGTCCAACACATCAAGAAACAATCATTACCAACCTGATTTCCCTCATTTGAGATGAAGTAATTGTTAAATTAACTTTACCAAAGGTTTAATTAACTAAAAAGTGATGGATGTTTGGCAAGTATAAAATGTTGATACAAGGACTAATTTTGTCTGCGGTATTGAAAACGGTGGATGAGAAAAAGGTATCTACACTTCCTAAATTTTTTGCATTAATCCTTTCACACTTTGTCCATTTACTGCTTCGACATCTATTAAACGAGTTTTTTAAGAAATATGTGTTTTCAAGAATTATAAAATCCAAAGCATTGGATGCAGTATTAATTCCCTATCAAACAAATGATAACAAGCTTGTAATTCGCTATAATGAGCTAATGGATAACTTTTGCCAAAATCATAGGTCTTTAATCAAAAAACCAACACGAAAAAATATTCATCAGTTGCGCGTTACCATTAAAAAAATAAGGGCAGTGTTGAGGTTAATTGAGCGTACAAGCAAAGGTTCATTCAACAAAACGCAACATTTCGCAATGTTTGCAGCGCTTTTTCAATCGGCAGGAAAAGTCCGTGAGGCTCAGGTCAATGGAAAATTAATTAAAAAATACACGGATGCCGAAGGACTATCTTACATGAATTATCTGGTGGATAGGGAAACCAGGGCCATGGAACAACTATCAGAAGAAGCCAACGCGTTAAATACCTTCAAACTGGAAATTTTAAATAAAGAATTACTAAAGTACGCTCGTAAAGTTTCAGATGAGGATATAAGGCAGGAGGCTACGAAATATATTAATCATAACTTAAAGAAAGTCATTCAGTATAATAATGACCTCCAAAAACTGCATACGGTACGGAAAATAGTCAGAACAATTTCAGTGGTGCTGAAATATTTAGAGTATGACTCTTCTGGCGCCTATAATGAAGCTAATTTGTATTACGTGGTTCAAAAATTAAACGATATAATTGGTGAGTGGCATGACGGGCAGGTTTTGGTTGATTCCATTCGGACATTCCTGCGCCAAAATGATACCAATGACTACGAAGTCTACAGTGAGATAATCCAAAAGATTGAAGATGACAGAAGAAGGAAAGAAGAAGCGATCAATTTGTTCATGGATGCTGCCAACCTAAAACAATCCTTGGTAAATACATGACATGGTAATGAAATTTGTTCAGTAATGTCAGACCGGGTAATATCGTATATTGCTAATACTCTGTAAATAAAAACTGGGTATAATCAATAAAGCCAATATACTCTCCATTTTCTTCTACAGGTGCGATTTTTACATCGTAATTATACATCAATCTTGGTACGTACTTAACATTTAAATGTGCTGAGATTGAAAATACCGGTTTAGTCATGACCTCATACACACTCACTTCATTGAGTGTTTTGTTGGGAATAATTACCTGGTTTATGATATCATTAACCGTTATAATTCCGTTGACGTCGGCATTATTTCTTTTTTTAATAATTAGTGCCTGCACATCTTTCTCCTTCATTAATTGAACTGCATCCCTGGTACTTGCCAGTCCATCTATGAAGAATAATTTTTTAGATACTATCTCTTTAGCTTTTTTAAAAGTTTCCATAGCCCTAAGATTTATAATTGTTCGGTTTTGAGATTATCTCTGATTGTTTTGATTTGTTTAGATAAACCTGCGACTTTATCAATTTTTAACGCAATCAATATACCATTTCCTGGATCTTCAATATTGCACTCCTCAGAAACACATTCAATTATTTTATTGGTGTGGTGCTCTTCAACGATGAAAAGAACGATATCGGTTTTGTCTTGTATAGATAATCCTAAAAAATTAGATGATTCTATACCGGTGCCTTTACCTTGAATAATTACATCTCCGGTTGCCCCGGAACTTTTAGCCGTTTTAACAACCTTTTCAGTGATGTTTGGATTAACGAAACAGGCAATTAAATCAAATCTCATGACTTCATTCTTTAAATTTATTCAAAAGCTTAATTATATCAATTATTTGAGCATATCCTAAAACTGTAATCATCGGAAAAACGCTAGCGAAGGCAATCAAGCCGAATCCGTCCAAAGCAGGGTTTCGACCGGGCACAACTGAAGCCAGCCCTAATCCGATGGCAGTGACAATGGGCACTGTGACGGTGGAAGTGGTAACACCTCCGGAGTCGTATGCTAATGCCACAATTTCCTTTTTAACAAATATAGTTTGAATTACAACGACAATATATCCAGCCATAACATATAAAGCCAGGGAGTGGCCAACTACTATGCGATAAGTACCAACGACCAACGCGATGGCCACACCTATGGCTACAACAAAACGAAGATAAAATGTGCCAATGGTGCCTCCAGATACTTCGTTGGCTTTAACAGCCACTGCGTATAGTGATGGTTCAGCTATAGTGGTAGAAAATCCTATTAGCGCTGAAAAAATATATACCCAGTAATACGCCTGCCAGTCGGTTAATAAACCGGAATAGTTTTTTGAAAGAAAATCAGGCCCGGAGAGCTGTTTGGACATGAGCTCACCAATTGGAAATAATGCGGTTTCTAATCCGATTAAAAAAAAGCTTAACCCTACAACCACTAAACACACTCCAAAAACTACTTTTTTAAGATTTGGAATAGTTTTTTTTATAATCAAAATCTGAAATAGAGCAATTAATAATACGATAGGGGCCACGTCCCTCATCATATTAATAAATGTAGTCCCGAGTTCGTTTAACATAGATTTAGAGTCTAGAAGATTATCATACCATAGCCCATAACAAAAATCATTGGGAATAGTGATGCAAATGCAATAAGACCAAACCCATCTGTCAATGGACTTCTGCCTTCAATTACAGAGGCTAATCCGACACCAAGAGCAGTGACTAAGGGTACCGTTATCGTAGATGTGGTGACACCTCCTGCGTCATAAGCAATTCCAATAATTTCTTCCGGAGCAAATAGGGTCATCACGATCACGATCACATATCCTCCAATAATAAGGTAGTATACCGGCCAGCCTTTAATGATCCGCCAAATGCCAAGCAGTATTGCTAATCCAACCGAAAGTGCCACAGTTAGTCGCAGACCAAAGGCATAGCCCGACTCTATTTCTGGTTTAATTAAATCTGATTCTACGGCTATCTCCGCAGCTTCTTTAGCTACGGCAATTAATGCAGGCTCCGCAATAGTTGTTGAAAATCCTAACATAAAAGAGAACAATAAAAGCCAAAATAAACTTCCTTTTTTGACTAACGCGTAGGATAAATTTTCTCCCATAGGAAACAATCCTATCTCAAGCCCCTCTACAAATAGCATTAACCCTAATACAACAAAAACCAGCCCCACAAGAATATCCAGCAGATTTGGAAAGGGCTCTTGTAGCACAACTATCTGAAAAAATGATACAACCAAAATAATAGGTAACAAATCGAAAATGGCACTCTTCAATTTGCCAGCTACATAAACTATTAACTTTAATATCATCAATTATGAACTTATATTACTAAACTTTGATTAGTTGAGATCTTTCGTAATTCCGGTAATCACTTATTCTTAGAATCACTTTTTAGATGCTGTAGTTTGTTTTTGGCTGCCAGAAACTGATCTAATGCTTTTTGTAAATACTTATTTACTTCGTCGATATACCCATCAGCTGAGGCTGACCAAACCCGATTTACATATCGCTCGCCTCCGGCAAAATGATTCATCACATCTGCATATGCACTCAGGCTGTATTTATGACCAATTGTTTGTCTGGCTTCTACAAAAGCGTTCAGATCATCTACAAGTAACGTATCTAATTTGTGCCCCACATCATAGGTATTGATATTATCTTTTTCAGCATTCAACCGATCCAGTTTTTTCACAATATTATCAATACTATGATCAATGATCGAAATATTAGATGCCAATACTTCCTCATCTTTAGTGATTCTTTTGTTACCCAACTGAACCAGGACCACTCCGGTAAAACCTATAACCAGTGCAACTGCCATATAGGTCCAGTTAACTAAACGAGCGTCTAAGGAAGATAAATAAGCCCCTAAAAGGAACCCGACAATTATCAGAACATATCCAATATTTTTCATGTGATCGTTTCTTTAGAATATTGATTGGTTATCACACAGCACCTTGAATTACGATGGTTATTGCAAAAGCTACTGCTACTAATGCTTCGCCCACGATCAAACCGGCCGCAACCGGAATGCCGGTATCATTACTAAATCTATGCCCTTTTACGCTATCAACAATGATACGGGTTATTGTCCCAATGCTGTAGGTTAATACAATGTTAAAAGGAAGATAAAACCCTAGCCCTACTAAAATGCCAAGACCACCAATACCACTTGCACTTAACAAGGCGCCTAATCCCGCACCAGCCATGTATTTTTGAATGGGCACACCTTCACCCAAAATGCCTCGGATGATGCTGGCTAATGCTTCCCCCTGTGGTGCAGGCAGGCTTTCACTACCCAGGCCTTGCGCCCGGTGCAGCACAAAAATAAGCCCCATAATCAATACCGGTCCCAGCCAGATACCAAGGAATTGTGCAGTTTGTTGTTTTTTAGGAAGAGCCCCCACAAGATAACCAGACTTTAAGTCAAGCATGATATCTGTAGCCTGTGACATGGCCACGCAAGCAGCTGCCCCAACCATCACCGCGGAAACGACCGCCGCAGCATCCCCTAAACCACTGCCAATAAAGATCAGGATGGTCACTGCTATCAAAGTCATACCACTTAATGGAGACCAATTGGTCCGGCCAATACACTCTGATAAAATAACTCCTGCCATCCATATCCAAACCGTCCCAAGCAAGGCCATCAATAAACCGCGGCCAAAGCCCATTTCACGGGTCGAGTTAAGGGCAATTACAAAAAGCAATATAGCTGCACCACCTACAGCCCAGTATAATAGCTTGAT
>CAYSCZ010000017.1:28327-52128 GCA_964429655.1 uncultured Roseivirgaceae bacterium
AAAGCAAAAAAATGAGCTATACCGCTAAGTGCGGCACCACTAAGCAATAGAAAGGCCTTTCTCATACCAGCGCCCGGTGATTTCAGTATGGCAGCAACTGCTACTCCACCCGGATAGGTTAGGCGTTCGTAATCAATCATTTGCTTGCGTAGCGGTATGATAAAGGCTATTCCCAGTATTCCACCAGCCATACAACCAAAAACCATTAGGTAGGGGTTAAATTCTGTGTAACCCAGTATAAAGAGTGCAGGAACCGAAAACATCATGCCTGCAGATGCACTATTCACACCACTGGCAAGGGTTTGGTTGATGTTGTTTTCCACGATGCTGGAACGCTTCATTACACCTCTCAGAATACCAAAACCCAGTATTGCTGCCAGTTCAGAACCTTCAATTGAAAAACCGAGTTTAAGGCTGGCATAACCAATGCTGAGCGCAATGATCGACCCTAGAAAATATCCTACCAGAATGGAAGGCCAGGTTAATTCCGGATAAGGTCCTCTACGTATAATCCGGTTATTTTCTTTGGTTTCAGCCTTATTAATCATTCTTTAATTTAAAAGTTGGAAAATCTTCTGAAGTCAAAATAAAAAAGAGATTAGATTATTCCTATAAAACAATATTTTGTCTTAAAAAATATACCTTATCTGTAGCCTTACCTCGCTTCTTGTATCTCCATCTATTCGCTCGTTGCCATCTCCAATTACATCCCTGTCGCTAAATCTTGTGCGGGCGTACCTAAACCAAAATGTGAAGTCACGAACAGGCCGGTATTGGATAATAACATAATTTCTTACGCCCCTTCCACTGTAAGCAGGCCTTGATACAGCGTACAGTACATCCCGTTCGTAAACATACTGCGCATTTTCAAAATTGTCCGTATCAAACAAAGCGGCCCTTGTACTTATTTTAAAATTGTCGATGGTAAAGTTGACATCCTGATAGATGGCAAATCCATTGCTAAATTCATTATTGAAATCAAAATTACTGAATTGTACCCTGGATTTTAGGTTCAGATAGTTACCTACTGAATAACTTACGTTAGCCCAATAATTTCTCTTGATCCCTGTTACAAGACGGTTAAGGTTATCACCTTCCTCGAACGTTTCTGTTCTCTCTTTAGCTTCCTGACGATATTGTATGAAGGTTTCAATTTTCCTTGTTGGCCGGTAGGTAAATCTGGCAAGGTATTCATAGCCCTGTGAAGGTGCTTCCGTTCTAAACCTCAACCAGGGGAAGTTAAACTTGTCATAATAAGCTGTAAGATAATATCTCTTACTGGGTTTAATCTTTATTCCCCAGTAGATGCCACTTTCATTTATTATCCTGGAGCTTTCCCCAAATGCATTACCATAGAATGAATGAAAATCACGATCATAGTTTCTTAACAGAAAGCTCAAATCAATTACATGCGTCAAACTTGCCGCAAAACCTCCAATGGCGCCGATACCTCCGGATTTAGACCTGGCTGCTTCACCAAAGAAGTTGAAATTTCTCCAGTAATAATTACCATATATACCGATATTGTAGTTATAATCTCCCTCAAATTCAAACTGGTTATAATTTCTTGGCCTCCTTCGCAGGGGCGTGCTGTAATCGGTTCCAATGAAGTTCACACCCAGTTGTAATGTATTATCATCGTTTCTGTAGAGCAAGTTGGCACCATAAGTCTGTTCAGTGATTTGGTTCTTATTGTTGATTTCAGATGCTGTCCGGTGGAAGCCGGTCTCCTGAATTGAGTTTACAAATTCATCAAAGTCAGTGGAGATTGTGGTATCACTTTGCAAGTTGCCATCCTGCTTTATTCTTGAATAAAATACGGTATAATCAATATTGCCGTAATTTATGGTAGTACCTATTCCCCTAAAAAAACCAGACTCTAATACCGAACTGTAAGGTTTAAGGCCGGTATTCGTACGCATCACTGAGGTGATGGAGGCTGATCCCTTACCTGTTGCAAAGCCTGCACCCATAAGTAGTCCCTGGCCAAACTGTGCCTGGAAGTCGCCGATGGCTAATTTTTTGATAATTCCTTTATTTTCCAGGAAGAAATGATACGAATAATAGTCTAAACCATATCGATTGGTATTGGGATCCCAGGTGAAAGCCTCTCCCGCATCTTTTTCGAAAGTAAAACCAAGGCTGAAATCGTTGGTATTGCTTACCCGAAAACGTCCGTATAATCGGTTTGCATCCCCCGCATAAGGTGTTGATGTGTTGGTGATGGTATCGACTTCTCCCGTCTCGGCATTCTCAACAATCTCCTCTTCTGTTTGAGGCTTAAAGCCTCGCTTTTTTTCAATGTTCCGGATATTTCTAAGGATAAAATAATTGTTCCTTTCTGTTAATATGCGTTTTAAAAGTGGCCTGGTATCTGTTTTGTCTTCCCTTACAACCACAAAAGGTAAGAGTCGATTAATAGTGTTCAGATCGAAATCCGGGATAGCCTGTAATTCATAGATACTTAATAGCTTACCGTTTTTTTCTATGTAATTAAAAAAATTATTTACCTGCTCCGGACTAAGTATGTATAGGGATATCAGTTCACCCCTGGTGGTATTGTTAAGATTGATGGGATTGGTATAAAATAAGTATAGTGACTCATAGAGATCGTCATAGTTAATATCTTCCTCCAGTATTTGGAATTTTTCTTCTATAAAGGTTTCAAGGTCTATTTCTGGTCGGTCAACATATTGAGACTTGCTTATTTTTACGAGGACTGTTAAAAGGAAAAGTAGGATTATGAATTTTAGATGCACTTATCTAACATTATAAGCGATTGACAATTCATGGATGTCGCCAATTTTATTGTTGTTAGAATAAGCGTAATCCACCCAAAACTCCTTGTAGATATATCCCAATCCGAATGCAGAAATGAAAGCGTCCACTTCTCTGCCTGTAGTATTTATACCCGTTCTGGCAAACAGGTTTTCTATAATCTGGTATTCAATACCGGCCTTAAAAAGGGCTTCAAAGTCAAGGTCTTTCTCAACTTCCACGTTGAACATGAGTGTTTCAGTCGGGCGATATGATAGTCCGGCTTTCATTACAGTGGGAACGCTCTCATCGGTCTCTTCAGACAAAGTAGCCTGATTAAGGTTAAAGATATGAGCACCAAAGAATAATTGTTTGGTAATCTCCGCTACACCGCCAAAATCAATAACCATTAAACCTCTATTACCTAAAGATTCAATATTATATTGCAGGTAGCTGACGTTTGCACCTAAACCTACTAATCCAAATTTGTTGCTGAATGCCAGACTGATTTTTTGCTGATTAAAGATATCATCACCAAAACGAAAGACGCTAACCCCTGCTGTTCCAAAAGCTAGAGGAGATACAACTGCCGCACCCACCACACCAAAGGCAGATTGTCCATACCTGTTTTGATAACTAAATAGACCGGTAAGCTTTTCAACCGAATGCAGGCCTCCTGGATTATTAAAAATGGACCATGTGTCCTCAATAGTAACCGAAGCCTGACCCATGCCTGCTGACCTGGCACCGAGTCCAAATCTTCCGTCTTGTGCTTGCAGGGAAAAATTTGTTAAAATCAGTAATATGATAAGCCTTTGGATCATATATTGCAAAGTATGCTTATGCAAACATAATGTCAATTTGATTATATTATACATTCATTAAGTCGGTGTTATTATTTATGAAAAACCTTTTGACCGCATTTATTTTTCTTCCTGCTTTAGGTTGGGGGCAGCTGGAAGAATCGAATTATCCAAATGGAAATTTAAAGGCTTCAGGGATGATGGAAGATAGCATGAAATCAGGTCAATGGAGATTTTACTATCCTGATGGAACTTTAAATGCCATCGAAAATTATAAAAATGGGCAATTACATGGCATTGTGGAGTATTATGATTTTGATGGTAACCTAATATCCAGGGAAGCATGGAAAAATGGAATGCAGAGCGACTCTTCAATTCAATATTATTCAAATGGAAACGTAAAAAGCCGTGGAACTTTTGAAGAAGGACTATATAAGGGGCCTTGGTATTTCTATTATGAAAATGGCGAAATAAAACGTATTGGATATTATGAAAATGGATTGCCGGAAGGAAAATGGAGATTTTATGGTGAAGAAGTACATTTAACCCAGGAAGGTAGTTTCAAAGCGGGTAAAGAGCACGGCTTATGGATTTTTTATGATGATCAAGGAAAAAAAACTTATCAAGGGATTTTTAAAAATGGTGAAAGGTCAGGCGTTTGGTATAAGTTTAAAAAGAATGGAAAGAAAAAGGCTTGGGACTATAGGTCTAATTAATATCTTTTTTAAAGTTGAGGAAAAACGTAAAATTCCCTTCTGCGTTGTAAGAATATTCTGTTCTGACAACAAAGTCATAAAAGGATATAAAATCCAGTCCCACGCCAATGCCATACAGGAATCTGTCAGTTAACCGGTCGTTATTTTCATAGTTTGGGTAGTTATTCACATACCCTCCATCAAAAAATATCTTCGCATAGAGCCCATAAGGTACTGTTTGGAATTGTTCAAATGGCATAACCTTTTTAATGCTATGCTCCCCTTCAATTAATTTTTTTCTAAAGGAAGATTTAATTAACCCATATCTAGGGCCTTCAATCAAAGAAGTTTCATACCCTCTTACCAGTGTTTGGTCACTACCCAGACTGCTGAAATTAAAGTAAGGTTGATTGGCAGGGTTACTCATCAATCCACGGACACTCGAGGCGAGATAATATCCCTTACCAAGGTCGAAATATTTTGAGTACCGGAGCCTAAGTCGCCAGATATCTATGTCATTGAATATGCCCAAACCTAATTTGCTGGCCGTCAGGATTATTCTATAGCCGCTTAAGGGATAACTTCTGCTGTCTCTTACGTCTCTTACAAATTCATAAGCTAATCTTAAATATAATTGCTGCGTAGCATTGTCATTGAAGTATCTTGGATTAAGGGAACGTATGGTGTCATCAATAATCGAATTCCTGAAATTAACAGAGAAATAATGACGGTTATAAAATGAATTTCGATGGGAAAGTGTCATCCCTAATCCAAACCTTTGCCTTAATATCCTTCCATCGTCCAGCTCATCTATGAAGGTATCCAAATGGTTTTCAGTTCTAAATGCCAGGTTTTTACGTTCGGAGAATGATGCACTTAGCCCTAAACCAAATTTTTGGGCATTGTCGATGTAGGGTATGTTGTAGAGGACTTCAAAATTTCTGGTGAACCCAAACTGGGCTACTAATTTTAGTTCTTCTTTCCTGCCTCGAAAATTGAAATGAAGAAACTTTAAGCCGTAATTAACCCTGCTGAAGTCTTTATTTCTGTTGGTCCACCAGTCGTTGAAATTTCTATCAACCAATTTGAAGATTGGGATAGGAAAGGAATACCATCTTTCTGTTACACTTACTAAAGCAGTGACCTTATTCTGATCATGTTCGAGAATCCTGATTTCAGCTTTATTAAATAATCCGGTATTGAATATCTTATCTTCATCCTGTAGGGCAATTTTTTTTAATTCGCTCATCAGGAACCAGTCACCTTCCTGGAATTGAAGCTCCCGTTGGATGATCTGTTTTTTGGTTTTTTTATTGCCAATAAAGAATATATCCTGGATGTAGACTGTTTTATTGTCTTCTTTTGTAGTAGTATCTTTTGCAACCTCAGCTTTACAGACTATTCCTGATTGTAGTATTACTAACCAGATAATGAAAATAAATAGTCTCTGCTTCAACATACAAAATAATATAATCTATTTTGATTAGTCCATTATTTTGAGGTCTAATCATGTTATCAGGCTTATTTCAAGTTTTCGATTTCATTGATCTCGCTATCATATCCTCCGGAGAGTATTGGATACCGGTACCATGACCTTGGATCAATATTAAACTCGTCTATATGAAACGATGGAGCTAGTCTTTCACGTTTCCACTGATTCCTTGACCATAACGAATAAAATTTGCTTAAATATATTTTTATCTCTTCTGATGAAAGTTCATTTTCATTATTAATCAAATCAAATACTTCTTTAGGAGATTGTTTATCCCTGATCACAAATCTCTCAATTTTCGCCATGATCTCATAAGGCATTAGATCTTTTTCGTCGGATTGCTTTTCTGAAAGCGGTCTTAATTCAGCAGTAGGATCCATTTTATTAACCATACTAAGCCCCTGATAACCTAGTTCCCGCTCGGCAAAAACCAGCCATTGGCGTATGAAGTGCTTATCAATTCCGGCAATAGGAGAGAGGCCGCCACTTGTGTCCCCATCCATAGTAGTGTACCCTACATCCCCCTCGCTTCTATTGGAAGTTGCTAATAACAGAGCATTTTTTATGTTGGCTAGCATCCATATAATGGGTGATCTGGCCCTTGCCTGAATATTTTGTAAGGTGATGTCATGCTTTGTCCAGGTTAAGCACTCACCAAGAGCTTCCTCAATGGTAGACTTATAATCATTTATTTCTTCATCGATCTTCCAGTGATAGAAATTAGCACCCAGCCATTCTGCAAGGTTTTTGGCAGACTCATAGGTTTCGTTAGAGGAATTGACCGTTCCCTGATAAGCGGTGTATAGGATTTTACTAACCAGATACCTTTGAAGTTCAATACCCCCGGGCCCATCATATGCATGATTAAGTTTGATATTTAGCTTTTTCAGGAAAGAAGCTGCATCCATTTCTTTTAATGCGTTCCTCACAACCTCAGCAACCAGTGTAGCAATACAGGAAGAATCAGCACCTCCACTTAATGAGAGTACAAAACCCTTACTTTTTGCCTTTCTCAGATAATCAAACAACGCTAAAGACACAGCCTGGCTGAATTCATAATTATTACCGGTAATTTCTTTATTAATTGATATTATGGAATTATCAGGGTCTGCAAAATCAACATCTGTATAAGTGAAATTATAATCTCTATAAGAAAGTCTTTTATTTTTTGCGATTAAAATGCCTTTCTGAGCTATAATGATATCACCGTCATAAATCATTCGTCCGGCTTCATTACCCAATAAATTTGCATATACATAAGCACAATTGATTGTTTTTGATCCCTCAATAACTAACTGCTCCCTGCGTTTACTTTTGTTAAATGCAAAATGGCTGGCACTTGGATTCATAATCAAATCAATTCTTCTGTCTTCCAAGCGGCATGCGGGCCTTCTCCATGCATCTTCGCAAATTTCAAATGCTATGTTCAAACCATTGTCCTGTACGGTTATGTCACCTATTGGAACTGTAGATCCATGAATTTTTATTGATTCAACTTTATCAGCGTGCCATGGACTAAACCATCGTGGCTCATAATGTACACCGTCATTTGCTAATTGTTGTTTAGCGTAGATACCTTTTATTTGTTTATCCCGGATATATGCCGTGCAGTTGTATCTCAATCCCTGGTATTTTACTGGTAGGCCAATGGCTACACTGATATTTGTACATGTAGGTAAAATCTTAAGTAATTGTTTAATTGCTTTGTCAAATATCCAGTCAGATAAGAATAAATCTTCACAACCATAGCCTGTGATACAAAGTTCAGGGAGGCACAGTATTTTAACATTCTTGTTGGTCGCGTCAGTAATTGCTGATAAGATATTGTTTAAATTGTTGGACCAATCAATTGGTGTTTGGTTTAAAGCGGCTCCTCCAATTCTTATTTTAGTCATAAATAAAGTGATTGAGATTAATTAAATAGTAAGTAAATAACATGTCCAAGTAAACACCAAAAATATTGTAGAAGGTTTACGATTTTTGATGGATAAGCGCTTTAGCTAAACTATATTTAAGGACTCACAGGATTTTTGAGATGCATTTTGTTCTGCTTTTTTCTTACTTAGACCTGCACCTGATCCAAAAGGTTGGTCATCGATATATACCTGGGCCTTAAATTTTTTGACATTTTTATGATCAGATATTTCATCAATTTCAAAACGGATATTTTTATTTTCTTTTTGAGCCCATTCAATGATCTTGCTTTTGAAATTGAAAGTTTTGTGGACAATTTCATCCAGGTCATAATGATTATTTATCAATTTTTTTATGATGAACTGCCGGCAAAATTTAAATCCTTTATCCATATAGATCGCTCCAATAAGTGCCTCTAGGGTATCCCCATAAATTGACTTATGCGATATTCCACTTTTTAGTGACTTATCATACTCAACAAGGTTTTTGAGCCCAATTTTTTTTGACAGATTATTTAGCGTTTCGCGGTTGACAAGCCTTGATCTGATCTCGGTTAAGAACCCTTCATTTCGATATGGGTACTTCGCAAAGAGATATTCAGCTACAACCATGCCCAGTACAGCATCCCCCAAATACTCTAACCGCTCATTAGATTCTTTAAATCCTTTATCATTCTCTTGAGCTACACTGCTATGACGCATAGCAAGTTTATATAGGTCAAGGTTGATTGGTCTTTTACCTATGATTGACCTGAAATAACCGGAAAGTAATCTGTCATTTTTATTTAAGGCAGCAGAAAAAAACAGATTTCGCAGTTTGAAGAACACTAATGTTCAGGTTTGCCAAAAATTATCGAGAAGTTATGTCCTCCAAAACCAAAAGTATTGCTAAGGGCTATCTTGATATTTCTTTCTTGGGACTTATGGAAAGTAAGATTAATTCTAGGATCAATTTGATCATCGTCCTCAAAGTGGTTTATGGTAGGAGGGACAACGCCGTGTTCTATGGCCAGAATACTGGCAATGCTTTCTATGGCACCAGCCGCACCAAGAAGGTGTCCGGTCATAGATTTTGATGAGCTGATATTTATATCGTAAATATGGTCACCCAGCACATGTTGAATTGCTTTAACCTCACCAACATCGCCCAAAGGGGTGGATGTTCCATGGGTATTTATATAATCAATTTTGTCATTGGAAATATTGGCATCCTTTAAGGCATTATTCATAACTTTTATGATACCAACACCCTCCGGATGTGGGGCAGTCAGGTGATAAGCATCTGCCGACATACCACCTCCTAAAACTTCAGCGTATATCTTAGCTCCTCTGGCGATAGCATGTTCATAATCCTCCAGGATTAAAGCACCGGCACCCTCGCCAAGCACGAATCCATCCCTGGTTTTATCGTATGGCCTTGATGCTGTCTTTGGCTGATCATTTCTTTCCGAAAGCGCCCTCATGGCATTAAAACCACCTATTCCTGCTTCTGTGACCGCAGCTTCTGATCCCCCGGTAACGATGACTTTAGCTTTTCCTAGCCTGATGTAGGTAAAAGCGTCATAGATTGAATTTGTGGATGATGCGCAGGCCGAGACTGTGACATAGTTCATGCCCCTCAAACCATATTTAATCGATATCTGCCCTGCGGATATATCCCCAATCATTTTAGGTATAAAAAAAGGATTGATACTTCTAGGATTGCCATCACCCGCAGAGAATCGCTTCATTTCTTCCTGAAAGGTAAACAACCCACCAATTCCCGTACCCCAGATTACACCATAATCGTCTTTTTCGTCTGACTCGAGGTCAAGGCCTGAATCTTTTAATGCTTCATCTGCTACGACAATTGCATATTGGGTAAATAAATCCATTTTCCTGGCTTCTTTTTTCTCAAAGAAGTCCAGCGGATCATAACCCTTCACCTCACACGCAAACCTGGTTTTGAATTTTTCAGTATCGAATTTCGTAATAAGGTCAGAACCACTTTGCCCTGATTTAAGCCCTGACCAGTAATCATTTGCATTGTTTCCGATCGGGGTAAGAGCACCTAAACCTGTAACAACTACCCTATTTAAATTCATTAAAGTTTATAAATCAGAAAAATATGTAAAAGACTTTAGTCTTTTTTTACGTTTTCGTCTAAGTAGGAAATCGCTTGTCCTACAGTTGAAATATTTTCAGCCTGGTCGTCAGGGATTGAAATATTGAATTCTTTTTCGAATTCCATAATTAGTTCAACAGTATCCAGTGAATCGGCACCTAAATCATTTGTGAAACTTGCCTCAGGAGTAACTTCAGACTCTTCTACCCCTAGTTTATCAATAATTATACTTTTTACTTTGGAAGCTATATCAGACATTTCTAAAAATTTATGTTAAAACACGTGCAAAGAAATATATTTAAAGCATTAAAGTCAAGAAAATTTTATCGCTGACTAACATGTGCCTGATGGCTAAAATAATATATGGTTTATGAAGCATCACAAAATATCTCTAGACTTTGATAAGGCCTTCAATTTTCAATTGATAGGTATTTCCTGCGTTGAAAAAGGGTACAAGGTTGTTTGGTGGCTTAATAGTGTTTTGGGAATAGATTTGAGGAAAGAAGATGATATTGAAGTAATTGGTATTAGTAATAAAAAAATAATTATATCAAACTACCTATTTGAGACAGAACATACTAAATTCCAATTTTTTAACAATAAAGAATCAAATATCAGTCATTCAGTAGTTGAATATCTAATTCCGGAGCTCAATAGTTTTGATTACTTACTAAAAATCACTGATTCGACTGGCGAATATCAGTTGAACGATATCAGGGATAAGATAATGAACGTCTCAATTATTCAGTATGCAATGTTGTTTGATGTTCGAAGATTAAAAAACAAAGAAAATCTCCTTTTCTAAATATGGAAGAATACGCTTTTAAAAAAACAAAGATTGTTGCTACGGTTGGTCCGGCAAGTCGAGACCGGGAAATACTAGTGAAATTAATCCAGTCAGGGGTTGATGTATTTCGTCTTAATTTTTCTCATGGAAATCATGAAGACCATCTTAAAGTGATAAATGAAGTCAGGGACTTGAATGAAGAATTGGGTACTCATGTCTGTCTGCTCCAGGACCTTCAGGGGCCTAAAATAAGAACAGGAGTGATGGAAAACGAAGGAGTGGAAATAAAAGCAGGCGAAAAGTTAGTAATCACTACTGAGGAAGTTACAGGCTCCAGCGATTTAATCAGCACATCTTACAAAGCATTAGCAAAAGATGTCACCATAGGGAACATAATATTGATAGATGATGGAAAGATAGAGCTGAGGGTAGAGTCAAAAAGTGATGTTGACGTTGAAACAACTGTTATTCATGGAGGTATTCTCAAATCCAAAAAAGGAATAAATCTTCCTGATACACGTGTTACAGCACCATCGCTGACGGAAAAGGACGAAATTGATTTAAAGTTTGGCTTAAAACACAATGTTGATTGGATTGCGCTTTCATTTGTAAGATCCGCACAGGACATTAATTATCTGAAGAAGAAAATAGAAATAACCGGAAGAACCACCAAAATCATTGCTAAAATTGAAAAACCAGAAGCTCTTGAAAATCTTGAATCGATAATAGAGTCAGCTGATGGCTTAATGGTTGCCAGGGGAGACCTCGGCGTTGAAATACCAAGTGAAAGAGTTCCTGTGATGCAAAAGAGAATGGTAAAGATGTGCAACAAGGTTGGTAAGCCGGTAATAATAGCGACACAGATGCTGGAAAGTATGATAGAAAACCCCAGGCCAACCAGGGCTGAAACAAATGATGTGGCAAATGGGGTTCTGGATGGTGCTGATGCTGTTATGTTATCAGCAGAGTCCGCTGCGGGTAAGTATCCTGTAGAATCTGTTAAAAGCATGTCTAAAATCGTCAAGGCTGTAGAGGCTACTTCTCGGACGATCTATAATAAATTCTATGATGAGGGAGAAGATTCCTCAACACATTTGAATGACCTCATGGTCAGGGCAAGTTGCCGGTTAAGTGATGCTGTACGCTCAAAAGCGATCATTGGATTAACAAAATCCGGTTACACCGCTTTTAGAATATCCATGCACAGACCCAAGGCTCCAATAATTATTTTTACTGACAGAAAACACATATTACGGCAGATGAATTTGATCTGGGGTGTTAGAGGGTTTTATTATGATGAGATGAAAGGCATAGATGAAACACTTGAAGATTTGGAAAAAATCCTGAAAAAAGAAGGTGTACTTACGCCGGGCGATGTTTACATAAATACAGCCTCTATGCCATTGCATTGGAAGAGCCATACAAACATGGTTAAAATAGGAGTTACTCAATAATTTAGATATTCATATGGAGCAGGCTTAACTATAATAACCTGCTCCTTATCCACAATTACCTCACCCGGATGCGAGCCTTTTCGTTTCCTTACAAATTTTTTTGAGGTATATATAACAGGTGTTAACCCTTCGTTTTTATTCTTGGAATAATATCCGGCGAGTTGAGCAGCTTTCTCAATAATATCTTTCGGGAAATTTTTTCCCGGTTTATTTTTCACCACAACATGAGAACCAGCTACATCCTTTGCATGTAACCACAAGTCATTTTTTTTGGCATATTTTAAGGTCAGCTCATCATTGTTTTTTGAGTTTTTTCCAATTAAGATATGATAGTCTCTTACGATAAAAGTTTTAAATGGAAGTATTTTGCTTTCAGTTTCTATTTTTGATGGATTGATTTTATTGATGACTAATCTTCTAAGGTCACTGAGATTATCCACCTTGTCTAATTCATTGATATAATTATTAATGAGAATGAGTTCATCTTTTTTGGCACTTAGATTCTTTTCAATGGTACCTATTTCTATTTTTCTATTTTTTGATTTTTTGTAATAATGCTCAGCACTTTTTTGTGGAGACAAACCTGATTTCAATTTAATATTGACCATTTTATCTTTATAAAAATTGTAAAGCTTAGCCTCTGTACTTCCCTCTGGAATTTTATTAAGATTTGCCATAATGATGTCTGCTAGCTCCTCCGGATTATCATTCTCTAATAGATCAGTTAGTTTTAGTGATGTTTTATTGACATAGTTTTCAATCTTTCGCTTCTTATTGATCAATAATTTTAAGGCTTCCTTCTTTTCTTTTGAAAAAGTAAAAGATTTTATAAATCGGATATAAAAATCGTTTGCAGCTTCTAAGGGATTATTATGAATGCTAATTATCTTCCCGATTTTTAAAAGGCTGAGGTGGAGATCATCATCTATCATGGTAATATAGAATGTGTGATCATTTAATTCATTAATTACTTTCTGGATTTTTTCCCAGTCATTTTCCTTATCCTTCCCAGAATACCCTTTTCGAAGCAGATAATTTTTAGTTATCGGGCCGAATGTTGGATAAAGTTCCCTGAGTGGGTCTGTGGATTTAAGGAAAGATGCATAAGTTTGATCAAGGTCCCTATTGAGTTGACCTTTTTTTAGGTTCCGGTCCGAGGTTAAAGTGTTTTTAAAAATTTCTGTTACTTCTTCATTAGATAATAAAATGATATTGGATTTGGAACCATGAAACTTGAATACCAATTCAAATTGGTTGGTGAATTTAATGGAGAAGCTTCGATCATTTTTAAACTGGTAGACTCCGAATACATTACATCCTTCCAACTTTTTAAAAACACTTACGACATTTTTCCTGGCTTTGTGATGTTCTATGGGAAATGAAATTATATTGAGCTTGTCTTTAACCAATACCTTTAAATAAAAAGGTTCATCTTTTTGAACAAACTCCAATATCAGCTCATCTTTATTTTGGCAGTAACATTTTACCAGTCGGTAGCCACTGATTTTTTTATCAAGATAATCGGTAAGATATTTTAGAAAATAATGATTGACATGCATTACAGGTTTAGTTTTAAACCATCATAAGCTAATGCAATATTTTCAGGAAGTGTCTGAGAAATTTTTTTGTGAAGCCCCATTCTATGGCTAATGTGTGTGAAATATGTTTTTTCAGGTTCAATGGATTCAGCAAACCCGATGGCTTGCTCCAGATTGAAATGGGAAAGATGGGTTTTGACTTGAAGGGCGTTTAACACCAGTATCCTGGTGCCTCTAAGTTTTTCAGCTTCTATGTCTGAGATATGATTTGCATCCGTTATGTAGGTGAAATCTTTAATTCTAAATCCAAAAACAGGTAGTTTATAGTGCAGTACTTCTACAGGTAAGATGTAAATGCCATTAATACAGAAAGGTTTATTGAAAATTTCTTTCTCTAATACTTGTGGTACACCTGGGTATTTATCCGCTGCAAACACATACTCAAATTCCTTTCTTAGTTGTTGTAAAACTTTATGCCGTGCGTATATGGGTATATCTTTTTTTTGCTTGAAGTTGAAAGCCCGTATATCATCCATTCCTGCTGTATGATCTTTATGCTCATGGGTATACAGTATTGCGTCAAGTTTATATATTCGTTCCCTGAGCACTTGTTGTCTAAAATCAGGCCCTGTATCCACGATTAAACTAAGCCCGTCAATATCAATATGAACAGAAGATCTTAGTCTTTTATCTTTAAAATCAATCGATCGGCATACGTTACAGTCGCAAGCTATAACAGGCACACCCTGAGAAGTTCCTGTACCTAGAAAAGTAACAATCAAAACTGGGTCGTAATTTGGTATAGGTTATTTAACAACGCTCTATTCTTGTTGTTTAAACGATGTTTATCAATATTTATGGTTCTGATGATCTCTATCAGGCTATTAATCTTACCGGTTAGCGGAAGGAATTTATTGATAATAATGACTTTCCTGTCTTTTAAAATACAATAACCCGATTGAAAGTTTCCTTTTTCATATCGTATCGTATAACTGGTTTCCTCGAGGAGTAATTCTAATTTTTTTAATAAGTGATTTTTATATTTAACCGCCATTAGTGATGTACTTTTTTACTACATCCACCAGGAAATCATAGTTTAATGGCTTGGGGACAAAATCATTGATTCCTGCATTCCTAAACTCCTCTAATGTGTAGTTGTCGGCATTGCCGGTTATAGCTATGATCGGTATAGCATTCTTTTTTTTCTCTTTTAGTTTTCTAATTTCTCTGGCACACTCAATCCCATTCATTATGGGCATATTTATATCCATTAAAATCAGGTCATAATCATCTTTTTCAAGTGATTTTAAGACCTGTTTACCATTTTTTACGGATTTTATTACGTAATTCTGAATTTGTAATATTTTTTTTGTGAGATTTTGTATTACTGAGCTGTCCTCTGCAATCATTATTTTTACGCTACCGGATTCCATTTGTTAGCTGTCCACTATTTTTTTACTGTTTTTATCGAATTCTTTGTAAGCTGATTTCAGGATTTTGAAGTCCTCCTCCAGTTCAGTAAAGTTATGCGCTTTTATTTTATTTTCAATCATAATTGCACAATTAGCGAGCTGTTCTGCCCCAATAGTTGAAGCGCTTCCCTTGAGAGTATGCATACTGGATTTTATGCTTTCATATTTTTCTTTTTTCAGTGAATCTTTAAATTTTTTTAATTCATTAGTTACCTCTTTATGAAAATCATGAATTATTTCAAGGATTAACTCCTTACCGCCATACTTAGACAACTGGCTCAATTTGTTTTGGTTAATAACCAGGTCTGAGGTGCTTTCATGAAATATATTCTTTTCTACTTCTTTTGGTTCAAAATCCAGCCAGTCTTTAACCTTTTGAATAATGGTTTTGGCTTGCAATGGTTTGCTTAGATAATCATCAAGTCCCTGGTTAAGGAAGTTGGTTCGATCATTTTCCATGGAGTAGGCGGTCATGGCAACTATTGGTGGCACCCTGGATTGTGTTGACCTTATAATTTTGGTTGTTTTTATTCCATCAAGTTTAGGCATTTGAATATCCATAAATATGAGATCGTAATTTTCTTTACTAACCTTTAAAATGGCCTCATGTCCACTTGAGGCCTCATCCACATTACAGCCTGATTTTTGCAGGATCTGACACGCCACCTTTCTGTTCACATCATTATCATCAACCAAAAGAATTTTTGGAATGGTGGCCACGAACTGCTTCGTGATGGACACATCTTCTTTTTTTTCTTGCACTATGTTAAGGTCATCGATTTTTTGGGCGTTGAAAGTAAACCAAAAAGTGCTTCCTAGTCCAGGCGTGGATGTAACACCTATCTCACCGCCCATACTTTTTACTAATTCTTTGGATATGGCCAGTCCAAGTCCGGTGCCTGCATAAGTCTTAGCGCTTGAATTATCCAACTGATTAAAAGATATGAAAAGCTTATTCTGGTTTTCTTGCGATATGCCTATTCCCGAATCTTTTATCTGAACTTTAAAATCATAGGTAGAATCAGTCGCTTCAATGAGCTTCAAGCTTATATTAATGTTTCCATTGTTATCTGAAAATTTTATAGCGTTTGAAGTAAGATTTGAAAGGACTTGCATTAGCCTTGTCTCATCTGCCAGAACGATATCAGGTATTTCTCCAATATAATAATATAGACTTGTGTTGTTTTGGTGTGCAGCCTGGGAGTATAAATCATATAATTTTTCAATGGTGTCCTTTAAATTAACAGGTTTGAGTTTCAGCTCCATCTTCCCTGCCTCTATTTTGGATAGGTCTAATATATCATTGAGTATGTTTAGTAGTGTATCAGAAGATTTTTTAATGGTTTGAATGTATTGCTTCTGCTCCTCATCAAGATCTGTGCTTGCAAGTAGGTCTATCATCCCAATAATACCATTCATAGGGGTTCTGATTTCATGACTCATGTTGGCAAGAAATCTTTCTTTGATTTTTAGTGATTTTTCTGCAAATTCCTTTGCCTCCTGCAGTTCGGAGTAAGTATTTTTAAGTTTCGAAATGTCCCTGGCCACACCTTCTATGTTTGTTGGGGTATCTTCTTTGACAATTAGCCTGATGTTACAGAGAAATTGAATGCTCTCGCCCGCAGCCGTCTTAACCGTGCCTTCTATATTTCTAACCCTGATTTTTTGAAACAAAGCTTTCAGGACCTGATCCAGGGAAAAGTTTTTATCAAGGAATTCTATGATATTTTTTCCAATCACATCTTCGGGTTTAAAGCCTAATACCTCTTCCACAGAAGGGCTTATCATGACTATCTCCCCATTCATATCGCACCTGAAATACACATCCTGAAAAGACTCAAAGATATTTCTGAATTTTTCAAGGCTTTCATTTAAAGCAACATCCGCCAGTTTTTTTTCGGTGATGTCATTTGCTATTACAGAGATTTCATGGATGGCATTGTTAGGTAGATAGACCGGGTTTAAGTAAACCTCACGCCATATTTTTTGACCATCCAAGGTTGAGATGCAAACCTGGAAGTTTTGTGTTTTGCCATTAAATGATTCATCATATTTATGGATCCATAGTTTTCGTTGCTGCCCAGGAATATATTTTTTGTATTCTTCAGCAAAACTTTTACCAATTTCAGGCTCGACTCCAAAGTATTCTTTAATTGCCTCCTGATAGTTATGATTAAATGACGTATATCGATAATTTCTATCTACGGACCATATCTGATGGGTTGGGGAGTCGAATATTGCTCTTAATCTGGCCTGCTGATTCTCAATTTGTTCAGCGTTGGTCTTTCTCTCAATAGCAAGGGATATCTGACCAGCAATAAAGTCCAACAGTTCAAGGTCTTTATAATTATAGGCAGAACGGTCCTCGTAGGTGTGTACTGACATGACACCAGAAGGGTTATCGTCCTGCTTGATCAACACGCCGAGCCATATTGTCGGGAGCTTGCCGGTAAGGTTTATGTTTTTTGTTTGGGCAATTTTTTTAATTCCATCCTGGTAAATAATTAGTGATCTGCCTCTTTCAAATGTGTAATGGGCCAGGAACCTGTTAATATTTTGTTGATTTTCAAATGATTCTTTTCCTTCTAATTCATTTACCAAATAAGCGAATTCTATTTTGCCATTTTCGTTTAGCAGAATTGAAAAGTTCTCTACTTGAAGGATCTTGTTAAGTTCTTTATAGATGTCATTGTACAAATACTTAAGATTATGGCTGCGGATTGTCAGGCTGGCTATTTTGTAATATAAGTTTTGTGCTTTTTCTGCTCTTATCCTTTCAGTAATATCATAAAAAATTCCTCTATACTCGATAATCCCTGACCTACTCTTTGTGCAGTTGACCTTTCCTGTCACAAAAATGTTTTTGCCATATTTCGAGGTGAAGACAGTTTCAAAGCGTTCTATTTTCTTTCCTGCCAGAAGGTCATTCAGTTTATCGTGGGTTTGTTTTTTATAATCAAGACTTACAACTTCCATAAATTTGAAGTTATATAGCTCGGAAATCGAATATCCTAGTTTATTTCTAAAAGCTTCATTTATAAATTTGAAATTTCCATTTTGATCAAATATTTGAACAAGGTCGAACGACGAATTGAATAATTCTGTAAGGTGAGGGTTAGTTCTTAAAGATGCTTCAGACATTCCTGACTCATGGTAGGTGGATGCCTCCTTGTCAGGTAATTCTCTTTGATCATCATTTTGCATCATCATATTTTTGTTTATGATTAATAAATTTAAGTAAAAAACTATTGGTATTAATTATTTTACCCTTTGGATAAGTCTTTGATAATCGTCTGTGGCCCTACAGCAGCTGGCAAAACAGATACTGCAATTTCACTGGCAAAACATTTTCGGTGTGAAATTATATCTGCAGATTCCAGACAATTTTATAAAGAATTAAATATTGGGACCGCAAAACCTGATCATTATCAACTTGGTGCTGTCAGGCATCATTTTATTAATAATTTTTCCATAACGGAAGAATATAATGCCGGTTCCTATGCCAGGGATTGTCAACAGCTAATACATATACTTTTTAAGGAATATGATTTGATTATAATGGTTGGTGGTTCCGGGTTATACATCGATGCTGCTATACATGGTTTTGATGATATACCAGATGTTCCTAAAGATGTCCGGACTAAGTGGAATAAGATAATGGAAGAAAAGGGAATTGAATATCTTCAGGATAGACTAAAGATTTTAGATCAACAATACTATGATCAGGTTGATCTTTCAAATCCTCAAAGGCTTGTCAGGGCACTTGAGGTAATCGATCATACCGGAAATCAATATTCAAATTACAGAAAAAAGCGCAGAATTGATTACGGTTATCGAACCCTGAAAATTGGCGTGGAATTACCGAGGTCAGAACTCTACAGAAGGATAGATAAACGTATGGATAAAATGATTGAGGATGGCCTTTTTGAAGAGGCAAATTCATTATATAAGTACAGAGGTCACAATGCCTTGCAGACTGTTGGGTATAAGGAAATATTCGATTATTTGAATGGTTTTAATGATTATGATGAAGCCGTTCGGTTGTTAAAAAGAAATACCAGAAGATATGCAAAAAGACAGCTTACTTGGTTTAAGAGGGATGAAGAGGTTGTTTGGTTCCTTCCAGAGGCGATAGCTTCAATGAAAGAATATATTGATTTGAAGCTATCAAATACTTAAAACCTTCACCAGTCTCAAGAGGTCTTCATTTAGGGGTTTGGACTTGGAGATGGCTAATCTGAAATTGGTATAAGTTACCTTATCATCCACCACTCCAACCATTACATTTTTTTGACCATTAACCAAACCTTCCACGGCGGCCAGTCCAAGTCTGGAAGCTAAAATCCTGTCTGACATGGAGGGAGGGCCTCCTCTTTGTATGTGTCCGAGGGTTGTAACACGGATATCCAGTTCGGGTACTTGTTTCATTACTTTTGTGGCTATTTCATGGGCATTGCCTTGTTCATCACCTTCGGCAACCACAACAATTGAAGATGTTTTCTGTCTGTCCCTGCCTTTTTTTAAGGTTTTAATCACATCCTCAATAGTGGTTGATGTCTCAGGAACCATGACCAATTCGGCCCCGCCGCCAATGGCAGAATTTATGGCTATATAGCCTGAATGCCTGCCCATAACTTCAATAAAAAATACCCTGTCATGCGAGTTGGCAGTATCCCTGATCTTATCTATGGCATCTAGCGCAGTGTTAACGGCCGTATCAAAACCTATGGTATTATCGGTACCGTATAAGTCATTGTCAATAGTTCCCGGGCACCCAACGATCGGTATCCCAAATTCCTCATAAAAAATATTTGCGCCGGTGAAAGTGCCGTCGCCACCAATAGCTATCAATCCTTCAATATCTCTTTGTTTCAATTGGTTGTAGGCCTTTTGTCGTCCTTCTTTGGACATAAATTCTTTGCTGCGAGCAGATTTGAGGATTGTACCACCTTTTTGCACGATATTACTTACCGAATATGATTTCATCTTATAAAGATCACCATCAATCATACCTGAGAAGCCATATTTGATCCCGTATATTTCAATATCGAGATAAATGGCTGCTCGTACTACCGCTCTAAGGCAGGCATTCATCCCCGGTGCATCACCGCCAGACGTTATAACTCCTATTTTTTTCATGTTTTAAGTATGATTACATGCAAATGTATAGCCTTACATTATTCGAATGATATATCATTCAATATAAAACGCAATAAAATTTTATTATGACAATATTCCGATCCAACTTGCAGGATTTTCGTCTAAATGCAATTAATAATGGAAAAATCAATTCAGATGGTTGATTTAAGCACGCAATATGAGAGAATTAAAGGCGATATTGATGATGCTATACAAAGGGTTTTAAACTCATCGCGATTTATAGGTGGGAACGAGGTTAAAAACTTTGAAAATGAGTTGAGTAAATATTGTGAAGTTCAAAACGTAATTTCATGTGCGAATGGTACTGATGCGCTTCAACTTGCACTTATGGCACTTGAAATCGGGCCTGGTGATGAAGTCATAGTTCCTGCTTTTACTTATATCTCAAGTGCTGAGGTCATCAAATTATTAGGGGCAAGTCCTGTTTTAGTGGATATTGATGCTGGTGATTTCAATATTGATACTGAAAAAATTATTAACGCCATTAGTTCCAGGACAAAAGCCATAATTGTAGTTCACCTATTTGGTCAGAATGCCAATATGGATAAATTAGTTTCCCTATGCGAATCTTATGGGTTAAAGTTGATTGAAGATTCAGCACAATCTATTGGTGCCAGGTATTATTTTACTGATGGTAAAGTTAAGAGATCAGGTACTATGGGCGATATTGGTTGTACGTCGTTTTTCCCTTCAAAGAATTTGGGGTGTTTCGGTGATGGAGGAGCGATTTTTTGTAATAATAATGATTTAGCGTCTAAAATTAGGATTATTGCGAATCACGGGCAGAATAAGAAATACTATTTTAAATATATCGGTGTCAATTCCAGACTTGATGCGTTGCAGGCATCCATATTGCGTGTAAAATTAAGATACCTGGATGATTTCATTCAAACCAGACAACAAGCTGCAAAGATTTACGATCAGTTATTTGAAGGTATTGATATTGAAATTCCAAAAAGATATTCAATGAGCGAACATGTATTTCATCAGTATACAATAAAATTTAAGAATGCCGGACAGAGAAACTTTATTAAAGAAAAATTAGCTGAGGAAGGCATTCCTACTATGATTTATTACCCGCTTCCAATTCACAAACAAGAAGCTTACCGGGCAGTGAATCATAACCCTGAAGACCTACAAGTGAGTGCAAGTGTTTCTAACAAAGTTCTATCCATCCCAATGCACACTGAATTAACAGCAGGGCAACAAGAATATATCTGTAATAAAATAAAGCAATACTTATAATGGGAGACTATTTTATTCATGAATCTTCATATGCCGATGAAGGATGTTCAATAGGTGCTGGGACAAAGATTTGGCATTTCTCACATATTATGAAGCGTGCAATTATTGGCAATAATTGTAATATTGGGCAGAATGTTGTGGTATCCTCGGATGTTATACTGGGTGATAATGTAAAAGTACAGAACAATGTTTCAATTTATACGGGCGTAATTTGTGAGGATAATGTTTTTTTGGGGCCATCTGCTGTTTTTACGAATGTTATAAACCCAAGAAGCGAAGTCATAAGAAAAGATGAGTATCAAAAGACGATTGTAAGAGAAGGCACTAGCATAGGTGCCAACGCCACTATTGTTTGTGGTATCACCTTGGGAAAATATTCATTTATTGGTGCCGGTGCCGTTGTTATCAAAGATGTAAAACCATATGCACTTGTCGTAGGCAATCCAGGAAGGCCTATCGGTTGGATGAGTGAAAGTGGGGTGCGGCTGAATTTTAATCATGAATCAATCGCATATTGCGATATTTCAGGTGGTCAATATATTTTAAAAGATGATAATGTAATAAAAATATGAGCAATAAAAGATTTGCATTGATCGGAGCTGCTGGCTTCATTGCGCCTCGTCATCTAAAGGCGATAAAAGATACTGGCAATGACCTGGTGGCAGCTTCAGATAAGTTTGATAGTGTGGGGATTATTGATAGTTATTTTCCAAATGCTAGTTTCTTTACAGAATTGGAGCGTTTTGACAGGCATATTGAGAAATTGCGATTAGAGAAGAATAATCCAGTTGAGTACATTAGTATCTGTTCACCTAATTATTTGCATGATTTTCATATTAGAATGGCATTACGCAATGCTGCACATGCCATTTGTGAAAAACCACTGGTATTAAATCCCTGGAATATTGATGCGCTTGAAAAACTGGAGAATGAAGCAAACAGCTCTATTTACAATATTTTGCAGTTAAGATTACATGAAAAGATTGTTGAGCTTAAGAAAAAGATAGAAGCAGGGCCTCGCGATAAGGTGTATGATATTGATCTGACCTATATCACAAGTCGGGGACTATGGTACTATACATCATGGAAGGGAGAAATAGGAAAGTCAGGAGGTATCGCCACCAATATTGGTGTTCATTTTTTTGATATGCTTACCTGGATTTTTGGGCCAGTAAAAAACAACGAAGTAAATATCCATGAGCATGATCGAGCATGTGGCTATTTGGAACTTTCCCAAGCTAGAATAAGATGGTTTTTGAGCATTAACAGCAATACATTACCGGAAGAAGCAAAAAAAGCAGGACAAAGAACTTATCGATCAATTACAATAGAAAATGAAGAAATCGAATTTAGTCAGGGTTTCACAGAGCTACATACTGAGAGTTATAAGAGAATATTGGAGGGGAAGGGATTTAAGATCAATGAAGTAAGGCCATCAATTGAGATCGTTCATGACATTCGCAATCAGAAACCTAAAGGACTCTCGGGTGAATACCACCCTTTTGCGAAGAAGCCTTTAGAGAAGCATCCGTTTAGAAAAAACAATAAATTGTTTTGAACTAACCTACTCTGATTGAGAAAAATAAAAATTTATAATAAAAAAAATATTGTTGAATGACACTATCTATTCATCAGCCCAATTTCATTCCATGGATTGGTTATTTCTATAAAATATCTAAGTCGGATACGTTCGTATTATTGGATAATGTACAATACACCAAAAATAGTTATGTAAATAGGAACAGAATTAAAACACCTCAAGGAGTAAATTGGCTTACTATACCAGTCAAACAATCAGGTAAATCGAAACAATATATTTTTGAAACAGAAATAGTTAATCCTGAGAAAAGCTTACCAAAAATTATCAAATCAGTAGAACAAAACTATAAGAAGTCTAAATATTTTGATGTTTATTTTGATCCATTTTGTGATATACTAGGTCGTCATCCCAGGTTATTATCTGAATTAAATAAAGAACTTGTAATCTGGGTGGCTAAAGTGTTCAACATAGGTGGGGAAATTATGTTGGCATCAGAAATTATTGAAGAATTTGATGATGCTACAGAGCGATTAATTGCTGCTTGTAAATCTTTAGGTGCTGATACCTACTATTCGGGATTTGGCGGAGGATACTATCAGGATGAACAATTATTTCAAAACAATAATATAAAATTAGTTTACTCCTCTTTTAATCATCCAATTTATAATCAACTATGGGGTGATTTTGAAAAAAATTTATCAATAATTGATTTGATTTTTAACGAAGGAGCTGAAGGAAAGAGATTTATTACGAATGAGGATAATTAACCACCATCTTTTATTCTAAAACCAATAGTGTCCTAAACATTTGGTATTTATAAGAAAGATAAGTCAAATTGAGT
>CAYSCZ010000018.1:0-51508 GCA_964429655.1 uncultured Roseivirgaceae bacterium
ATGCCTCCTCGACCTAAGTGCCTGATTTTTTGGGCTTTAACCCTTCATGACAAATTCCAATGACAAATCTGGGTTTAATTCTTTGAGCATTTGATAAATGATGAAACTAAGAAAATATTGTAACTATTAAGAGGAGGGTACCGATGAACATAACTCTGGAAACATCAAAACGTTATAACAAAATTCTAACTATATTTGATTGCATATTACTGTTCTTTGATTTATGGGGCCGACCGGAATTGACAGGAAGTGTAAGAAGTATACCTGCATGCCGGGTGGAGAATGTACATCCGCGAGCAATTCATTCAAATCATAGCTGGCGAGAATAACTACGCCATGGCTGCGTAATTCTGAATTATAGTAAGAATTATTAGGATGGGACAAACAGTCCTTCCCAGCCACATCCCGCTTTGCTTCGTCCTTTAGGCAAGATTACGGGGTGTCGTCATAAAGGTCTAGCTTGAGGTAATGTTGCTAGCCAAAAGCGAAACCTTCAGCAACTGGTAAGTTGAGTAGGTAGTTATTCACCGGCTTACTTACGAGAATAAAAAGGATAACTAAGCATTGTAGAGGGTATGTTTTTTCCTTGGCTGGACGAGGGTTCGAATCCCTCCGGCTCCACTAAATGTGACCTAGGCAATCGCTTGCTCCAAATCTTTGATGAGATCATCCGGATCTTCAATGCCCACACTTAGCCTTATTAATGAATCAGTAAGACCGGATTTCAATCGCTCTTCCTTTGGTATGCTGGCGTGGGTCATGGTTGCTGGGTGTCCTGCCAATGATTCAACACCTCCAAGTGATTCCGCAAGGCTGAATATTTTAAGCTTCTCCAAAACCTCAAATGCCTTTTCCTTCGTGTCTTTTCCCATGATGAAAGAGATCATTCCACCAAAATCCCGCATTTGCTTAGCTGCGATTTCATGATTGGGATGGTGCATAAGTCCCGGCCAAAATACCTTTTTTATTTTTGGGTGGTCACATAAATAATTTGCAATTTCCCTACCATTTTCAGAGTGTCTCTGCATTCTTAAATGTAATGTTTTAATACCTCTCAATACTAAAAAACAGTCCTGTGGTCCAGGCACACCTCCACAGGCATTCTGAATAAATCTAAGCTTTTCATCAAGTTCAGCGCTGTTTGTCATGATTGCTCCCATCACTACATCAGAATGACCGGCTAAGTACTTAGTAACGGAATGCATGACCAGATCAGCCCCACAGCTAATAGGTCTTTGGAGGTATGGCGTAGAGAAAGTATTATCTACGGCGAGTAATATGTTATTTGCCTTGGCAACCTTACCTAACCCATAAAGATCTATCACCTTCATCATAGGATTTGTCGGTGTCTCAGCCCATATTAATTTCGTGTTTTTATTAATAGATTCTTCTACACCTTTTAACTTTTCCATGTCTACAAAATGAAATTTGATGCCAAAATCTTGAAATATTTTGGTAAATATTCTGTATGAGCCTCCATACAAATCATTGGTGCAGATCACTTCATCCCCGGCTTTAAATAATTTTATGATCGTATCAATAGCTGCCATTCCAGATGCATAGGCCTGTGCATAACTAGCACCTTCTAAGGATGCTAAACTCTTTTCAAGCGTCTGCCGGGTTGGATTTTGACTTCTTGAATATTCAAATCCTTTGTGCTGACCCGGAGACTTCTGAACATAAGTCGATGTTTGATAAATAGGAGTCATAATTGCTCCTGTGGTAGGATCAGCTTCAACGCCTGCATGTACGGCCAATGTGCCAAATTTCATAGGAATATGTATTTATATTATTGTGGAAATAATGATGGCAAGCTATTAATTTGATTGGAAATAATCAGCCATCATAGCTTTTAATTCTTCTTTAGATTTATAGCTAGGAGATAATGATGGTTGCCCCGGAAGATTTTCTACATGAATCGTTTGGGTAGGGAATGCAAAATTAACACTTAACTGATCAGCCAATCTGATAATTGCCAGGATCACCTCGTGTCTTGATTTTAATTCTTCAGCCCAGGTAGGTACTGCAAAAAATATGTAAAACATTATATTTATCGAAGATGAGGCAAAATCATTCACATAAATGTGATACTTCTCTTTCATTGTCTTTGGGTGATTTTTCACAATTTCCCTTAATCCTTCGGAAAATAGTTCTAATATATCTGCTGGTGTATCATAGGTTACACTTATCTGGGTATAAAATCGTCTGTACACCCTTAAACCATGATTATCAATTACGCTATCAGCTAACTTACCATTGGGTACATAAACCAAAGAATTTCTGAAAGTTCTCACGCGGGTGGAACGAATTCCAACTTCCTCTACTTCACCATCAATATTATCAGATGTAATCCAATGACCAATTTGAAAAGGTTTATCTATGAAGATCATTAGTGATCCAAAAAAGTTCTTAATTGTGTCCTGAGCGGCTAAAGCAAACGCCAGGCCACCAATAGAGATACCTGTAAGTAGTGGCCAAATGTCAACATTTAGGTTACTTAAAATAACAAAAGTACCTAGGATAATCACAAAGGTTTTGAGCGTCTTTCGAAGCAGCGGTACTAATTGGTCATCTAAAGTGCTTTCTGTTTTACTGGCTAACTTGAGTAGATATAAGGAAAAAATATCTGCAAGGCGATAAGCAACAATGGTTCCGACCAGAGGCAATATCGCCCGGAGTATTAAAATGAGATACTTCGAAAATTCTATCGGTAGTTGAAGTACTGGTATAAAGGTGACAAGAATAAGGATGACCAAAAAAATGCTTATTGGCCTGGCTATTGGAAGAATAAAATTCCTTGCCATATCCTCATGCCCATGACGCCTTAGTAATCTTACAAATAATCGTTTAATAAGAAACGTAAAGACTCTGTGAATCAAAAAACAGAAAAATGAAAGTATAAGAATTCCGATCACCTGCCATGAATACAATCCAAAAATCTTCCTTGTACCAATTTTTGGTAGTAGATTCAACAGCCGATCAGTCCCGAAGCGAAAAAGATCTTTATGTGCCTGTTCAATCGCTACAGCTGATCTTTCAGAGAATAACCATTTTGATCTGACTTTCTCCAGGTAGATATTTGGATATGCTTCGGTAAGAATGTACTGATGTCTGTTTGTGGTTGAGTCAAGATAGTTTGGGTCCTTGGGGATTTCACTCATGGTTATGTAAATGCCCTTCCCGTCCAGGACTTGCTTCAGTTCTATAGCCAGTTCACTGGCTTTACCTGCGGAGCGATATTTCTGATTAAAGGTTTTTGCGGATAATTCAGGAGCATAGCTATCATCCTGCAGATAATACAAATGGGTGTAGATCGAATGGTAGGGTGTAGATAAATTGACAGCAGCAGAGTCAATCTGCGATAATGCCGGAAAGTTTAAAAATACTAGCGCTACAATAATGCCTAGCTTCATGGTCTTGGTGTTTATCACAAATATAAGCCGATTTCAATTTATCTTTGATCGTCAAAATTAACAGTACTATGAACAATATAAGCGATAATCCATTAATAAACGATTTTGAAACTCCATTCCGGGTGCCTCCTTTTGAGGAAATAAAAAATGGACACTTCGAAATGGCAATTGACCGGGCCATTCAGATGGCTCAAAAAAACATTGATGGCATCACCAATAACCCGGAGAAACCAACCATTGAAAATACACTATTACCACTTGATCTATGTGACGACAAATTAAATAATGTTGCTGCCATCTTATTCAATTTAAATTCAGCAGAAACAAATGATGAACTGCAAAAAATAGCTCAAAATATATCCCCCAGGTTATCAGATTTCTATAACGACCTTTATCACAATGAAACCCTGTTTGAAAAGGTAAAAGAACTATATACTGCTCATGATTTAAAGTCATTAGATAGTGAAGATGCAATGATGCTCGATAAAACTTACAAAGCGTTTATAAGAAGTGGTGCTAATTTAAATGGTAACGATAAAAAGCGATATAAAGAAGTTACAAAAGAACTATCCGAATTGAGTTTAAAGTTTGGTGAAAACTTATTAAAAGAAACCAATAAATACGAGATGGTCCTTGAAAAGGAAGATCTGGATGGGCTTCCTGAATACCTGATAAATGCTGCATCTGAGCGCGCTAAATCCAAAAAAATTCCTGGTAAGTATATAATCACCCTGCATGCGCCAAGTTATGTTCCTTTTATGCAACATTCAAGTAGAAGGGACCTTCGTGAAAAACTGTATAGGGCTTTTATGTCAAAATCATTTAAAAATGATGACTTAGATAATCAGGAGATTATTAAAAAAATTGTAAGGCTTCGAAAGGAACAGGCCAATTTACTGGGCTATAAAAAATACACTGATTTTGTTTTGGAGGAAAGAATGGTAAAATCTGCTGAAAAAGTATCCGCTTTTTTAAATGAATTATTGGATGTATCCAGGGTAAAAGCTGAGAAAGAAGTCCAGGAATTGAAAGATTTCATAAAAGCGTCAGGGGAAAATATAAAATTGCAAAGATGGGATTGGGCGTATTATTCGGAAAAATTAAAGAAAGCCAAATTCGATATAAATGATGAAATGCTTAAGCCCTATTTCAAGCTTGATTTTGTGATAGAGGGAGCATTTAAGGTGGCTAAATTACTCTATGGCCTACATTTTAAATTGGTTAACAACATCCCAAAATATCATAAAGATGCAAAGGCTTATGAGGTAGTTGATGAAATGAATAAGCATGTCGCGCTGTTATACGTTGATTTTTATCCCAGAGAGGGAAAAAGAGGTGGGGCATGGATGACAACTTACAGAGAACAACATGTGGCGGATAATAAAGACATTCGTCCGATTGTATCCATTGTCTGTAATTTTTCCCAACCTACGGAAAAAACACCGTCACTATTAACATTTGAGGAGGTAAAAACACTATTTCACGAATTCGGGCATGCATTGCATAGCATGTTATCCAGATGCAAATACAAAAGCTTATCAGGAACAAATGTTTATTGGGACTTCGTGGAGCTGCCTTCTCAAATCATGGAAAACTGGTGCTTTGAGAAAGATTGTCTTGATCTGTTTGCTAAAAATTATGAAAATAACGAAAACATACCAAATGAACTCATTGACAGAATAAAAAATAGTATGCAGTATCACGAAGCTTATGCTACAATAAGACAAATAAGCTTTGGTTTATTGGATATGGGTTGGCATAATCAGGAAAATTCCGAAATAACCGACGTTGATAAGATGGAAAAGGAATTCATGAGTTCTGCTGAACTTTTTCCAAGAGTCGAAAACACAAACATGAGTACCCAGTTTGGTCATATTTTTGCCGGAGGATATGCCGCTGGATACTACAGTTATAAATGGGCAGAGGTTTTGGATGCCGATGCCTTCGAAACATTTAAAAAAAATGGGATCTTTAATAAAAAAATAGCTGAAAAATTCAGACTGGAAATATTGTCAAAGGGCGGAACGGGGCATCCATCTGTGCTTTATAAAAAATTTAAAGGCAAAGAGCCATCTATCCAGCCGCTATTGAAAAGAGCTGGATTAAAATAAAAAAACACTTCCAGAAAACTGGAAGTGTTTAACCAATCATGATCAAGAAACACCAAAAATCAATTTTTCTTAATCTGAATCAACCACAAAAACTTATAACCACTAAACCTATGAAAAAACAACTAACTGACATTTAATACTAGAACTAAAGTAAACAATTATGTAATAATTACATAATTATTAATTAAAATTTAATCTTTTGCATCATTAAGTTCTTTGCTTTGATGTTTCTCCTCAAAGAACCTCAGTATTGAGTAAAGTCCGAAAATCGCTAGAAACCCTATCACTAAGTATAACTCACTCATAACTAATCATTATATTATTTAAACATGAAGCAAATATAAATAAAATTAACATTAACGTAATATAATGATTTAATTTTTACTGCACATCTTATTTTTAATGAGTTATTTCGTGGTTTACTTATTAATTATTATCTTCAAACGAAGCAATAACGAACCGTAACCAAAAAAATATTATGGATATTAAATCGCCTGTTTCGAATATAATGACCACTGATGTGGTCGTGGCTACTACCTCAAACAAATTTACCCAAGTATTGGAGTTATTCTCAAAGTTTGATATGCATCATTTACTAATAACAGATGAAAATGAAAAAATGATAGGTATGATCAGTCAATCTGATATTATCAGGTTTTTAAGGGATCATATTAAGGAATTAGAATCAGTGAGCGAGGATACATTAAATAAATATTTCACTTTGGAGAAAATAATGACAAAACATCCAAAGTCAGTTAGTCCTCAAACATCAATAGGTGCTGCTGCTGATGTAATGAACGATAACAGCTATCAGGTATTACCCATCACCGAAGATGGACACATAAAAGGGATAGTTTCTGTCAGGGATATCGTCAATTATTTACATGCACTAACAGAAAAAGATAAGAAGAAAGGTTTTTCAGGTGGTTCCTATCTATCTGGAGGTACGGGAATTTAACTTTAATTTCTAAACAACACTTTCCGTTCATGAGGGAAGTGTTGTTTAAACAACATATAATTTATTCCGTCTTTCAAGCCTACATCAGGGACATAAATTGACTTTGATTTTACAGCTTTTATCACATGAACGTATATTTCGGATGCTGGTATGATTACGTCAGCCCTATCAGGATTTAACTGAAGCTTAAACATCCTTTCTTGTAAAGACATATTTTTTATGTAGTCCTGTACCTCCTGGATTTTTTTCAGTGATATCCAGCGCTTTTTGGTTTTAGCACCCAACTCAAAAATTTTATTTATGTTCCCGCCAGTACCTATAGAAGATACCCTTCCATATTCTTTCCTGATATTTTTCACAACCCAATCTTTAATTTCATCCCATACCTCCGGTGAGTCATACTTACCCAGACGCCTCACAGAGCCGATGGGAAATGATTTTGTAAATAACTTTTCCTGATTGGAATAAAAGTTTAATTCAGTGGATCCACCTCCTACATCTATGTGGATATAGGCTTTATCTTTTTCAAGGTAGTGATGGATAACCTCATTAATCATCTCAGCCTCGTATTCGCCTGATATTATATCGATATCCAAACCCAATTCATCCCTGACACAACGGACGATCATTTCTCCATTTTCTGCTTCTCTCATGGCTGAGGTAGCACATCCATAGTACGCATCAACCGCATATAAATCAATTAAATTTTTATAGACCATCATGAGTTTAATAAACTTATCTTTTTTCTCCTCTCCTATTCTGCCTATAGAAAAAACATCCTGACCGAGCCTTAAAGGAAAACGTATGTATTCAAGTTTTTTAAAAGTTAATAAATCCTCAAATTCGATTGTATTGGTTATTTGTAATCGAATAGCATTAGACCCGATATCAATTGCTCCGAACTTCAATAATAATTTCTTTGTTTAATTGAATGTTAAGCCAAATTTGCTTAAAAATTTAATAGAATTTTCCTTTAAAATAAATATTTTATATTTGCATCAACTTATCGAGAAAGACTGAGGGATAGGGCCCTTTGAAGTCTTGGCAACCTGGTACACAGTCCGTGGTGCTAAATCCCACCCAATTTGGGAAAGATAAGTATCCCATCCTTGGCAATCTTCTCTGATAGGTTATACACATAATTTAAAAAACAGAACCTATGAAATCAATTACAGATTTACTAAAAGAAAGAATATTGATCTTAGATGGTGCCATGGGAACAATGATCCAAAGGCATAATCTGGAAGAAGAGGATTTTCGTAATGACCGGTTAAAAGATCATCCAGGTTCCCTAAAAGGTAATAACGACCTGCTTTCCATCACTAAGCCTGAAATTATTAAAGATATCCATAAGGAATATTTTGAAGCTGGAGCGGATATAGCTGAAACCAATACTTTTAGTAGCACACGAATTGCGCAAGCCGATTACAACCTGGAAGACTATGTTTATGAATTGAATAGTTTATCTGCTAAGCTAGCCAAAGAAGCAGCAGATGAATACAGTAATTTAACCCCTGAAAAACCAAGATTTGTTGCTGGGTCATTAGGGCCAACCAATAAAACAGCCTCCCTTTCCCCCAATGTAAATGACCCCGGATTTAGAGAGGTAAATTTCGATCAGTTAAAAGAAGCTTATAAAGAACAAGCTGAAGGACTGGTGGATGGAGGAATTGACTTATTCCTGATAGAGACAGTGTTTGATACACTTAACGCCAAAGCAGCGTTATATGCCCTGGAAGAACTCAGGCATGAAAAATCGCTTGATATCCCAATTATGGTCTCCGGAACCATTACAGATGCTAGTGGCAGGACATTAAGCGGCCAAACATCAGAAGCATTTTTAATATCTATCTCACATGTAGAACTGCTCAGTGTCGGTTTGAATTGCGCCCTGGGAGCCAAACAGTTAAAGCCTTATCTGAAAACCCTTTCCGATAATTCCACTGTTAATATCAGTGCACACCCTAATGCGGGTCTGCCCAATGAATTTGGTGAATATGATCAAACGCCTCAGGAAATGGCTGATCAAATAGAAGAATACCTGAAAGATGGATTGGTTAATATTATTGGTGGATGTTGTGGCACTACACCTGAACATGTAAAAGCAATTGCAGAAGTAGCCTCTAAATATACGCCTAGAAAGATTAAAGAACTGACTCATGCTTAAGATTAATTGTATGGAAAACGCTAAAATACCACCGCTTAGATTAAGTGGCCTGGAGCCACTTGTGCTTACTCCGGAATCCAATTTTATAAATATTGGTGAAAGGACTAATGTGACAGGTTCGAAAAGATTTGCACGTCTTATAAAAGAAGAGGATTACGAAACTGCAGTAGAAGTAGCCTTACAACAAGTAAGAAATGGAGCGCAGATCATTGATGTAAATATGGATGAGGGAATGCTTGACGGTGAAAAGGCCATGGTTACATTTTTGAATTTAATAGCTGCAGAACCAGAAATTATCAGAGTCCCTGTAATGATTGACTCCTCTAAATGGGACATTATTGAAGCAGGACTTAAGGTAATACAAGGAAAAGGAATTGTAAATTCCATTAGTTTAAAAGGTAGTGAAGAGGAGTTCATTGAACAGGCTGCCAAAATAAAATTATATGGTGCTGCAGTGGTCGTGATGGCATTTGATGAAAAAGGCCAGGCTGATAGCTATGAAAGACGTATTGAAATATGCGAAAGATGCTATCGGATACTTGTTGATAGAGTCAAATTCCAACCGCAGGATATCATTTTTGATCCGAATATTTTCCCCGTAGCCACAGGTATAGAAGAGCACAACAATAATGCTGTAGATTTTTTTGAGGCAACAAAGTGGATAAAAAACAATCTGCCGGGAGCGAAAGTAAGTGGGGGTGTCAGCAATGTATCCTTTTCTTTTAGAGGTAATAATCCTGTAAGAGAGGCTATGCACGCTGCGTTTCTTTATCATGCAATAAATGCTGGTATGGATATGGGTATCGTTAATGCGGGAATGATTGAGGTTTATGACGAGATACCAAAAGACTTGTTGGAAAGAGTCGAAGACGTACTATTAAATCGCCGGTCGGATGCCACGGAACGGTTATTAGATTTTGCGGAAACTGTTAAAGGTAAAAAGAAAAGCAAAAAAGAGGATGATCAGTGGAGAAAAGAATCTATAGAGGAACGGCTCAAGCACTCATTGATTAAAGGTATTGTTGACCACATTGAAGATGATGTCGAAGAGGCAAGGCAAAAATACGGACACCCAATAGAAGTGATAGAAGGACCTTTGATGGATGGAATGAATGTAGTGGGTGACCTGTTTGGTGCTGGTAAAATGTTTCTTCCACAGGTTGTTAAAAGCGCGCGAGTAATGAAAAAAGGTGTTGCCTATCTGATACCTTACCTTGAGGCAGAAAAATCTGAAGAGAATAAAGCAAAAGCAAAAATATTACTTGCTACTGTTAAAGGTGACGTCCATGATATTGGTAAAAACATTGTAGGAGTTGTACTGGCATGTAATAACTATGATGTAATTGATCTCGGTGTAATGGTGCCAACCGAGAAGATCCTTGATACAGCACAAGCTGAAAAAGTGGATGTGATAGGTCTTAGTGGATTGATAACACCCTCATTAGATGAGATGGTGGATGTAGCAAAAGAAATGGAAAAACGAGGCATGAAAGTGCCATTATTGATTGGCGGGGCAACAACATCAAGGATTCACACTGCTGTAAAAATTTCACCCAATTACAATGGCCCTGTTGTTCATGTTTTGGATGCCTCCCGTAGTGTCCCGGTTGCAAGTGAACTGATCAGTCCAGATCGTAGAGCGGGATATACCTTGAAAGTTCAGAAAGAATATGAAGAACTGAGAGACAATCATAAGAACAAAAAATCCATAAAAAAATTCATAAAATATCCCCAGGCCATTGAAAACAAAGTGAAAATTGATTGGGGAAATTATCAGCCAAAAATTCCATCATTTATTGGTAATAAAGTTTTCAAAGATTATTCGATTGAAGAAATCAGAAATTACATTGACTGGACTCCATTTTTCCAAACCTGGATGTTGAAAGGAAAATATCCAAATATTTTTCAGGATAAAGTAGTTGGTATAGAGGCTAAAAAGCTATTTGATGATGCGAATATTATGCTGGATGAGATATTGGCCAATGACAAATTAATTGCAAATGGTGTTATCGGGCTATATCCTGCACAAAGAGTTGGGGACGATGATGTGGTTATTTACAAAGATGATTCCAGGAAACAAATAGTAAATACATTCCATTTTCTTAGACAACAAGGTAAAAAAGGATCAGGAATACCGAATTTGAGTCTGGCAGATTATATATCACCCGAGCAGGATTATGTTGGCAGTTTCGCTGTGACCACTGGGATAGGCATTGAACCGGTCATTGAACAATATGAGAAAGATAACGATGATTATCATTCCATTATGATAAAAGCCGTGGCCGATAGGCTGGCAGAAGCTTTTGCGGAGTTGATGCATAAAAAGGTCCGCAAGGAACTATGGGGCTATGCAAGCTCTGAAAGCCTGAATAATGATGAACTAATCTCAGAAAAATATCAGGGCATACGGCCTGCACCGGGATATCCGGCCTGTCCGGATCATACAGAAAAACAGATTCTCTTTGATTTGCTTGAGGTTGAAAAAAATACCGGTATCAGTTTAACAGAATCTTTTGCTATGTATCCTGCCTCTTCAGTAAGCGGTCTTTATATCTCACACCCAGAATCAAAATATTTTGGACTGGGAAAAATTGAAAAAGACCAGGTAAAAAACTATGCTGAAAGGAAATGCATGAGTCTGGAAGAAACTGAAAAATGGCTTTCTCCAAATTTATCATATTCAATATAAATGTAACTAATTAGACATGAAAGTTTGTGAACATATAGAAAAAGCCAAAAGTACTTTATTCACTCTGGAGGTTATTCCTCCACTCAAAGGAAACCATATAGATAATTTATTTAAGCATATAGATCCATTGATGGAGTTTAACCCGCCCTTTATTGATGTAACCTACCACAGGGAGGAGTTTGTTTTAAGAAAAAGACCTGACGGTGGATTTGACAGGGTTTCTGTGAGGAAGAGGCCCGGTACAGTTGGTATTTGCGCTGCGATAAAGCACCGCTACAATGTTGATCCTGTACCACATATTATTTGCGGAGGCTTCACAAAGGAAGAAACCGAAAACGCATTAATTGATCTTTTCTTTTTGGATATAGACAACGTTTTAGTGATCAGGGGTGATAATGTCAAACCAGATGGGAAATTTATTCCCGAACCAGGGGGTAACAATTATGCTTCTGACTTAGTGGAACAGGTTACCAGTCTTAACAAAGGCAGGTACCTTGACGATGATATACATAAGCCGGACTCAACTGATTTTTGTATTGGTGTCTCAGGGTACCCTGAAAAGCACTTTGAAGCACCCAACTTTAACACAGATTTAAAATATCTAAAAAGAAAAGTGGACCTCGGTGCGGAATATATCGTCACTCAGATGTTCTTTGATAATCAGAAGTTTTTTGAGTTTGTAAAAGCCTGTAGGGATATTGGAATAACCATACCCATCATACCCGGTTTAAAACCACTTACCATTAAAAAACATTTAAACATCCTGCCAAGCATTTTTCATATTGATATACCTGATGAATTAGTGAAAGAAGTGGAAAAAAGTGATGATAAAGATCATATAAAACAAACAGGTATTGAATGGGGCATACATCAGGCAAAAGAACTAATGGAATATGGGGTTCCTGTTATTCATTTTTACTCCATGGGAAAATCAGATTCGGTTTTTAAAATAGCTAAAGAACTTTTTTGATTTCTGTAAATCACATTTTCTCATTTAAAATAGCTTTCATTCACAAACCAAATTAAATTTATATGAAAATTTAGTTTGGTTTGTCTTCATTAACCCATCCGATAAAAATTATTGAGTGTCCCAGAGATGCCATGCAGGGGATGAAGGTATTCATCCCAACAAACCAGAAAATTGATTACATACAGCAGTTGCTGAAAATTGGATTCGACACCATAGATTTTGGGAGCTTTGTATCACCAAAAGTAATTCCGCAATTAAAGGACACCGAACAGGTAATAGATGCTTTGGATCTAAATAATAGCTGTAGCAAGCTACTGATAATAGTAGCTAATCTTAGGGGAGCAAAAAAAGCTGTGGCGTTTGATAAGATTTCTTATTTAGGTTTTCCACTGTCCTTATCCGAAACGTTTCAAAGAAATAATACCAACAAATCATTAAAAGAAGCATTTAATTTGGTGGAAGAGCTTCAGGCTCTATGCGAAAGGCATGACAAAAATCTCGTTGTATATTTATCAATGGGTTTTGGAAACCCCTACGGAGATCAGTATAACAAAGATTATGTGATTGAATTTGTTGATAAACTTATAAGATTTAATATTAAAGAAATCTCACTTGCTGACACCATTGGGGTTGCCAACGAAGCATCAATAGAAACACTGTTCAGTTTATTAACACAAACTTTTAAAGGCATCAGCTTTGGAGTGCACCTACATTCTGACAGGGATTCGGCATTAGCTAAAATAGATGCTGCTTATCGTGCGGGTTGTAGAAGATTTGATGGAGCTATCAATGGATTTGGAGGTTGTCCGCTTGCGCATGATAAATTGGTAGGAAATATTGCAACAGAAAGAATACTTGAATATTTACAACAACATTATATTGATGTAGATAAATTTATCAACCGGGAGGAGTTGTATAGAGCATTAAATATGGCTCCTAATTTATTCCTTGAAAGGGCCTAACTCAATTTATATTTTTTACCTGGTAGGGGTCTAACCAGCCCTCTAAACTCAAGGTTTAATAACTGCGATGCTGCCTCATTTATTGCTATTTGACATTTCCAGCTTAATTCGTCTATTAGTAAGCCTTCCGGAAATTCAATTAAGGCATCAATAATCTTCTTCTCAGTGGGATCCGTAATGCCTAAATCCACGCTCCTTACCTTATTATCTTCTGAACCTGACCCAAGAATAAGCTCCAGGTCGTTGATATCTGTAAAGATATTGGCTTTATGGTTTTTAATTAGATTATTAGTGCCGGAAGAATATTCGCTGTCAATATTTCCTGGTACTGCAAATATTTCTTTATTATAAGAATCAGCTATTTCTGCGGTAATCAAAGCCCCTCCCTGGGTTGCTGCTTCAACCACTATTAATGCGTCACATAACCCTGCTATTATTCGATTCCTGGCAGGAAATAAATATGCTTCAGGTTTTGTTTCGGGTGGGTTTTCTGAGAGCAAGCCCCCGTTTGTTATCATAGAGTCGGCCGTATTCTTATGAACGGAAGGATAAACAATATCAAGTCCATTAGCTAACACCCCATAAGTTGGTATATTATGCTTTATAGACGCCCTGTGGCTAATGATATCAATACCATAGGCTAGACCACTGACAATCACACAATTGAATGCTTTTAATTCCTCAACTATTCGTTCTGTAACCAATCTACCATAGGAAGAAGCCTTTCTTGTTCCTACAATAGATATCGTTTTAAAACTATTAAGTTTTTCAATCTCCCCTTTACAGTACAAGACCAAAGGAGCATCATTAATCATTTTTAGCTTCTCAGGATAATCGCTGTCCCTATAAGCTATCAGGTTGATACCATGACGGTTACATTTATTTATAATCTCATGAGCTTTTTTAAGCCATTCAGAATTAGAAAGTTCATTAGCCAATTTTAATCCCACCCCTGGAATCTTTTGCAACTTAGATTTCGGTCTACTGAAACATTGCATGGCAGATCCACAGTAGCCTATCAACTGCTTACCTAGAATACTCCCAACGTTAGGAATAAGTGAAATAGCTATCTGGGCAATTTTCTCTTCCTTTTCCATTTAAAAAAGAAAAGATTAGGGTAATTCATCCCTCAATTGGACTAAAAAGGAGCGCACTTTTTTCAGAGCGTCTATTAATTCAAGCTTGCCTTTGGCAGCTGCCACATCGTTTCTTATCAGATCACGTGCACCTTGAAGGGTGTAGCCCTTTTCTTTTACTAAATGATAAATTAGTTTAACATTATTTATGTCTTCCTTGGTAAACTGCCTATTCCCTTTTCTATTCTTTTTGGGTTTTATTATTGAGAACTCACTTTCCCAAAATCTAATCAACGATGTTGCTACTCCCATCATATCGGCTACTTCGCCAATTGAGTAATATTTTTTCTCAATCTCTTTTTCTTTATAGGGCATTAGTCATCAAATCGATTTGAAGATAGAAAATATTAGTCGAACCGTCAATTATATTACCCACCTTCGTTTAATAAATTAAATGGCGATATATGCATATTTCCCCGGAAAAGATCCGTTAAATATTTAGCTAAAATTATTTAAAATTTTCGTTGGCCCCGGTTTTAAAAATAGTTACTTTATCCACAAGATATTCACTTGCTGACAGAGCCTAATGATTGATTTTCAATCGAAGCTAACTCTAAAATTTCTTCGTATTCCTGAGGAGACAGGTCTTTATAAAAATAATGGACTGGATTTATTTGTCGATGATCTTTGATGATTTCATAATGTAAATGAGGGGCCGTTGACTTTCCTGTATTCCCCACGTATCCAATACATTCCCCGCGTTTTATTTCTTGTCCTCTTTTAACAATATAAGAATCCAGGTGGGCATACCTTGTTATGAAACCAAAACCATGATCAATTTCTACCCTTTTTCCATACCCACCATAACTTGTCCTAACCATTTTCACCACACCATCTCCTGTTGCATAAACCGGAGTTCCAATTGGTGCTGAAAAATCTATCCCAGGATGCATTTGTCTCACCTTAAGAATGGGGTCGATACGCATTCCAAAACCAGATGAAAGTCTTCGCAGGTTTTTGTTGGACACGGGCTGGATGGCAGGCATAGAAGAATAAAGTTTTTCTTTATTCTGTGCTAATTCCATCAGTTCGTCATACGATTTCGATTGTATGTACATTTTTTTCTTTAGCCTATCTATACCGGATTTTGTGTTTATCACTAAATCCTCCATCTCCAGGTCCTCATTTAATATATCCTTATATCTGTTTACACCTCCTACCCCGGCATTTCTGATAGATGACGGAATGGGCTCGGAGCCAAAAATTACGCGATATACATTATCATCCCTTACTTCCAGAGCCGATAGCATCTTTTTTACACTTTCTAATTCTTTATTCAAAACTTCATAGTAGAACTTGAGCTCCTGGTTCTCTTTTTTTAGTAAAGCCTCCTTAGGAGAATCAAAATAATATCCATAAACATACATCATACCCACAGCTAATATCATGGATATGGCAATAAATCCTAAAAAATTAAGAACAATGTCCCATGTGGAGACCCTCACTCGCTCATACTTGCAGGACTCAGTATCGTAGTAGTATTTAATTCTGGCCATATGCTAATCGAATAAAAATAATCTTCTAATTTTGGTAATTATTAGGCACTAATTAATGAGGTGGTTCATTGATGCTGATTCTAAATGCAAAGAACAATTATAATTACTTAAAAATCAAGTTAATACAAAAATCCAAGATTTTTGATGAAATCAAAAGAAATTCGTAGACGATTCCTTGAATATTTTGCTGAAAAAAGACATAAAATAGTTCCATCCTCGCCGATTGTCGTCCATAATGATCCAAGTTTAATGTTTACGAATGCAGGCATGAATCAGTTTAAAGATTATTTCCTGGGGAATTCTAAAGCTGATTATAGTAGGGTGGCAGACACTCAAAAATGCCTAAGAGTGTCAGGAAAGCATAATGACCTCGAAGAAGTTGGCCTGGACACTTATCACCATACCATGTTTGAGATGCTTGGTAATTGGTCTTTCGGGGACTATTTTAAGAAAGAAGCCATTGAGTGGGCCTGGGAATTGCTAACCAATGAATTTAAGTTACCTAAAGACAGGTTATACGCCACAGTATTTGAGGGTGATCAAAAGGACAACCTACCTTTTGATGATCAGGCAAAAGGATACTGGCAAACCTACCTGCCTGATGATAGAATATTGAATGGCCCTAAAAAGGATAATTTTTGGGAAATGGGTGATGTTGGACCATGTGGACCATGCTCCGAAATACATATTGATCTAAGGGACCAATCTGACATTGATATGCTTCCCGGAAAAGAACTGGTCAATAAAAATCATCCATTAGTGGTAGAAATATGGAACCTGGTCTTTATGGAATTTAACAGAATGGCCGACGGATCATTAAAAAACCTCCCGGAAAAACATGTGGATACCGGCATGGGCCTGGAGAGGCTGGTAATGGCTATCCAGAAGAAGCAATCGAACTATGATACTGATCTTTTCAGGCCATTGATAAACTTTCTGGAAAACAAAGCCGGTGTGGTTTATCACCAAAATGAACAGACGGATGTTGCCATCAGAGTAATTGTGGATCACATTAGAGCACTTGCCTTTACCATAGCGGATGGCCAGCTTCCTTCTAACATAAAGGCAGGGTACGTGATCCGAAGAATTTTAAGAAGGGCAGTAAGATATGGCTATACTTTCCTTGGATTTAAAGAACCTTTCTTATTTGAAATGATACCCATTGTATCAATGCTTTATGGTGAAGTATTTCAGGAAGTAAGAGACCAGGAAGATTTTATAAGCAAGGTGATTAAAGAGGAAGAAAATTCTTTTCTCAAAACACTGGAAAATGGTTTGAAAAAAATATCATTAATAAATGATGATTTGAAAAAACAAGGGATCAACTTGATCACTGGCCCAACAGTTTTTGAATTATATGACACTTACGGGTTTCCTGTTGACCTAACCGCACTAATTGCAAAAGATTATGATCTGAAAGTGGATTTCGAGGGCTTTGATAGCGAAATGCAAAAACAAAAAGACAGATCAAAAAATGCGGGAATAAGCAAATCCGATGATTGGGTGGCAGTTAATAACGCTGATAAATTATCATTCGTCGGATATGACAGGATGGAGACATATAGCCGGGTTGTTAAGTACAGGAAGATTACCCAAAAGAAAGATAAATTCTTCCAATTAGTACTGGATGTTACGCCTTTTTATCCTGAAGGTGGAGGACAAGTTGGGGATACAGGCTACCTAGAAAATGACAGCGAACGTATTGAAGTGGTTGATACTAAAAAAGAAAATAACATCATCCTTCATTTTACCAAGCAGTTACCCCGGAAAATTGATTCAGACTTTCATTGTGTCGTAAACGAACACAGAAGAGTCTTAACTCAGAATAATCACAGTGCTACTCACCTGCTTCATGCTGCCCTTAAAATTGTATTGGGTAATCATGTTCAACAGAGAGGCTCATTTGTAAACCATAAATTACTTCGGTTTGACTTCTCTCATTATAACAAGGTCACTGATGAAGAATTGCATCAAATAGAGCATATTGTCAATAAAAGGATCAGGCAGGACATTAAGCTGCATGAAATTCGCGAAATACCTATTGATGAGGCTAAAAAAATGGGAGCTACTGCTTTATTTGGTGAAAAATATGGTGACACGGTCAGGGTAATTGCTTTTGACAAAAATTATTCCCTTGAACTATGTGGCGGCACACATGTTCCCGCAACCGGCACCATTGGCATACTGAAAATCCTAAGCGAAAGCTCTATTGCCGCAGGCATCAGAAGAATAGAAGCAATCACAGCCGGTGAAGCTGAAAAATTTATTGAAAATAAAATACAACAGCTCAACGACATTAATGATCTTTTAAAATCCCCTAAAGACATCATTAAAAGCGTTTCAAATCTATTAAGCGAGAGGTCCAAACTTCAAAAACAAATTGAGTCCTACCAGAATCAAATAATAAAAGATGTGAAACATCAGTTAGGTCGGGAGGTGACCAAGGTAAATGGTATCAACCTGATCATTAAGAAAACCAATCTGCCGTCAGGTGATAGCCTGAAGAAATTATCTTTTGAACTAAAAAATGAAATGGATAATCTGGTAATGATCCTCGCCGCAGAAGTGGAAGAAAAACCCTTAGTTGGTGTGGTTTTCTCAGAAAATCTGATAAAAACACATGATTTACATGCTGGTAAAATAATTAAAGAACTGGCTCGGGAAATAAAAGGTGGCGGTGGTGGGCAACCTTATTTTGCCACAGCGGGTGGAAAAGACTTATCAGGACTGGATAAGGTTATTGAAAAAGCAAAGGAACTGATAAATAAGCAATTAGAAAATGCCTAAACAATGGACAAACCATCAAGAGAGAAATATAGAGTTGTTGTAGGGCTTGAAGTGCATGCCCAATTGTTGACCGATAGCAAAGTTTTTGTATCAGACAGCACGGAATATGGAAACCTTCCTAATACCAATGTAAGTGTTATTACACTTGCCCATCCCGGAACGTTACCCGTACTCAATAAAAAAACAATCGAATATGCAATAAAAATGGGACTGGCGTGTCATTCTGATATCACACGATACAATATTTTTGATCGTAAAAATTACTTCTACCCGGATCTTCCTAAAGGATATCAGATAACCCAGGACAAAACCCCAATCTGTACAGGCGGTAGCGTTCCAATAACTTTAAAAAACGGCTTAGAAAAAAATATCGTGCTGACAAGAATTCATATGGAGGAGGATGCCGGCAAATCCATGCATTTAGATGGAGAAGAAGATACATTGGTTGACTTTAATAGAACAAGTGTACCGTTAATTGAAATCGTTACAGAGCCGGTGCTTTCATCTTCCGAAGAAGCTTATCAGTTTCTTACAGAAGTCAGAAGACTGGTAAGGTATCTTGAAATATGTGACGGCAACATGGAAGAAGGCTCGCTAAGATGTGATGCCAATATTTCAATAATGAAAAAAGATGACACAATCTTTGGAAAAAAAGTGGAGGTGAAAAATATGAATTCTTTCAGAAATGTGGTAAGAGCCATTGAATATGAAGTTGATAGACAAATAACAGAAGTCGAAAAAGGTAATCCAATTTCTTCTGAAACGAGAACTTTTGATGCTTCTACAGGCAAAACTTTTGGATTAAGAACAAAAGAGGAATTGAATGACTACCGTTATTTCCCTGAGCCTGACTTAAGTCCTTTCGTTGTAACGGAATCATGGTTGGAAGAAATAAAATCCACTATGCCAAGTCTTCCACATGAATTATATTCAAAATTCACCACAAAATATAATCTGCCGGATTACGATTCAAGTGTACTGACTGATTCTAAGGAGATAGCCCTTTATTTTGATGAATTATGTAGTAAAACAGTAAATTACAAAGCAGCTTCAAATTGGGTAATGGGGCCCGTAAAATCATATTTAAATGAGTTGACCTTGCACATCAAAGACTTCCCTCTGACCACCGATAAATTAGCTGAGTTAATAGCTTTGGTTGAAAGTAATAAAGTCAGCAATAGCAACGCAGCCCAGAACATTTTCCCACGGCTTATTGAAAACCCGGATAAAAAGCCAATTGAGATAGCAGAAGAATTAAACCTTGTCCAGGAAAGCGATATGGCCTCTATCAGGCCTTTAATTACGGAAGTGCTGGAATCCTATCCTGAAAAAGTAGAACAATATAAAAAAGGCAAAAAAGGTTTATTGGGGTTATTTATGGGTGAGGTGATGAAAAAAAGCAAAGGAAAAGCTGATCCTAAGATTGCAAACCAACTATTAAAAGAATCGTTGGAAACCTTGAACAATCAATAAAGAATATATGAGATCTTTCGTTGCATTAATAATTATAGTAATCCTAACCTCATGCGATGCCGGCGAAAAACCGGATAACCAAATTATCGTTAATGGTGTGATAGAAAATCCTGTTGATAATGGAAAAGTATCTATAGAACATATAGAGGCAGGTACAACTGCTCCGATCCAATCCACTAAAGTGAATGATGGGAAATTTCAATTGGCGCTTTCAATAGATAAACCCGGATTATTTAGATTAAATCTTTATGACCGACAAATGATTAATCTAATACTCAATCCTGAAGATGATAAAATTAAAATTTTAGCTGAGGGCAGCGGACCGGAAAGCGATTATAAAATAGAAGGGTCCCGCGACACTGAAATCATGACAAGTATCAATGAAACCATGATTAAATTCAATAGTGACGTCAGCATGATCAATAATGATTTTATGAAAGCTCGCTCCAGTGGCGATTTGGAAGAGGCTAAATCAATTCAGGAACAATACATTTATCTTGAAGGAAAAAAGGACAAAGCATTAAAAAAGAAGATTTGGGATGCAGGATCTTCCATCGCTGGTCTGATTGGTGCTTCATACCTGGATCCTGAAAAACATATCAATTTTCTTGATTCTGTATCACAAAGGTTTACTGAAGAACTACCGGAATCACAATACACGCAGCAATTGGCACAACTGGTAGAAAACTCAAAAAAATTAGCGGTTGGATCAAAAGCACCTGATATCGCTTTACCAAATCCTGAAGGTAAAGAAATAGCCTTAAGTGACCTGAAAGGTAAATATGTTTTAATTGATTTCTGGGCCGCCTGGTGTAAACCATGCAGAATAGAAAATCCAAACGTGGTAAGAATGTATAACAAATACAACGATCATGGATTTGAAATTCTCGGTGTTTCTTTAGATCGTAAAAAAGAACAATGGGTACAAGCTATTGAAACTGATGGCCTAATATGGAAGCATATTTCCGACCTAAAATATTTTAATTCTGAGGCCGCGAAAACTTATCAAATATCCGCCATACCTGCGACCTATTTAATTGATCCGGATGGTAATATAGTTGCAAAAAATCTTAGAGGATCCTCGCTTGAAAATAAGCTGAAAGAAATCTTTGGTTAGTCAGCTAATAGAGAATAATTCTTTAAGCTTCTGCCATAATTTTTTCTTTAATTCAACAGATTGCTGGATTTTTTCTAGAGAATCTGTTTTTAGGTACTTTGTGCCTTTATTTTCCAGGATATGGTAATATTCAAAATCATATGGATCAATACTCACGCCCATCATGACCACGATTTTAAAATCAAATTCTGAGTCAATGCTGGTTATGGAATGATGAAATTCATTGAATAAAGCCACATCATCCATACCAAGTTTAACTGAAGCCAGTACTTTGTTTAAAAAATCTAAATCCGAATCATTTATATAGTCACTTTGCGCCTCACGGATGATAATTCCTACTTTGCCGACATTAGCACCCAAAAATCTTAGCTCCGGATTATGCTCATCAATAGAATATATTGATTCAGTGATAAAGTGTTTTAAAAATGAATTATCCATTTTCCTCCAGTTTAAACAATGATTTCAGCTCATTAGCGTCCTCAGGTGCTAATCTGTTGGCCAAAACAAGCCTGAGCTGGCGCCGTTGTAAAGCCCCTTTATAGAGTTCCTTTGCCCTTTCGTCACTTGGTAGGACCTCTGGCACGTCAATCGGTCGGCCGGATTGATCAACAGCCACAAAAGTGAAAAATGCGCTATTGGTTACTATTTTTTTCCCAGATGGAACATCTTCAGCCATAACTTCTATGAATACTTCCATGGAAGAATTAAAAGCCCTGGTAACAAAAGCTTTGAGCGTCACCACATTACCAAGCTGAATTGCTTTTGAAAAAGAAATATTATCAACCGAAGTAGTCACGACAACCCTGTTAGAATGCTTTTGAGCAGATATTGCCGAGACAATATCCATCCAGTGCATTAATCTACCACCCATTAGGTTATTTAAAGTATTGGTATCATTGGGTAATACCAGTTCAGTCATTGTCACAAATGATTCTTCGGTAGACTTTTGCTTTCTAGGCATATGTATTTATTTAGATTGTCCTTTCTGGCCCAGTAAAGGTACAAAGCTGAAATTATTATGGGCTTCTTTTATTATTTCGTTTGGGCTTTTTAGAATATATCTATACATGACCTGGCTATTTCCCATACCTATTGGTATCACTAATTTTCCATTGATGGTGAGTTGAGCCATTAATTCTTCAGGAACCGCAGGAGCACCTGCTGTTACAATGATTCCATCATAAGGGGCATAAGATGCCAACCCTATGGACCCATCACCATAGAAAAAATAAGGCCTGTAACCCATTACAGGCAAAAAACTTTTTGCCTTCTTATATAAATGCTTATTTATCTCGATGGTATATACTTTAGCCCCTAATTCAAGTAGAACACATGCCTGATACCCTGAGCCGGTCCCTATTTCAAGAATCTTATCCCCTTTTTTTATTTCTAGCAGCTCGCTTTGATAAGCAACAGTAAAAGGCTGGGAAATCGTTTGGCCTTCTCCAATTGGGAAAGCTTTATCTTCATAGGCGTGATTTAAAAAAGCATTATCAAAGAAAAAGTGTCTGGGAATTTTTTGAATGGCTTCTAAAACCCTTTGATCTTTTATGCCTTTTTCTGATATCTTTTTTACTAATTTTCGACGTAAACCTTTATGTAGATAAGTATCTTCCATTACTGGAAATTAAGATTTTATAATTTAAATTGATAAAAAAAACAATGTTTACCGGCATAATTGAATCCACAGGAAAAGTTGAAGAGATAAAAAAAGAAGGCACAAATATAACCTTTGTAATCTCCAGCGATATCTCTCATCAGTTAAAAATTGACCAAAGTTTAAGTCACAACGGCGTTTGTTTGACTGTTGAAAACGTCATGAATGATAGGCACTGGGTTACAGCGGTGGAAGAAACGCTTATCAAATCTAATCTTGGAAGCCTGGAGGTTGGAAGCAATGTGAATCTTGAACGGAGTATGCCGGCTAATGGGCGATTTGATGGCCATATAGTTCAGGGGCATGTAGATCAGATGGGAAAAGTTTTAACTAATGAAGAAAAAGAAGGTAGCTGGATCTATAAGTTTAATTATGAAGGCAAAGCCTTATTGGTAGAGAAAGGATCAATAACAGTTAATGGCGTAAGTTTGACATGCTTTGAAACAGAAATCCATGGCCGATTTACGGTTACCATCATCCCTTATACTTATGAAAATACAAATTTCAAGGAATTAAAAATTGGAGATTATGTAAACCTTGAATTTGATATATTGGGAAAATACATTGAGAAATTAATTCGAAAGGAATAAAAAAAAGCCAACTGTTTTACTGCTGGTTGGCTTTAATTCTATTAATGATTAAATAATCTGTCTACTCTTTACTCAGATTATTATTGATAAGAAATTCTCTGTAAAGCAATTTAAAATCAGAGACTTCCGGATTCATGGATATAACTTCTTCGTATTTCGTTAAAGCATCAAGTACTAAGCCATTTTCTTCATAAAAAGAAGCATATATCAGTTTATTCAACGGTGAATCCTCATCAATATCCTTTTTCAATTCATCAAGGTTAGTCGTAATCTTCTCTGCTTTCTCCTTTGGAAGTCTTTTAATACCATGATCGCCGGATTTCAAATCTTCATCACCTCTTGCCTGTACACTAAATATAATCAATGCCTCTTTGGCTAACGTCTCATCAGAAAAGTCAATTTTCATGTTGGTCTTATCGGTTTCTTTAACCATGATCTCTTCATCGAATATATTTTTCAGTTTAACTACATAAGTATCAACATCTTCAACTTCTGACCATCTGATTATTGCTTCATTATTGTAAACACCAACTGAATTAGGGAGCATAACATTAATGCTCGCCCCACTAGCTGCACGTTGGACAGCTCCAGTCACATTTAAGTTTTTTCTGTATTCTTCATTAACATCCGCATCACTTTCGTTGATTTTCGCCATCACGTACTTGGCGTACCGCTGTGCAACAGTTGACCTTGATGATACAATCTGCTTTTCAAGTTCATTTACAGATCTTTCTCCCGGTTCTCTTACTTGAATTGTTCTGCCTGTTTTGTGCATTAATCCAATGTAAGCACCCTGGGATGCAATAAGCATATCCCCCTCCTGTAACCTGGTTCCGGTTCTTAAGGGTTCAGCTTCAGTCTTACCAGCTCTTTGGACCTGATTTTGACCTTTGTTAGCCAAAACTCTAAACACATAATCTTGCCCTATAGACACATTATATGATATTAGAATTAATAAGGTGGTTAAAGATAAAAGTGTTTTCATGACTACATTTATGAATTAAAATATTAATATACTACATTTTTATATGAATAAACAAAGTTACAGTTTATTTATTTTAAGTAATTCTTTTCTTCCTTGTTTTGATGTTAAATTTTTAATCAGACCGTAATACACTTCGAGCGAGTCCCCACTTAAAGCAATTGCTGCCAAGGTAAGTGTCAGATTTAATTCATAACTAAACCAATGAAAGAAATATACGATCAAAATTGATAAACCGATTAATTCAAACACTTGGAAAAGTTTTGTTACACCGTCATACCACTTGGGTATACGCCTATATATTACAGAAAACAATACGACGTTAAAAAAACAAAATACAATGGCCACTATCACTGCGGTTACTTCATCCATCCTATCAACGTAATCCTCGTTAAGGATCATTGAAACGATATTGGCATGAATAACACCTCCAAACATATCCGGCTTGGTTCTTCCTGCATATACTTTATTTAGAGGTGTGATAAACTTATCCTCTGTTGATAATTGATCACCAAGATAATTTCCAAGAAAACAAAAAATGATAATCTTATCTTCTATGATATCAGGAAGAAAGTTTTCTGAATAAACATCATCAACGTCCAGTGCAAAATACTTATTCCCGAAATTTGTGGCCCCATAGTCAAGCACATTGCCCCTGAAATTGATGGTCTCAATATCGTTATTCCTATTTATAAATTTGTCAACTTTTTTCTGGGATAAATATTCAGCAAGTTTCACACCAAAGGCAACTTGATATTCGCTTTTTGCAACTTCTTTAGGCGTAAAAGTCCGACATGTTTTAAGCTGATCTTGCTGTTGGGCACCAGTAATGAGATTAGCAAATGCCTCGGCATCCGCGTGCCTTGAAAAACGAGGTAAAGAATGAAGCAATGAGTCGAATTGCTCAGTTTCTTCATCATACAACTCAAGTTTGGTTACTAAAACCAGGTTTTCAATTTGTGCAAGTGCCTCCTCCAAGAGTGCATCGCCTAAAGAGTCTTTCGGTATAGAAAAAAAAGTATCTACTCCGATTACTTTTGGATTGTACGCATTAATTATTTGCAACATAGTGGCTATTCCGGCCCGCGGTTCAATACCAATGTTTACCAGCACAATATCCTCCTCTGCAACAGGATCTTCTCTGAGTTGGGAAAAAACAACATCCGTGATCCTTACATCGGCGAGTGCATCCCCAATAGGATCAAAAAGTTCGAATATCTTAAATGCCGTTACACTTGAAAAAAGCCCCATCAAACCAAAAATGAAGATAGTAGCCAGAATCGTGTCTAACCAAAATTTTTTAAACATGTTTCTTATCGGTTATTTTAGGAATAACCAAATATAAATAGCGCATTAAGTAATTTAATGCAAAGATAACTTAATATTTGAAAAAATCAATTTTATCTATGTAAAATACATTTTTATAAAATATGACAAAAAAAAGATTAAAGATCAATGAATACGTTGATGGTATTACCAACCAAAACAGGTTGATATTAAGTAAAGCCATTACTTTATTGGAAAGTAAGTTAATGGATGATAACCTGATGGCTGATAAAATAATTGATAGACTTATAGATAAAACTGGATATTCATTCAGGCTAGGAATAACCGGTGTTCCTGGTGTTGGGAAGAGTACCTTCATTGATGCTATAGGGAAAAAAATTGTTAAAGATCATAAATTGGCCATTTTATCTATTGATCCCTCCAGTTCGCTTACCAAAGGCAGTATTCTTGGTGATAAAACAAGAATGTCTTACTTATCCACGCACCCAAAAGTATTTATCAGACCCAGCCCAACCGGGAATACGCTTGGTGGCGTGGCACAAAGAACTAGAGAGGTTATGTTGCTATTTGAAGCTGCAGGTTATGATTTTATAATTATTGAAACTGTAGGGGTCGGACAGTCTGAAACGGCTGTTAAGGGTATGGTCGACTTTTTTTTACTATTAATGCTTGCAGGTGCCGGTGATGACCTGCAGGGCATGAAAAGAGGAATAATGGAGATGGCTGACGCTATAGTAGTTAATAAGGCTGATGGTGAGAATATACCGGCAGTAAATAAAGCAATCGCTACTTTTAATAAAATTATCAGTTTATTGCCAAGAGTGGATCATTTATGGGAAACAAAGGTACTTTCCTGTAGCGCTATCAATGATGATGGTATTGAAGTTATCTTAAATACAGTTGAAGAATATGAGAAATTATTTAAAGAAAGCAACCTGTTTTACCCAAACCGGGATAAACAATATTTGTCATGGTTTGAAGAACTGATTCGTCAAAAGCTTATTAATGACTTTCATGATAATAAAAATAACCTGACAAAGATGCAGTCATTAAGAAAATCTATTATCAGGAAAGAGATAACGGTAAAAAAAGCGGTTCATCAGTTGTTTGAAGAAAACTGATATCAATCTTCCCGCTTGTTTAATGACCAATCGTATTCATAATAATCGATCTTCCTATTCTTAGCAATCTTATCATTTCTGTATTGATTTATATAGGCAATGATTGATTCGCCTTCTCGCAAAAAATCTGATCGATACCAATCAAAAATTTTTGATATCTCTAAGTTATTTCCTCTATCTCTGATGAAGTAGTCTGAATTTAAGGTATAGCGTGTTCGCTCTTCGAGCTTCTCGTTAACATTATCCGGGAAATAGGCAAAAGCTGCTAAAGGAGGACAACTAATTGCAGCGCATACCACAGCAAAATGAACCCGTTCATCGTTAAACACTTTTAAATTTTTTTCTTTCTCTACCTGATCCAATGTTAATTCCTCTCCTGCTACTTTATGGTTTATTCCATCGAAAAATCCTTCTACATTTAATGGATTACCGATGGGATATTTGTCTACTACCTGCTTAATCACCAGTAGATTGTAGGCGTTTATATAAAATGCTTTGATAAAATTTCTTGGTTTGTTTTCTAAATCCATTGCAGCGATCATCTCATTCAGATCATTCAATAGCTCAGGATTATTTTTAATTGAATGGTAATCCACTCTTCCATCTTCCACATACTTTGATAGAAAAGTATCTGCTTTTTCGAAAAAGGTATCAGCAGCTAAGGTCTTAAAAAGTGTACTAGACAATAGAAATAACAGTAAGCTTATCTTGTTTATCATCATCATTAAATTTACCTCAGAATTTAACGGCATTGCATTTTCAAAAGATCTGGGATTTATGTCAGGTATGATACATTGTGAGTAACATCAATGATGTTATATTCGAATAATCGTATGATATGAGCATGGATAAAATAATAATTCTGGGAAACGGTATCTCTGGCGTTTCAACTGCAAGGCATATCAGAAAACGCTGCGATAATCCAATCACTATAGTTTCAAACGAAACAGACCATTTTTTCTCAAGAACGGCATTAATGTATATCTACATGGGTCACATGGAATATCGCCATACAAAGCCCTACGAGGATTGGTTTTGGGAGAAAAATGACATTGCACTCAAGCGTGGGTGGGTCAAAAATATCGATTTCGGACGGAAGACATTAATCTTTGATAATGATGAAGAAATGCCTTATGATATATTGGTACTGGCAGTAGGGAGTGAACCAAATAAGTTTGGATGGCCCGGACAAGACCTCAAAGGTGTTAGTGGCCTTTATAGTTATCAAGACCTCGAATACATGGAAAAATATTCAAAAGGCACAACCAGGGCCGTTATCATCGGTGGAGGGCTAATAGGCATAGAAATGGCTGAGATGTTTCAATCAAGGGGGATTAAGGTAGCCATGCTGGTTCGTGAAAGTAGTTTTTGGAACAATGTACTCCCCGATGAAGAGTCTGATCTAATAAACAGACATATCAGAGAACATCACATTGATCTCCGATTATCCACAGAACTAGAAGAAATTTTACCTGACGCAGATGGCAGGGTTAAAGAAATCATCACCAAAGATGGTGAGCATATTGAATGCCAATTTGTAGGCCTGACGGCAGGTGTTCATCCAAAAATTGGCTTTCTGAAAGATACCGGGCTGGAAACACAAAAAGGTATTTTGGTCAATGAATACCTTGAAACCAATATCCCAAATGTATATGCCTGTGGCGATTGTGTACAGCATAAAAACCCACCGGCAGGTAGAAGGCCGGTAGAGCAGGTATGGTACACAGGCAGGATTATGGGAGAGACATTAGCATTAACATTGACCGGAAAGAAAACAGCTTACCAGCCAGACCTCTGGTTCAATTCGGCAAAGTTTCTGGACATCGAATATCAGACTTACGGAACGGTAGGGAGTAAACTGAACCAAAACGAGGACAAGTTTTATTGGGAACACCAAAACGGTAAAAAGTGCATAAAAATAGTTTTTGACAAAGATACTATGTTAGTAAATGGGGTAAACCTATTTGGCATTAGGATGCGACATGAAGTATGGAATAATTGGCTCAATGAAAAAAGAAAACTTGCATACATCATCGAAAACTTAAAGAAAGCCTACTTTGATCCTGAGTTTTTCACATTATACGATGATTTAATTCAAGAAAAATACAACCAGCAATTTCCCAATAAACCGATAAATATTAGAAAGAAAACCATCTTAGAAAGAATATTCTCATGAAAATCATACAAAAAGCAGGATTAATCCTTTTCTTATTAGGATTTATAATATTTCTGGCAAGTTTCTTCTTGCCACGATACATGTTGACTTATGACATTATATCTAAAAATATTTCAGATAAAACAAAAGTTGAGGCTTTTGAAGCCGCCGCTAATCCTTTGGTTAACCGGACTTTCAACTCAAACTTCACATTTGTATCCAAATTGAAAGAGGCATTTAGTGAAGTAAATAGTCGGCAGATCAAAAAATATGGATTATCACCAGAGGTGATAAATAAAATCACGGCTGAAAATAAAGAAAAATTTCAGTTAAGCACACTAGACAAGATTTTCGACAGCTCCACAAAAAACGGAGCATACAAGCTTCAAAAATTCAAGGAATATGGTTCCTGGCTGGATGGAAGAACTTTCTCCAATGAAGCTGAACTTAAAAAACAAATTAGCACCATCGCCAGTAACATTGCAAAGTACAGTATCATCGGAGAAAAAGGTTTTGACAGGTACCAAATCAAAAATTTAAAATATTCATTAACCAAAGATTCATCCATCGGCCCCGTTGATGACAATCCCACACTTTTTATTATCCTGACCTATGTTTTTTGTATCGTCGGAGCAGCCATGTTTCTTATCCCTAAAATAAAGCTAGAAGGTCCGCCCGGCATTAAAAACAATCGCATTTTTTTCAGCGTGATGAAGAACAGGGGATGGCTAGGGATAGGCACAGGCACCTTCTTAATCCTATTTTATATCATCCTGTATTTTTATCCTGAACACATGACCTCCTGGATCATTATGGTGGATCCGGTAAGTTATGCTCTAAAAAACGCAGAAGCCGGCAGGTTCTTCCTATATGGATTTATATACACACTTTGTATTTTGGTGATGGGCGTTCGCATGATCATACACTACAGACATAGTAAATATCAGATCACCCGGACATTCTCGGTTATGTTTTTCCAAACAGCCCTTGCTTTTCTGATCCCAGAAATCCTGCTTCGGCTCAATCAGCCCTACTTTGATTTTAAGAACATCTGGCCGTTAGACTATGATTTCTTTTTCGCTTCCAGCCTTAACGAATTAATCCAAAATGGTACGCTGGGCATATTTATGCTGGGTTGGGGTATTGGCCTGATCATTATAGGGGTTCCGGTATTTGTTTACTTTTTCGGTAAGCGCTGGTACTGTTCATGGGTTTGTGGCTGTGGAGGCCTCGCAGAGACACTGGGAGATCCCTATCGACAACTATCCGACAAATCTCTGCCTGCCTGGCAAATAGAGCGGGTCATCATTCACAGTGTTTTAGTATTTGCAGTACTGATGACGGCCATGGTACTCTATACATATTTTACCGGAAGTTCACTGGCTTTTTCTGCCAGTCGCTGGCTATTGATCGGACTGGTCATTCTGCTGGGCGCGGCATTTTACAGATATCATAACAAGCTATTTCCAAAAATTCCTTCTAAAAAAGTCTTAAATAATGTATTGGCCTTTGGAGGGTTAATCATTGTATCTTTATTATATGGATTCTTTACCGAAGGATCAACAATGGTTGAATTTAAAAGTACGACGGTAAAAGAGTGGTATGGATTCTATATCGGTGCAGGATTTGCCGGCGTTGTGGGCACGGGATTTTATCCATTTATGGGCAACCGTGTTTGGTGTAGGTTTGGATGCCCTCTGGCAGCATATTTAGGTTTGGTTCAACGGTTTAAATCCAGATTCAGGATTACCACCAATGGCGGTCAATGCATTAGCTGTGGTAATTGCTCAACCTATTGTGAAATGGGAATCGATGTAAGGTGGTATGCGCAGCGCGGACAGAATATTATCCGGTCTTCATGTGTTGGTTGTGGAATATGTTCAGCAGTTTGTCCAAGAGGAGTTTTAAACCTTGAAAATAAGGATGTGAAAGGAAGATTCGGCAAACCCATTACCATCGGTAACAAGGTGACAGTGGAGAACTAAATTCGTGTAACTTTTGTCGTAAGATATTGTTGTCTATTTATTATTGCTAGCCGTCAATCACTTAGGCGGCTTTTTTATTGGGTGATAAGATAGTTTTTTAGTCTATTTATATTTTAATAAGGCTTGCAAAGAATATTAAATATCATAAGACTTCTCCTTTTTATAGGAACTTTCCAAATAGCTTTTGCACAGCATGATGAGCACTATTCCATAAAAAAAGCAAAAGGACAAATTAAACTGGATGGTATATTGTCTGAACCTGATTGGGCAAACGCAGATGTTGCCACCGGCTTCACCGAGTACTTCCCTTTTGACTCTATCAATGCTATGGTTGAAAGTGAGGTGATGTTATCTTATGATGAAGATAACCTATATTTCAGCGCTAAAATGTATAACCTTAACAAAGACAGAACATATGTAACCCCATCTTTGAGAAGGGACTACAGAGGGTCAGCTAATGATGGCATAAGCCTGGTCTTTGATACCTTCCAGGATAATACCAATGGCTTCTTTTTTGGCATCAATCCTTATGGTGTAAGAAGGGAAGGCCTGATCACTAACGGTGACGACCTTTCATTATCCTGGGACAATAAATGGTATGGAGAGGCAAAAAAATATGAAGGTTACTGGATAGCGGAAGGCGCCATCCCTTTCAAAACCCTTCGGTTCAAGGAAGGCATTGATACCTGGAATGTTAATTTCTACAGGATTGACAGTGAAACAGCTGAGCATTCAACCTGGACACCCATCCCAAGAAACTTTAGTATCTTATCCCTGGCCTTCAACAGACCTTTGAAATGGGATAAGCCACTGAAAAAGCCGAGCTCAAATATTTCAGTCATACCTTACATATCTTCTAATATTTCCAGGGATTTTGAAGATGATTCACAAACCGGGGCTGACTTTAATTTCGAGGGCGGTGCAGATGCAAAAATCGCTATCGGCCCTTCACTTAACCTGGACCTGACCATCAACCCTGATTTCTCACAAGTGGAGGTAGACAGACAAGTAACTAACCTTCAGCGCTTTGAGATATTTTTTCCAGAGCGTAGACAGTTCTTTCTGGAAAATGCGGACTTATTCTCAGACTTTGGGCATCCGGGGTTAGCACGCCCTTTTTTCTCACGCAGAATAGGTGTAGCCGTCGATACTTCCACAGGACAAAACATCCAAAACAGGATCTTATACGGCTTGCGACTAAGCGGAAAACTAGATAATAACTGGAGGATCGGGTTTCTGAATATGCAATCAGCCAAAGATGAAGAGATCAACCTGCCAAGCCTGAATTACACGGTAGCTGTAGCGCAGAGAAAAGTGTTCAGCAGGTCCAATGTTGGCCTGATATTCGTAAACCGGCAAAACCTTCGAGATACCCTCAATAATGAGACCTCCATTACTTCATCGTCAAGTTACAACCGTATCCTTGGGATTGATTATAACATTGCCTCACGGGATAATAAATGGAATGGAAAGATCTTCTACCACCATGAGTTTGATGAAAACCCGCAACCCGGGCAATATGCTCACTCTGGCTGGATAAGTTATAACTCAAAATCATGGAACTTCAGCTGGGCGCATGTAATCATAGGTGACAATTATGAAGCGCGTGCCGGGTTTGTTCCCCGCACGGGCATTTATCGCATTAACCCGGAGATTGGTTATACCTTTTTCATGACCTCAGGCCCAGTCAATAACCATCGGATCAATGCTGATGCCGAGTATTTTTGGAATAACCAGAGAAAAACCGATCACCGTTATACCTTAAGATATAACGTGCGCTTTCAAAACAACTCACGTTTTGAATTTTCCATGACTCAGCGATTCACTTACTTACTAGATCCTTTTGATCCCACCAACACTGACGGAGAAGAATTATTGGCCAATACATCCTACACCTACAATACATTAGGCATAGAATATCAATCCGATACCCGGAAAAAGTTATCAACAGGTATAGAGGCTAATTATGGTGAATTTTTTAATGGAAAACGTTTTCGTTTCCAATCCGAAGTAAATATGCGTTTCCAGCCGTATGGTGCACTAAGTATGACTTTCAATTATAATAACCTCAGGATGGCTGATCCCATAAACGATGCTGACCTCTTTCTTGTAGGCCCCCGACTGGATGTAACCATGACTAAAAAACTGTTTCTAACCACTTTCCTGCAATACAACAGCCAGATAGACAATATGAACCTGAATGCCCGCTTTCAGTGGCGATACAAGCAGGTATCAGACCTCTTCATCGTTTACACTGATAATTATGCTACAGAGAATATGGTAGGCGATTTTAACCTTGCCCCCAAGAACCGCACCCTAATAATTAAGCTCAACCACTGGTTTAACTTATAAGTTTCCAACATTATGTTTTGATATCGTCCAGGAGGAATTCAAATTGTCCTGTAGATGAAAGCAATCAACAGACATAGGGGAAAAAATTAATCAAATAGTGCTGGCAATATTCGAAGTAATTGGATGTAAGGACCAAAAAATATAGGAAGCTATAATTAGTATTGTGATAATTTCATAGCTTCCTTTCTGAGTTACAATCCATCAACCACTGCTTTTAACCTCTGCTGAACCTCACCGGCTATGAGTCCCAGTTTTTCATTTTTTACAGCTTGCATGGAGGCTACAGGATCAACAGCGGCTACCTCTACCCCATCTTCCAATTGCTGAACAATTACATTGCAGGGAAGCATGGCACCTATCTTATCTTCGGCTGTTAAGGCTTCGTACGCAAAAGGTGGGTTGCATGCACCTAATATTTTATAAGGCCTGAAATCCTTGTCAAGCTTTTTCTTCATGGTTTCTTTGATATCAATTTCTGTAAGGATTCCAAAACCTTCTTTTTTCAATGCTTCCGTCACATGGTCAATAGCTTTTTCAAATGAAATGTCTGTTAAAGTCTTTTTGTAGTAATAACTCATGGGTTTAATTTTTGATGTTTAAAAAAGTAACGTATTCTAAAAAGCCATGGTCAGTAACATAACTTACACAACACTTTTTAGCTGGTTATTTAATCTGTTCTAATAGTTCTTCCACAGCCTTGAGCAGCTGTTCATCTTTTCCAGATCTGTAGTCCGGAGGATTTAGTAAGGTGATATCAGGAACCGCAGGACCTCCCTCCATATTTTTTTCCGTTGCTTTAACATACCAGGCACGAAATGGCATGCGCACATATGACCCATCAATCAATGAAGAGGCACCAGTGGAGATCACTGCCCCAAAAGTGGGTTGCCCTACCAGTGTACCGATATCAAGGTTTTTGTAGGCATGGGAAAAAATCTCCGCATTGGAATAACTATTGGCATTACATAACGCAATAGAAGGTTTCAGCCATGAAGCCAATGGAAGGCGTTCACCGAATGGATAATTTTCTTTAAATTTTTCATTCTCGTCTTCCAGGCTACGCGCAGCCCCTCTGGGTATGGTGTAGGCATGCTGCTCCACATTTAATACTGCCATCAGATAGTCGGTAGTCCATCCGCCGCCATTGTACCTTACGTCTATAACAATCCCTTTTTTGTTCAGGCCTGCAGCTGTAAGCGCTCGCTCAAAACGCTCAAAACTATTCCAGTTCATACCCTGAATGTGCAGGTATCCCAGTTGGCCGTTGGATGCGCTATCCACAACCTTACGCCGGCTCTTTACCCAGGCCTGGTAGCGCTGCACCCCCAGCGTTTTTTCAGGTTGGATAACTACCTCCTGTTTGTTTCCTCCACGCTCTATTTCAAGGTAAATCTTTTCATCGATGCGATCATTAAGCAACGAATAAAAATTGACCTCGCTGGTAACGGGGGTTCCATTTATTCCTACAATGACATCACCGGTTTGGAGTCTACTCACTTCACGGTCGGCTGGGGAATTTGGAAGTACATACTGCACTTCAACCCCATCATCCATAGGTTTTATCTCAACACCCAAGAGGCCTGTGCTTTCCTGAGGCAGGTCCTCCGGTCTTTCTCCCCTGCGAATACCCATATGGCTGGCGTTTAGCTGTCCAAGCATTTGGTTCATGATCCTACGGAAATCCTGAATTGTGGAAGCCTGCATAGCCCATGGCTTATATTTATTTTTTAGCGTTTCCCAATCCCTGCCATGGAAACCAGGATCATAAAAACCAGCTTTCAGATCCCGCCAGGCTTGCATAAAAATCTGATCCCTTTCCTCAGGATGATTGATGGTCATGTTGGCTCTAAAAGGCAATGACGCTACTTTATCATCTTTTAAGTTCAGCTGATTAAGAGATTTGCTTTTATCACTGATATAATAAACCATTTTCCCTTTCGGGCCAAGTGCCAGACCTTGAGGTTCCGATTTATTCTGTGTTAATCGCTTCAATTCTGAACCATCCCATTTGATCTTATATAGATCAACCTCCGCATCCCTGTAGGACCAGCGCCATCCCTCATAAGCTGAAAAATAAAAAAAATCACCGTCCTGCGATATAACCAGGTCGCCCTCATTGCCGGGTAAAGCGGTTGCCTGAGCAAGTCTTTCGTGGATATTCTCAAAATCAACCACAACCTCCACAGCAACCTTTTCATCTGTACCTTTATACTTTTCATTTCCATTTTCTCCTTCTTCATCCTCTTCTTCCCAGTCCAGCTTTGTCTTCTCCCAATCTTTCTTGCTTAACCATGCAAACCAAATATCAGTATCGCCATTATTTCGCTGGGAAAGAAAAGCCAGTTTTTTACCTTGCGGGCCCCATACGGGATTAAAATCATATTTGGGGTGCAGGGAAATATTAACAGGCTCCTGCTTATTTTCCGCATCATGTATATATACCTCGCTATTGAAGTTTAAATCTGATAAAGCATAAGAAAGCCATTTCCCGTCAGGAGACCATGCTACACCTCCGGGTATATCCCAACCATCCAGCAATTGAACTGGATTGGCCAACTGGCCTGAACCGGAAATATTAGCTATCCATAACTCCCCACGGTTTCGACGAAAAGATATTTTATCTCCTACAGGAGATATCAGAAGGTCGAATTCTTCTTCCGAGGTATCGGTTATGCGTTTCTCGGTGATTTTTAAGGTCTTAAAAAGATCTGATTCTTCAGCATCACCCGAGCGCGCCATCACAATTTCATTTTGGCCATAACGGTCAGAAAGGTAAAGCAACGTGCTGTCATTAATCCACTGAGGATTTCTTTCCCTTGCTGGCGTATTGGTTATCCGTTTACCCCGTTCTTCTTTTTCATTATTTTCGGTGATAAAGATCTCTCCACGGACTACAAATGCAATTAGATTTTCACTGGGCGATACCGCAAATTCATCAAGATCATTGGTATAGGTCTTTTTCTGTATGGGGTTAAATCGATAATCAGAGGGGAGATTTATGGGCAATGCCTCTGGCTCACCATATTTTTTCATTTGAAAAAGTGAGGGTCCTTGATCAAAAACCATCGCATTGCCATCCTTACTGGCACTAAATGAAACGATCCCGGTGTCAGTAAAAGAAGTTAGGGCTTGTGGTAAGCCATCTTTATCTCCTTCATCATTGAGTTTCACTCTATAAATGTTGTAGCGACCACTGCGTGATGAAAGAAAGTACAACTCATCATCGCCCACCCAACGGGGTGAATGGTCATTGCCCTGAAATTCTGTAATTTGATGATAAGTCTTTTTTTGCAGGTCATACAGCCATATATCCCGGTTGGCAGGCCCTTGATAAGCTTCTCGTGCTATCCTGCATGAACCCATGGTGAACGCTATAAATCTACCATCCGGTGAGGTGGTGGCATCATAACCAAATGCATCCATCAATCGTTCGGGCGTACCTCCCTGTGCGGATACTGTATGGATTTCCGGATCCCATTCTACCTGGTTAAAAATACGCTCCGTATTAAATAGTATGGTCTTGTTGTTATGCCAGCCGGTAAGTTCATCCTTTGTGGTGTGGTGGGTTAATTGTATGGGCAGGCCGCCCTCAGCGGTGGTCACAAAAATATCAGTATTTCCCATCCGTTCAGATTCAAAAGCAATCATACTGCCATCCGGACTCCATTTTGGTTTGCTTTCATAAGCTTCGTGAATGGTGTATCGCTGTGGGTTTGCACTTTCCAAATCCATAACCCAAATATCCCCCTGGAATGAAAAGGCTACTCTGGTGCCGTTCGGGTTGAGGTCAGGAAAATGAACCATTGGGTTATTTTGAGCATTTATCAGTTGTACGTTTAGTATTGCCAGAGCTGAAATGATTACAATTTTCTTCATAAGATTAATTTTTGGATTAGTAAACTAAGAAATTAAAGATAATCTGAGAAATATTATTGCGTATCCATTCAAATTAGGACAATTTCAAATGCCTGTCCGATTAATATTTGATAAAAATCATATGCTTATCTGACCATTTCAATATTACACCTTTCCAGCTATTCCGAGATTGCTAATCAATTTTCATCAAGACCGTGGAAACAATATCAGATGGTGAGCACATCATTAAAGGAAAGTAATAAACAATTGAGCAGCCCTTCTGAAGTGATGCATGAAGGTGTGGTGACGCGAATAACCAATAACATCGCTGAGGTTGTACTCATGCGACATGAAGCATGCGACAATTGCAGGCTGAATCAATTATGTAACGGTGACGCCGGCAAGCGTGAAGTGTTTGAAGTAAAAAAGGACGGCTTGAAAACCGGGGACATAGTAAAGGTCCTCATCAGTGAAATTGATGGACTCTGGGCAGTTTTTTGGGCTTACATCCTTCCGTTTCTGGTTATGGTTGCCTTTCTGTTTGGTACAAATGCGATTGGGGTTGGTGAAACATCATCGGGCGTTGGTGCGCTACTTTTATTGGTGTTTTATTTTCTTGTATTGGCTCGGTTTAGAAAATCCCTGAAATCCTGTTTTAAGCTTAAAATAAAGAAATATGAATGAGGTTTTGTTGGCCACGGTTGCGGTGTTAGTAACGCTGGGTTTATTAGCTGCAGTCATTCTATATTTTGTTTCCAAAAAGTTCTATGTCAAGGAAGACCCTAAGCTGATAGCCATTCAGGATGCACTTCCAGCCACCAATTGCGGAGGTTGTGGTTATCCGGGATGTAATGCTTTTGCCGTAGCCTTGTTAAAGGCCGATAACCTTGAAAAATTGCATTGCCCGGTGGGTGGTAATGCGGTTATGAAGGAAGTAGCAGATATCCTTGGAATGGAAGTTAAGGAACGGGACCCTTACATTGCAGTGGTTAAATGTGCCGGACATATTGGTGCCAGAAAATACCTTAACGAATATGACGGGGTAAAAAGCTGTGAATTATCTGCCAGCCTATACAGTGGAGAGCGGGGTTGCGCTGATGGCTGTGTAGGCATGGGGGATTGTGTTGAAGCATGTGACTTTGATGCTATGTTCATGGACGAAAATACAGGCCTTCCATACGTCATCGAAGATAAATGTACCGCCTGCAATGCTTGTGTAACTACATGCCCAAAAGACATCATAGAGCTATGGCCCAAAGGAAAGAAAAGCAAACGGATCTATATCGCATGTGTGAATGAAGAAAAAGGAGGGACAGCAAGAAAAGAGTGCTCCATGGCTTGCACGGGTTGCGGTAAGTGTGAGGAGGAGTGCACCTTCGACGCCATCTCCATAGAAAATAACCTGGCCCACATCGATTATGATAAATGTAAGCTATGTGGAAAATGTGCGGTAGCTTGTGACGTAGGAAGCATTATCGCTGATAATTTCAATGAAAAACAATTAGAAAAACTGGCCCAGAAAAGGGAGGAGCGACTTGAAAAGCAAAAGCAAATCAGGTTGGAAGAACGAAAACACGCAAAAGAAGCCGCAAGAAAAGCTAAAGAAGAACAAGCCTTAAAACCAAGCTGATATGTTTTTGGACCTTCATAATAAAAAAACCTTTCATAAAGGTGGTGTGCATCCGCCGGAAGAAAAACTCTCCCAATATTCAGCCATTGAAAGTATCCCACTGCCTAAACAAGCCATCATACCCATATCACAACATATAGGTGCTCCAGCTGAAATAGCAGTAAAGAAAGGAGACCAGGTGAAAGTTGGCGATATCCTGGCTACGCACAAAGGTTTTGTTTCCTCCAATGTTCACGCTTCCGTTTCCGGAAAAGTCAGAAAAATTGATGAAGCCATGGACAGTAGCGGATTTAAAAAAATGGCAGTAACCATACAGGTTAACGGGGATGAATGGAATGAATCAATCGACCGAAGTGAAAAACTGGAAAAGGATATAACACTATCTTCAAAAGAAATCATCAACAAAGTGATGGAAGCAGGTGTGGTTGGCCAGGGTGGTGCAGCTTTCCCTAGTCACGTAAAACTTTCTGTACCGGAAGGTAAGCACGTGGATACAGTGATCATCAATGGGGTAGAATGTGAACCTTACCTCACAGCGGACCACCGCCTGATGGTGGAGAAGCCACATCAGATCATGGTGGGAACAAAAATTTTAATGAGGACGCTTAACGTCTGCAGAGCAATTATCGGGATAGAGGATAACAAACAGGATGCTATTGAACTACTTAAAGAAATTGCCGGTCTATATGAAGGGATATCTGTTGAGTCGTTAAAAGTCCAATATCCGCAAGGCGGTGAAAAACAATTGATAGAAGCGTTATTAGGTAGGGAAGTGCCTTCAGGTGGTTTACCCGCTGATGTTGGCGCCATTGTTCATAATGTTGGTACGACTTATTCCATTTATCAGGCGGTACAGAAAAATCAACCGCTGATAGAAAGGGTGGTCACCATCACCGGTAAATCACTGGAGAAACCTTCAAACTTAATGGTCAGGATTGGTACCCCAGTCATAGAATTGATAGCAGCAGCCGGAGGAATTCCGAAAGATACCGGAAAAGTGATCAGCGGTGGGCCGATGATGGGAAAAGCCATTAGTGATTTAAGTGTGCCCATAGCCAAGGCTACATCCGGAATTCTACTCATTCCTGATGTGGAAAGTAAACGATCTGAAGAATATAACTGCCTGAGATGTGGCAAATGCATAGAAGTGTGTCCTATGGGTCTGGAACCCTATTATTTGATGATGATGGGCCAACTTAAAGACACTGAAAAAGCTGAACAGGAATATATTCTGGATTGTATCGAATGTGGATCCTGCTCCTTTGTTTGTCCATCCAATCGGCCCATACTGGACTACATACGATTGGGTAAATACCAAGTTAAAAAAACAAAAGCTACATGAGTACTACTGCAACAACAATCTTTAAGGTAGCTCCTTCCCCACATATACATACCGGACTAACCGTTCCACAAATTATGCGGGGGGTGATCATAGCTATGATGCCGGCGTTGCTTATTTCAATTTATAATTTTGGAGTAGGCGCTGTTTACGTCACTGCCGTTTCGGTTTTGAGTTGTATGTTTTTTGAATATGTGTTTACACGATACCTCCTGAAAAGAGCGACCAGTCTTGCAGACGGGTCAGCAGTGATAACCGGTATATTGTTGGCTTTTAATGTTCCAACAAACCTACCCTGGTGGATTATCGTGATCGGTGCTTTGGTATCGGTGGGTATAGGTAAATGGTGTTTTGGCGGACTTGGAAACAATCCTTTTAATCCTGCACTTGTAGGCAGGGTATTTCTGCTCATCTCTTTCCCAGTACAAATGACCAGCTGGCCAAAACCGCAGGCCACCTGGAGCATAGATGCTGCCACAGGTGCCACACCATTGGGCATTTTAAAAGACGGGCTTAGAGAAGGAAAAGACATCTCCTCTTTGATGGGTGAAATGCCTGCTTTAAGTGATATTTTCATTGGTTTTCAGGGTGGGTCATTAGGAGAAATGTCGGCACTTGCGATGTTGATTGGATTAATTTACATGCTCTACAGGAAAATTATAACCTGGCACGTTCCCGTAAGTATCTTGTTAACTGTATTTGCACTTACCAGTATTTTCTGGTTAATTGATCCCAAACAGTTTGCCAGTCCATTATTCCATCTATTAACCGGAGGGCTAATGCTTGGGGCTGTTTTTATGGCTACCGATTATGTTACTTCTCCCATTACACATAAGGGCATGATCATATTTGGAGTAGGTATTGGTCTTATTACTGTTCTGATTAGGCTTTTTGGCTCCTATCCGGAAGGGGTGTCATTTGCTATTTTAATAATGAATGGATTTGTACCGTTAATCAACCGACACATAAAACCAAGACGCTTCGGCGCTAAGTAAGTATGGCAAATAAAGAATCCAATTTCATAAATATGGTTTTAACCCTGGTGATCGTAACAGCAGTAGCAGCAACCTCGCTGGGGTTTATCTACAAAGTCACTAAGAAGCCAATAGAAGAAGCCAGAATACAAAAACAATTAAGAGCCATCGAAACAGTGTTACCAGCTTTCGGGAATGATGTTCTTGGAGATCAATACAAATATGGTTTGGATGGTGAAGATTCTCTGGTTTTTTATCCGGCTAGTAAGGCTGGTGAGTCCGTTGGGATAGCCGTCAAATCGTTTTCCGATAAAGGTTATAGCGGCAGGATCACCGTGATGGTGGGCATGTCACCTGAAGGCACCATCAACCGGGTTTCAGTGGTAGAACACAAAGAAACTCCGGGACTAGGATCAAAGATGAGTGACGATAAATTTGCCGGTCAGTTTGTCGGTATCGATCCCGGTAAAGTTGACCTCAAGGTAAAAAAGGATGGCGGTTCGGTTGATGCCATCTCCGGGGCAACGATATCCTCAAGGGCTTATGCTGAGGCTGTAATGTTGGCTGTGGATGCTTACAATGAACATAAAAGCGCAACACCATGAATGCCAAAGAGACTTTTCTAAAAGGATTGATTAAGGAAAATCCGGTATTTGTGCTTTTACTGGGATTATGCCCTGTGCTGGGCGTTACCACCGGTGCCTTTAATGGACTGGGTATGGGGATAGCAACGCTTTTTGTATTGTTTATGTCCAACCTGGTGGTGTCGGTGGTGAGAACGCTTATACCAGCAAAAGTCCGGATCCCTTCCTACATCGTGATCATAGCTTCATTTGTTACCATCGTTGATCTGGTGATGGCGGGCTACCTTCCTTCCCTCCATGAACAGCTGGGGTTGTTTATACCACTTATCGTGGTAAACTGTATGGTATTGGGTCGTGCGGAAGCCTTTGCCTCACGGCATACTATCAAAGAATCACTGTTAGACGGATTGGGGATGGGCCTGGGGTTTACCTTTGCACTAACCATCTTGGGGGCAGCCCGGGAACTGCTGGGCAACTTATCCATTTTCAACATTAAACTGATTGATGCGGATGGTATGATCATGTTTATCCTTGCACCAGGTGCCTTTATTGCCCTGGGCTTAATTATCGCAGTATTTGAATGGCGTAAAATGAAACCATCATAATTATGGATTACCTCATCATCATCATATCGGCAATTTTCATCAACAATATTGTGCTCGCAAGATTTTTGGGCATTTGCCCATTTCTGGGTGTATCCAAAAGCACTTCAACAGCTCTAGGCATGGGTGGAGCAGTACTATTTGTGATGACGGTAGCTACTATTGTCACTTTTTTAATCTATAATCTTATACTAATCCCATTTGAAATCACTTACCTCCAGACGGTTGCATACATCCTGGTGATTGCTTTTTTGGTTCAGGTGGTAGAGATTGTGTTAAAAAAAGTCAGTCCTGAGCTTTACCAGGGACTGGGTGTTTTTCTTCCCTTGATTACAACCAATTGTGCTATACTGGGTGTCGCAATATTAGTGATCCAACAGGAATATAATTTGATAGAAAGTGTGGTTTTTGCAGTCGCCAATGCAGCCGGTTTTACCTTGGCAATTCTATTGTTTTCCAGCCTAAGGGAACAGATGGAAACCCTCAATATGCCCCCGGCTATGAAAGGTGTACCCGCCGCGCTTATTGTTGCAGGTATATTAAGCATGGCCTTTATGGGCTTTGCGGGGCTTGTGTAATGAAGGATAATTTGAAGAAATGAAGGTAGCTAGATCGGATGTTTGCGGTGATTATATAAAATAATAAGGTCAAAAAAAATATGGAAAAATGATTTCGTGATGTTAATCATGCTGTTACATAATTTGGGTTAAAATAAAAAAAGGAGCTACTAAAGCCCCCATTTATAAATCACTAGACAAACCTCAATTATCCTTTGAACATATCATCAATTGGAGTTTGAAAGATATGATTCATGTAGTTACTGAATAATTTGGTGCCAACACCCGCAATCACATCCATAACATTTTTCTCGCTATAACCGGCCGCCGTAAATTCTTCAATATCTGAACGATCTAACCATCCTTTCTTCTCGACCATCGTTTTTGTCAGTTTACTTAATGCTGCAAGCTTTGTATCCGGTATATTGGAACCATTTAATATCGCATTGTAAACATCTTCCGACAGGTTAGATACATTCTTAGCTAAAAATGTGTGTGCTGATTTACAGTAGTGACAGTCGTTCACAACACTTACGGTAAGGAAAACTGTTTCCTGTTCTTGTGGCGTAAAGCCAGTATCTTCCCTGAAAGCCCTGTAAGATTCTGCATATGCCTGAAATAATGCCGGTGAATTTGCAAATCCTTTATACATATTAGGTATCATACCCATAGACTTTTCAGTCTTTTCCAGGATGGTTTTGGACTTTTCAGGTGCCTGATCTTTTTCTAATAGTTCAAGCTTGATAATTTTTTCCACTGTTTGAGTGCTCATGGTGTTTTTAATTAATTGTTTATTAACTAGTATACCTCAATCTTTAATTAATGATTCCATATAAGACGTCAGATAAACGACAGTATAGGAAAAGTAATGAGCACCTGAGTTTATATGGTAGCAGTCAGTTGATTTTGATTTTCGCAATGCTTTTCATTACAACAATGAATCAAGGCATATCGCATTATTTTATGAAGGTATCTGCCCTTCCCACCTATTAAGCAAATCACCACAGATTTTAGTGAATTTAATTTTCATAATAAGGATAAATCAATAGGTCAGAATTGTTCGACTTCCCGCTACTCCATGCGTTCTTCTGACCATTTATCATCTTTGAACCTGAATTATGCAATAGGAATCGTGATGAAGGCATAAAACGCAAAGAAAGAGGTACTTATGTTGATGAGGCATAGCACCGCTATGTTGATTCAACAAGTTGACGGTAAGTGCCTATTTCAAAGTGTTTTATGTCTGGAATAGATTTTCTATTGCATATTTCAGGTTTATCCATGTGACACAATCAAATATCCGTCTAAGCTACCTAATTGATAGACATCAGTAAAATACAAAGATCAAAACCTCATAATTAATTTGTATTAATACACAATTGACCAACACCATAGAATTATCAACAGTATTTATTATTATTAAGTGTGTTGAATCGGTTATTATGTCTTATAATTTTTATTTCCATTATCTCATCCGGTGTATTACGTGCACAAATCTGTGCCGGTAACTTCGGTGAGAACATCTTCACCGACGGTAATTTTGGAAGTGGTGCCAGCAATGTATTGCCCACCGACCCCGGCATTGCCCCGGGTTTTATTTATCAGGTTAATCCTCCGCCTAATGACGGCTTCTATACCATCACAAATAATACCACCGCCTGGGGCAGCTTTGCTGAAACCTCATGGATAGATATAGGGGATAACAGCAGCGACCCCCAGGGTTATATGATGGTGGTTAACGCAACAATTGAGCCCGGACTTTTTTATGAGGAGCGGATAAGCGGCTTATGTGAAGAGATATTGTATGAATTCTCAGCTGATGTTATTAATCTTATCTTTGCCGGCAGAAATGAAATCCTGCCAAACGTATCTTTTCTTATTGATGGGGAGGTGGTCTTTGAAACGGGGCCGATTCCGGAAAACGAACAATGGAATACTTATGGGTTCACATTCACAACCAGGCCCGGACAAAACGCCGTTACCCTGGCCTTAAGAAACAATGCGCCCGGAGGACAGGGGAATGACCTGGCACTGGACAACATTACTTTCAGGCCCTGCGGACCGGAAGCATTGATACTGCCATTTGAGGTGGCAAATATTTGTGAAGACGGTAACCCGATCGACCTGAACGCTACCATTATTGGAAGTGGTACGGACGGCATCTTTCTGCAATGGCAACAAAGCTTTAACCGAGGGTTCACCTGGTCAGACCTTCCCGACGAAAATGACCCCACCTTCGTGTTTGACAACCTGAATAGCGGTATGTATTACTATCGTTATTTATTGGCAAATACTCAAAATAATCTCTTGAATCCTAAATGCCCGATAAATTCTAACATAAAAGTAGTTAATGTAATCCCTAAGTTCGTCATCGTTTTTGACACCATATGCCAGGGCAATACCTTCCCATTTGGTGTACAAGACCTGTCCCAACCCGGAGTGTATGTCGACACCTTTAAAAATATCATTGGCTGTGACAGTATCGTTACCTTAAACCTTGGCGTGGCGGATGACAACCAGCTGGAAACGGCCTTTGATGTTTCCGATCCAAGCTGCACTGGTTTCCAAACCGGAAGCATTGACCTGCAACTAGTCAATGGCAATCCTCCCTTTTCCATACAGGTGAATGGAGAAAAAAATTTCAATCAGGGGGACCTTAACAACTTGCCTCCCGGTGTCTACAATTATTTTATTACGGATAGGTTTGGCTGTACTGCAGAAGAATCTTTAGAGTTGATAAACCCTCCTTTGTTCACCATTGATATTGGCGATGATGCACAGCTTGATCTTGGTGAGTCCCTGGAAATAACCACCCTGGCCACGAATGATATAGACTCTTACCGTTGGGAACCCTCAGAGCTGATTGATTGTGAAACCGATTGTGATGTCATTACTATTACACCTTCGCGCTCAGCAACCATCGCTCTAAGTGCGCTTTCTGAGTCGGGGTGTATTGCCCGGGATTCATTTCGTGTGGAGGTAAATACCGTGCGCGCCATCAATATCCCCAATGCCTTCTCTCCCAATGGTGATGGTATAAACGACTTCTTCACCGTATTTGGTGAGCAGCCCAACATTCAGGAAGTAGAGCGAATGATCATCGTTGATAGAAATGGCAAAGAGGTCTTTCAAAATGATACCTTCAAGCCTAATGATGGGTCAACCGCCTGGGACGGCACCAAAGGGAGCCAGCAACTCCCGCCCGGCGTATACTATTACACCACCAGCGTCCGCTACCTGGATGATGAGGTATTGTCTTACAAAGGTTATGTGTTGTTGTTGAGGTAAGAAAACACAAAGTAACATCCAGAAAAAAATGTAGTAGGTGCAACCATCGCCTAAATTGGAGGTGCGGGTGAAGATAGGCAAGTCCAAAGAACTTAGGACGGGAAGACTAGACAATAAGCTTACTGTGGTCTAGAACGCAACGGTCTATTCCCTTATAAGGCAACGGCCTATTCCCTTACAAGGCAAAGATGTCTTGCATTATAATGCAATGCTATCAACAAAACATCATTGGAATTTTGTCATGAAGGGTTAAAGACCCGCTAGCGCTCGTTTGTAACGCGTGCTAACCTGATGGCCATCGATGAATTAATGATACTCAAATACATACAATCCCTAATACAAAAAGGGGTTTCTGACAGCTATGTGAACCAGTCCGTCAACGCCATCAAGTTCTACTATGAAGTGGTAAAAGAAATGCCCAATCGGTTTTACACTATCAATGCACCAAAGCGCCCTGAAACACTTCCCAAGGTACTCGCCAAAGAGGATGTAATGCGGATGATCAAAAGGGTTCGAAACATTAAGCACCGGTGTATGGTGGCTTTGCTCTATTCGGCAGGCCTTAGAAGGCAGGAGCTCCTGGATCTAAAAATATGTGACATAGACAGCAAAAGGGTGACCATCACAATCCGGCAAGGCAAGGGAAAGAAAGACCGGATCAGCCTATTGAGCAAAAATTTATTAAAAGATCTTAGGGAATATTACCAGGAGCACCGTCCCAAAATTTACCTATTTGAAGGGCCTCATGGAGGAAAGTATACCGCGTCTAGTGTACGCGAAGTAGTAAAGAGCGCAGCAAAAAAAGCAGGGATCAAAAAGCCGGTTTCCCCACATATCTTACGGCATTCATTTGCCACGCACTTGCTGGAGGCTGGAACAGATTTAAGGTATGTACAAATTTTGATGGGTCACAACAGTACAAAGACTACAGAAATTTACACCCATGTGGCCATCAAGGGTTTTGACCAGATCAAAAATCCATTAGATTTGGAATAGTTATAAGCTGTCTATGTGCAACAGGTGGTTGCACATAGACAGTTGTTGTGCGTCAGCTAAAAAAAACTCGTTCAAGAAAAAATGACATTAAACCTAAAAAGATGAAGACAATTACTACCGCTCTTTTTTGCATTGCATTAATGACGACAAGTTTTGCTCAAAGTAAGTCAGATACGACTGAACATATGACATTTAAAGGAGTGCCTATTGACGGAACACTTAATGAGTATGTTTCTAAAATGAAACAAAGTGGATTCACTCTAATCGGGAAAGAAGATGGTGTCGCAATGCTAAAAGGTGATTTTGCAGCTTACAAAGGTTGTATAATCGGAGTTGCAACTTTAAAAGGAAAAGACCTTGTAAGCAAAATAACAGTTATTTTTCCCGAACAAGAAACTTGGTCATCACTTTCATCAAACTATTACAATTTAAAAGAATTGTTGACTGTAAAATACGGAGAGCCATCGGAGATTGTTGAAAAATTTGATACTTATTCAGAGCCTTACGATGATGGTAGCAGAATGCTTTATGTTAAAATGGACAATTGTAAATACTATACGACTTATGAATTGGAAAATGGGAGTATCCAAATTTCAATTGACCATCAAAGTCTAATGAGCTGTTTTGTAAGGCTTGCTTATTTTGACAAAATTAATAGCGAGAAAGTAAGATAAAAAGCAATTGACGACCTTTAAAAATAAAGCCGACCGCACAACATCGGCTATAGCTAATGCGGGCTAAAGAGCTAAAATGAAAGTAATTACACAAAATAAACTGACTGCTAATCGGAAAAGTAAGTGCCTTGAAATCCCGCACTAGCCATAGCCGAGAACCGTTATGGGCTATTGTGGCAATCGCAGAAGTTCATCACAGAAAACCAAAAAATGGCACTTGGCTTCAATTTGAACAAATGATTATAAAGGAATTTTTGTATCTTAAAAATGTTAAACTTTGAATAGAATAGAATGCCAGAGATTAGCAGGTTTTATGGAATTATTATCAAAATGTACTTTAATGAGCATAACCCGCCTCATTTCCACATAGAATATCAAGATTATGAAGCCGTTATGAATATTGAGACAGGGGAATTAACTGGGAAAATGTCAAGGAGAGCACTTAACTTGGTATATGACTGGTTGGATCAAAACAAAGAAGCCTTACTTGAAAACTGAAAACGAATTGAAGAACGTAAACCACTAAACAAAATTAAACCCTTAGACTAATGGCAGCAAATGCACTACTTATAAAAGTTGAACAAGCGGAATATCTGTCCGACTTCCAGGTAAAGTTAACTTTTTCGGACGGTCTAACTGGGGTAGTAGATTTAAAAGATGAAATATGGGGAGAAGTTTTCGAACCATTGAAGGATGTGAATTATTTCAAGCAATTTACCAAAGACCGCTGGACAATTGGTTGGGATTGTGGAGCGGATTTTGCCCCGGAATTCCTTCACGATCTAACGCTGAAACAAAACCAAAAAGTCCATAATCGAGCGGGAATAATCAACAACAAAAATTGACGTTAGTCAGAATTCCCCATTTTAGGCGACAAAAAAGGCCAGGCTGATAACGTGGAAATATCGAGCATCCTACTATCTTTATAAGGGTAAAGTTGAATCGAAGCTCGATCTTAGAACTGGCGTTTAAGGCGTAAGCCAACCCGATCAGAATTCTAGAGATGGGGACATTGTGAAAGACCAACTGGCGGAGCTTAGGCTACCCCGAATATAATATTTATTTAATCCAAAAGAATGTTCCTGATTCGACTTTATTACTTAAAAGACATTAGAAGTTGCTTCCCTATTTTATGGGTAAGGAAATTTTTGTTTCTCGCTGAAAAAAAACACGGATAAATTGAGCCATTCCGTTGTATACGATACAATTGAAAAAAAAGGAAACAAAATATTTTAACCATGATATTCGACTTAACAGATAGTGACATTAAAAGAATCTTATTGATTCACCATTTAATCGTAATCGGACTAGCAATTACAGTTTCGATTTTATGGGTAAAGTAAGTATAATGAAAAAAGAAATTTAACGACCTAAAGACAAGACAAGCTTATGCATTTACCAATACTTCAAGACATTCTTATACTGCTCGGGTTCTCAGCCATAATTGTTTTTGTACTTCAAAAACTTAAGCTGCCTTCGATTATAGGTTTTCTGCTTACGGGAATAGTAATTGGCCCGTATGGACTGAGCCTAATCAACGCCGTTGAACAAGTTGAAGTATTATCTGAAATCGGGGTAATTCTTTTGCTTTTTGTGATTGGTATGGAGTTGTCCTTAAAACAATTAATTTCAATCAAGAAAACTGCTTTTATTGGTGGCTTTCTGCAAGTTGGTATCACGGCAATTGTAACAGGATTAATCTATTTTTTTCTCGGCTATTCCTGGAATGAATCTGTTTTTGTTGGCTTTCTTTTTTCATTGTCAAGTACGGCCATTGTCCTAAAAACGCTGCAGGACAGAAAGGAGATTTCAGCACCACATGGACGAAATGCGCTTGCAATCCTTATCTTTCAAGACATTATTGTAGTTCCTATGATGCTCATAACACCGCTTATGACAGGTGAATCAGAAAATATTGGAATAAGCATTCTTTCACTTGTATTAAAATCGGTCGCAGTATTGATAATTACAGTTATTAGCGCACGTTACATTGTGCCAAAATTGATGCATGCGGTAGCAAAGACCAACAGTAAGGAATTATTCCTTTTGGTAACTTTTACACTGTGTTTTGCCGTTGCGGTTCTTACATCAGAAGTGGGCTTATCCTTGGCATTAGGGGCTTTTATCGCAGGTTTAATCATCTCAGAATCAGAATATAGCCACCAAGCGACAAGTATTATTTTACCGTTTAGAGAGCTTTTTACCAGTTTCTTTTTCGTTTCAGTAGGTATGTTGCTTGACCTAAGCTTTTTTCTCAGCAACATTCCGACAATAATGCTCTTGGTACTTTCAGTCTTTACAATTAAATCAATAATAGCAGGTCTTGCAGTGTCGGCATTAAAATATCCTACAAGAACAGTTATACTAACGGGTCTTTCCCTTTTTCAAGTCGGAGAATTTGCCTTCATATTATCTAAGGTTGGCATAGAATACAATTTATTAACACCCCAAACCAATCAATATTTTCTGTCCGTATCTATCGTTTCTATGATTTTAACTCCATTTGTAATCATTTTTTCTGAACGGATTGCTGACAGATTTATCGGAGTTTCTAAAAAAATTGGGCTTGACCCTACATTAATTTCTCATAAAAGTATTTCGGAAATAAGAGAAAATAATTTGGAGAATCACTTAGTAATTATTGGTTATGGAATTAATGGAAGCAACTTAGCAAAGGCAGCGGCAGCGAGCAACATTCCTTATGTAGTAATTGAGATGAATGCTGAAACGGTACATCAGCAAAAAGCTAAAGGACTTCCCGTAATTTTCGGTGATGCTACTCAAGACCATATTCTTGACGCTGTTCATCTTTCTGATGCCAGGTCTGCGGTTATTGCCATTTCAAATAATAAAGCAACAAAGACTATTATTAAAAATATCAGATCACACTCTCAATCACTTTACTTGGTTGTACGAACAAGATATGTCAAAGAAATTTCGGAACTCATTGCCTTGGGGGCTGACGAAGTGATACCAGAAGAATTTGAAACTTCAGTACAAATTTTCACGCATGTGCTTCAAAATTTCCTTGTGCCTGAAGACGATATTGACCATCTTATAGATAAAGTACGTGCCGACAATTACCAGTTATTTAAAGGAGAACACAAGCTCTCTAAAACTTATCGGCCAAAGAATATTGCCGACTTCAATATAACATGCTTAAGGCTAAACTCTGACAGCAACGAATTTTTAGGGACGTCCCTGAGTGAATTGAATCTGAGAGCAGAACAAGGAATAAATATCTTGGGAATTAAACGGAAAGACGAAATGTTAGATACTATTCAACCCGAAGAAGTACTAAAACAAGGAGATATTATCTATGTTCAGGGCACTCAAAGTAAAATTGAGCTGTTTCACAAAATGGTGAAATGAAAAACAACGAAGGCACAACAAAGAACTGTGATAAAAACCAAGTTATTTCCGGAAAATTTTTGAGCTTTTGAGGACTCAAAATTTTTCAGTATAACCTGGTTCATGGCTTGCTCATAGGTTGAGGTTGAGGTTTTCTACTCCTGTAATTTTCATCATAATCCAATCCGTTCTTAATAATCCCAGATTTGTCATTGGAATTTTGTCATGAAGGGTTAAAGCCCAAAAAATC
>CAYSCZ010000019.1:0-51300 GCA_964429655.1 uncultured Roseivirgaceae bacterium
CCTGTAAGCTGTCGTCACTCTGTAATAGATCACTAACTCCTGCTACTCGGCTGCCCAGGCTGTCGGCCCTCACATCACCTATTACCCGTAAATCGCTACCTACCGATAAGCTATCACCTATTTGGACGAAGCCATTAATCGAAGTGTTATTATCAACTCTCAAACTATCGCTTTGAAGAAGATTATTTATAAGAGCAATATCCACTTCTATACTATCAGAATTAATATCGCCATCTATGATTAGGCTGCCACCTCCTGTGGCATCAATTGTTAATATATTTCCATCAAGAATTATTGATCTATTTCCGGTTAGAGATCCCCCTAGATTAATAATACCGGTTGAATCATCATCAAAATAATTTAATCCATCACCTACTATTATAGAATCTAGTTTAAAATTTGCATCATCTGTTAATGTTATTGCACCTTCAAATGGAATTGATATGATTTCAGTTCCAAAATTATTCCCAACAATAATTTCTTTTGCTGGAATAGCAAATGCAACTGGCTCTCCCGCAGTAGATCCTCTAAATATCTCACCTCTATTCAATCCTGGTAGTCCTATGGTAGCTACATCTCTAAATATTATGTTTCCATTTACATCTGTGGCTATTAGTTTATCATTTTGAGTTTCTAAGAACTCTGGTTCATAAATTAAAAATCCTGAGGAGGGATCTGTAATTGTATTTTGAGCAACCATTATTCCCGGATTTTGACTAAATGGGGATTGAGCGATAAGCCCACTTGTTAACCTATTTGCATTTAATGAAACTATTTCAACTTTATCACTATTAATAGATCCGTCTTCAATTTCATTTCTTTGAATTGCATTATCACCTAAAATAACTGTATCTCCAATAACTATAGAATCACTAACAATAATGTTCTTTCTAACTATTAAGCTATCTTCTACGATTAAGCTATCAGCAACCCTTCCATAGTTAAATACTATACTATCTGCTGTTATATCATCAAGATCCAGATCACCTAATAAATTTATATTCCCATCAACATCTAAATTACCTCCTACATTTAAATTACCCGTGACCACTAAGCTGTCGCCAATAAACTGAGATCCTTCAACTGAGGCATTATTCGCAACATTTAAACTATCACCGACACGAAGAATCTGACCTACATCAGCATTATTCGATATAATAATACTATCTCCAACATTTACTGACCCAATTATAATGGCATTACTTCCAACATTTAAGCTGTCGCCCACCGTCAACACCTGGCCAATATTGGCATTCCTATCAACCTGCAGGCTGTCCCGGGTTTCTAATGCACCAATGGTGGTTATTGTTCTTATTCCCAGGCTATCCGCAAAAACGTCATCGCCTACCGTTAAATCCTGCCCTATGCCCGCGCTGTTTGCTACGCTTAAGCTGTCATTGGTTTGAAGCAACTGATTGGCTGTTACTTTCTCTGCCCCCACGCTATCCGCCTGAAGGTCATTGGAACCTAAATCAAAATTGCCTTCAACAACCAGGTCACCACCGATCCGGGTGTTATTGACAACATTTAAGCTGTCGCCCACCGTCAACACCTGGCCAATATTGGCATTCCTATCAACCTGCAGGCTGTCCCGGGTTTCTAATACTTCATCAACTACAATTACACGAACATTTACACTATCAGCAGACAAAGTGTCAGCACTTAAAACTGTAAATGAACCACTGGCAGGAGTGGTGCTTCCGATCGGACTATTATCTACAGTACCTCCATCAATGGTAATGTTATCATCAACCTCAGAATCTTCGACCACACTTCCCGAAGCATTTAAATCAATTGCAGTACCACTTGGTAAAGCACTCAGATCCTGAAAAATCACATTTCCAGATGCATCTGTTCTGATTATTTGATCTGGGTCTACACTATTAGCTATCTTGTCTAACGTAACAGCATCGTCTGCAATCTTTTCCGTGGTAATATTTGAATCTTCTATATCATCTGTTTGTACTTGTCCATCCTGTATCTCATTGGTTTGTATGGCTCCATTATCAAGATTAATATCACTTGCATTTATGGTTCCAACGTTATTGATGTTAGAACCACCGGCATCGTTGCCCTCATTAAGAACATCTGAAAGTGTCTGGATCTCATTCGATGGGTTGGAGTCTGCATCATCGACTGCATCAGTAAATGACCCCCCACTATTGGATAAGGTTACGGTGCTTCCGGATTTGGTTATTGTCTGAAATTCATTTTGAGGGTCTGCATCAGCATCTTCAACATCATCCGTAAATGACCCACCATCATTTGATAGAGTCACAAGGTTATTTTCATCTTTGGTAATAGTCTGTAATTCATTAATCGAATCCGCATCAGCATCTTCGACTTCATCGATAAATGATCCCCCACCATCAGACAAAGTAACAACATTTCCTTCTTTGGTGATGGTTTGAATTTCATTGGTATTGTCAGCGTCACCATCAGTTATGGTTACTGAACCTCCATCATTTGAAAGTGTGATGGTGTTACCATTTTGGGAGATGGTTTGAAGTTCATTTTCCGGATCAGCATCCGCATCTTCAACATCATCATTACTATCAACATAATTCCTGGTGGCAGCATCCTGGTTATTGATAGGGTCTGAAAGATTGGTAATGCGATTGTTGTTGGCATCTGAGCCATTGCTTAATACCTCTGAAAGGTTTTGTATCTCATTCGTTGGATCAGCATCAGCATCATCTACTTCATCATTTGAGTCAACATAAATCTTGGTTGCCGCATCCTGGTCATCTATCGGATCGGAAAGATTTACTATTCGATTATCGGCATCGTTTCCCCGACTTAGGACATCCCTTAGGGTTTGAAGTTCATTGGTTGAATCTGCATCTGCATCATCAGTCACAAGGTTATCCGCATATTGTTTGGTAACAGCATCTGTATTATTGAGCGGATCCGCTAAATTTTCAATACGGTTACTTCCTAAATCAATATTTTCATCAGCCTCATCAAACCCGCTTAAAGGAATACTTGATTTGTCCAGGTCTGCATTAGATATGGACCCATCAATTATTTGATCACTTCCAACCGCATTATCAGCAATTTTTAAAGAATCAACGGTATTTGGTTGGATGGTCAAACTACCCTGACCATCATTTAACTGATCAAGAGTTAAAGAACCCTGCACATCACCATTATTAAAATTTACCTGAGGTGATTTTTCAATTACTGTGCTACTATCAATACGCCCACCATCAATATTTATATTACCTATTGGAGCGCTTTCAATTAAGTCCTGTCTGCTTATCCTACTTACCTGACCATCTTGATTGGAGATTATTAACTGATCGGTATCATTTACAGTGGTTAACTGATTAGTCAATCCATCGATATCAACATCAAGTTGACCACTTTCCTGGTTATTTGCGATCCCCTGACCAGCGATTTCTTCTAAATCAATACCCTCCTGCAAAACACCAGGAGCGATATCTTCGGCCTGAATTGACCCGTCAATGATATTATCAGAGCCTATTTGAATATCAGTAGTTAGAATGCTTAATATTCTTCCAAATTGATCAACTTCCACTGTTATGATCTGATCCGCACTCCCGAAAGGTCCGGGGGTTGAAAAAATAGTTTCTAGCTTAGCTCCTGTTATTGCTCCATCCGCAATATTACTTGTAGAGACTGCATTATCAGCTATTTTCGTGCTATCCACAGCACCATCTGCAATTTTAAGGTTAGTTACGGCTTGATCTGCTATCTTCAGATTGGTTACTGCCTGACCTTCAATATTTTCAGTTGATACTGCATTGGTTGCCAGTTTTAAGTTATCAATGACCCCTGCTCTAATGGTTGGATTTGGATATGTGCCTTCTAAATCACCACCAGCTACATTATTTGTAAATACCCCCAAACCCTCAATCCATGAGTCTGTATTCCAATAATAAAATATGTTCTGATCTGTATCGTAAACAATAAGTCCATTTTCTTCCACTGATAGGTTATCAATCATATCCAATCTATCCTGGGTAGATATTTTTGGAACTAACAGCCCCTGGTTGTTATTTGGTGAAACAAGCTCCAGTACAGCATTTGGATTGGGTTCACCACTTGTATTTATACCTACTGAACCATCCTGAGCCTGAGTCATAAAAGAAATCAATATAAAAATCCCTACTACCAACCACCTCAATGGCCATTTAAATAGATTAAATATATAGCTTAAGTTCATCATAACGGAAGCAGTTGGTGCAACTTCTAATTCAAAAAAAATCTATTAATCTTTATATTTTTAAATTTCAAAATATAAAAATTATAATAATGTGACATTATCGATAAGAAAAAACCTTTATTAAACACCTTTAATTTCAATGATTTATAAAAATCCAGATGGTTAATTCGATTAGTTTCTCAAAAACCCTAAATGATCCCAGCTTCTTGTGATCAGAAAGGATATTTATGCCTAAAGTATTTAAAGTGATGGTTTAAGTATTTCTTTCACTAAAATAAAAATTTATATCCAGATTAAAAATCAAAATAAAATATTTGCAGTCACAAAGAAAATTCGAATAATTAAATATTTAGATTTAATTACAATTCATTGACCTTACATTATGCAAAGAAGATACTTCGTAAGCTACATCCTGGGAGGCCTTTCCTTTCCTTTAATTACAAATTTAACCCTCAGGCCAAGATCAGATGATTATGTCATGACTGTCTCAGGGAAAATACAATCCAACAAGTTAGGACTTGTACTGCCCCATGAACATATTATGTCAAACTTTGGAGAGCAAGCTGAATAGACCGGAAAATATGACAAACAAAAGCTATTTCAGCAGGTAGTTCCATATCTTGAAAAAGTTAGATCGATGGGATGCAATACCATTATTGAATGTACCACAGCATATTTTGGTAGAAACGTTAACCTGCTTAAGCAGATATCTGAAAAAGCAAAGGTAAAAATCATAACCAATACTGGCTGGTATGGGGCCGCTAATGACCGGTATATTCCAAAGAAGGCTTATAATATGACTTCTGAGGCAATTGCCAGAATATGGGCTCAGGAATGGACGCATGGTATCAATAATACAGGAATAAAACCTGGCTTTATAAAGTTGGCTGTTGATGGCGGACCTCTATCAGAAATTGATAAAAAGTTAGTCATAGCAGGTGCTCATGCGCACTTAAAGACTGGTTTGACGGTGCAGGTGCATACAGGAGACAATAAAAATGCAGCTTTTCAACAATTAGAAGCCATAAAAAACACTGGTATGCATCCCAGCGGCTGGATTTGGGTCCATGCTCAAAATAATGAATACGTTGAACCACTGCTTTATGCAGCTAAAGAAGGTGCATGGATTTCTCTTGATGGGGTGAAAAATGATTCAAAAACAATAAATCATACCTTAAGATTACTGAATGGACTTGCTGATGCAGGTTACATGAATCAAGTCCTTTTATCGCATGATGGTAATGGATTCCCTACAGGCGGCCCTGTCAGACCATTTGAAGCCTTAATGACGGATTTTATTCCGAGGCTCGAAATGGAGGGATACAGTAATAAAGAAATTAATCTGCTCACCAGAAATAATCCTCAGAAGGCTTTTAGCGTAAAAATCAGAAGGATCTAAGCGCTTAAGTATTCTTTGATGCCATCTCTAATGCCATTGTAAGTTATCCTTCTTTCCTGATCATCTTCTTCAAGCAATGTCATCCTAAAGCCTAATAAGTCAGAGCAAAAACTAGAAATAGGTACAACGCAAATTCTATATGCCGCCAGCAGGTAATAAACAAATCGCTTATCCATAGGCATATCAGGCTCAACCCATGATTGTAGCAAGTCACTAATCCTTTGATCCTCGATATTCATTCGTTGTTCAGGCCTTAAAGCATCTTGCTCAAAAATGATGGTGTTGTAGAAAGCACCATTGGTTAAATTGAACTTTATACCCTTCAAATCCTGAAAAACTTTGATTAACTCTTTACTCCTCTGACCAATGTGTTGATTGGTTTCATTTAGAAATTCCTGATATTTAGGTTGACTCATGATTTTAGGGATCACTTTCTGAGGTAAGGTCGTTGAGCTAACCTCTATCATTTTCGCATTATCTAATGTCAAACATAAGCGCTCAAATTCACGGTCTTTTCTTCTATTGTAATATTCAACCCATCCACACCTGGCTCCGGGCCAGGGAAATTCCTTTGATATTCCCTTTAAAGATAGTCCCGGCACATCATCAATGATTTCAGCCATCCGAACCGTAGATGCACCATTATAAATCAGGTTTTGGTAAATCTCATCGAATACCAAAAAGAGGTCATAATCCCTGGCGATACCCACTATCGCCTCCAATATCTCTTTTGGATATACCATTCCGGTTGGGTTATCAGGGTTAATGATCAAAATACCCACTATAGATTCGTTGTACTTTACCTTAAGCCTAATATCATCCAGGTCAGGGTACCAATTATTATCAGGATCTAACTTATAAGTAATGGGATGTGCATTAGCATGCGCGGCTTCAGCCGATGAATGGGTAGAATAAGCTGGTGAAGGACCTATCACCCGGGCTGTTGGCACTAAATATTGATAAATTTTGGCTATAGCATCCCCCAAACCATTAAAAAAGGTGATGTCTTCTTCGGTAATCTGAGTGCCTCCCAGCGCGTTTGTTTTTGCTGCTAGAAAACTTCGGGTTTCGTATAACCCTTTGGAATGACTATATCCAAATGAACGATCATCCTGCAAAGTATTGATAACTATTTTTTTCATCCAATCCGGCAGCTTTCTGTTCTTATGGATTGGGTCCCCTATGTTTTCCCAATGAATCCTGTAACCTAATTTTTGTATCTGTTCTGCTTTTTTAACAATTCCTCTTATTTCATAGGATAATTCATCCGCGCCCAGCCTCAATAATTGATTCCTCATATAAATAAGCTTTTAAAAAATGAATACAAGGTTAAGTGAAATAATATCAAAAATATAGTAAATGGAGCTGGTAGAACCTTCAACTATGACATTTATCATAATTGAATATATCCACTGTCATTCTTGGTGGTTTTTAGTACATGTAGGTTTATTAGATGAACAAATATCAATATTTTCATGTGTAATAATTTATAAAATGGGAAAGTTAGTCATATTAGGAGCAGGCATATCAGGGCATACGGCTGCATTACATGCCAGGAGACTATTGTCTAAAAAAAATCATGAGGTAATTGTTATATCACCCAACAGCAAGTGGAATTGGATACCTTCAAACATTTGGGTTGGTGTTGGTCTGATGAAACCAAAAGATGTGACTTTTGAACTGGCCCCTGTTTACAAAAGCAAACAAATTAGATTTATTCAGGCTAAAGCAATAAGTATACATCCAGAGGGCAACTCCTCCGCTGATAAGCCTTTTGTAAAAGTTGAGCGAACTGATCCCGGCAAAAAAGGTGAGATAGAAGCGGTATCTTACGACTACCTGATTAATGCTACCGGACCAAAACTAAAGTTTGAAGCAACACCGGGTCTGGGACCTGATAAAAACTCACTGTCCGTTTGCACCTATGGTCATGCGGATCATGCATATAAAAAGTTGGGGGAATCCATTAAAAGGATGAAAAAAGGTGAAAAGCAGAAATTTATCATTGGCACCGGTCATGGAACCTGTACATGCCAGGGAGCAGCGTTCGAGTATCTTTTTAATGTAGAATTTGAAATAAGGCGACAAAAAGTTCGTGATAAAGCAGAGATATACTATGTTTCAAATGAGCAGGAATTGGGAGACTTTGGTATGGGTGGAATGCACATTCGCAGAGGCGGTTATGAAACGCACAGCAAGGTATTTACTGAATCTTTGTTTACTGAACGCGGTATCAATTGGATCACGCGTTCCCATGTTCAGGAAGTCGGTGAAAAAACCATAGCCTATGAAACGATAGCGGGTAATGAAGGAACTCAGGACTTTGATTTTGCGATGCTTCTTCCACCATTTTCCGGTGTTGGTATTCAGGCTTTCGATAAGCAGGATCTAGACATTACCGATAACCTGTTTGCCCCAAACAAATTCATGAAAGTTGACGCTGACTACACCAGGAAAGATTACGACGAATGGAAACCGGAAGATTGGCCATCCATGTATCAAAACCCATCCTATGATAATATCTATTCCATAGGTATTGCCTTTGCCCCTCCGCATGCCATATCAAAACCTATGTTTGGGAAAAATGGTAATCCAATCTTTCCTGCGGTACCTCGTACCGGAATGCCATCCGGGTTGATGGCACGTAAGGTAGCCTACAACATTGCTGATATGATGAATAATAAAGCTGATAAACCAACCAGAAAAGCTTCTATGGCTAAAATGGGTGCCGCCTGTATTGCGTCAGCCGGTGCCAATGTATTTTCAGGTACAGCTGCTACCATGACGATGTATCCGATCATACCGGATTATGATAATTATCCGAATGGAGGGCGTGACATTAATTACACAACGGGTGAAATAGGACTTGCCGGACATTGGATCAAACACTTACTACACTTTGGATTCTTATATAAAGCAAAAGCAAAACCAGGATGGCAATTAATTCCAGAATAACAAATTAAAAGACATGAAAAGAGAACCACATAAACAAAATTTCTTTGCCCCGGTACCAACGAAATCAACAAAGTTTTTCAGGACCAATATGATATGGCAATTTTTCAGATTCATTATTTTGAATATAAAAATCCTTAAGATGGTCAGGAAACATTAATTTTTTTATCTATTCCAGGGTGCTGTAAGGTAGTCTTCTTTACGGGCACATATTTCCTGATTTTTAATGATGAGATGGGCCTTGTCAACCTGTCGACTTCGATAACCAAGTAAGTGAAAGATTTCCTTAGCAAAGAAACGTGCTATGTTAAGGTTCACATAAAGTGTGCCTTTATGGTGCTTATCCCGTCTTATTCCCGGCAGTATGGGCAATAACTTATCCAGACGCAACCGCCGCACTAATTTTGAAAAATACATAAAAAATTTTGAGGCCCTAACCACAATAAAAAAGCCATCATCACCCTGTGATTGATACTTAGGCATGAAGATCCGGCCATTTATTGGAGATCTTACTTCAATGCCATTACTCAAAGCCAGCTTTTCACCCTTAAAAACTCGTTGAAAGTTGAAGTAGAACGCTTTCATCTTAAAATCTTCCTTCGGTTTTATTTGATGTCTGTGTCTGATTTCGTAGATGTGCAATGTATCTGCCGGAATGCTTTCTAATCGCTTATACCAATATTCGTAATCTTCTACTTGCCCCTCCTTCACACATCCTGTATTAACCATTACCATGTAAATAAAGGAAATGTGATTTTCGATGGCTTCCGGATCATCGTGGGCGCCTGCTTCAAAACCTGCTGCATTGTATCCTAATTCATTAATATAACTTAATATCGCCCCATGAAGGAACTCTTCAATACCATGAATAACAGGAATTGGAAACTTATCCGCAAACCGTCTATTAAATATGGTATCATTGATCAGCATGAAAGGTACAGTTAAACTTGAAGTTGTATGGAGGTCCAGAAAATAAAAAGGTGGGTGCTCGTTAGCGATGATTTCTTTTAACTTATCCAGCAGTTCTTTTTGCTCCAGCTGATCTTGATGAAGGTTATCGGTGCCATTCTCAATTAATCTTATTTTGTCCTTTGTCCACAATCGATTAAGATCCTGGTGGTGAAAGCGCTTGCTTTGTTCCAGTGCTGTCAGGTTACCACTCAATGCATGAATGCTTCCTTTCATTGGCAATTTCTTTTTCTTCAGGTGCTCAATGACGGTGTTTAATGCAAAAACTCCAGAAGCTTCATTCCCGTGCATGCCACCAATAAAAACCAGGGTGGGCCCCGTTTCTTCTCCCCGTACCTCACCAATGACCCTGCCTACTTCTAATTCATCTTCTATTAACTGATTATAAATCCTCCCCATCTACGCTAAAAATTTGAGCTTAAACAAGCTTTGAAATTGAAAAAATAAAACCTAATAGTCAATCTTAATACAATAATTTATAATATTCATCCAACATCCTTCGAACAGCAAACCTTTCCTTCGTGCTAAGGATGCTTTGTTTCATCATTTCTACCCACTGCTCACGATTACCATAATAGGTAGGAATAACCTCGTTAAGCAAAGCTTCATACAAAGCTTTGATATCATGTTTGTCCTGTTTTTTAACACCTTTACTTTCAAAGCCATCGCCAAACTGCCAACCATTTACACCATGCTCACAGGCTTCCGGCCACCAGCCATCCAAAATACTGACGTTTAATACCCCGTTCATAGAGGCTTTCATACCGGATGTGCCACTTGCCTCTTTAGGTCTTCTTGGATTGTTCAACCAAACGTCGGCACCTGAGGTCAACAAAGCACCCACCTCCATGTCATAGTTCTGCAAGAAAACCACAGACTCCGGATATTTTTCAGAAATGTCAACGATCCTCTTAATGATTGCTTTGCCGGTATCATCTAATGGATGGGCTCTTCCGGAGAATATTATTTGCAGCTTTTTATTTTTAAGCAGTGGTTCAATGGTCCTTGGCCTGGAAAATATCAGATCACTTCTTTTATAAGGTACTGCTCTTCTTGCAAATCCAAGGGTCAAGACCTCAGGATTGAGATTTACACCATTATGGTCATAGACATAATTTATGAGCTTCTCTTTGTTTTTTAAATGAATGGACCATAGATCGCCTCCTTCTTCAGCTGCATGGATCATTCTCTCATCTACCCAGGTAGGAATGTGTATAGCATTGGTTATTCCAATTATTTCTGCACGATCCTTTACTTTCTCCCACATTTTATTTGCCGTTTCATTATGGAGTTGTGCAACAGCATTTGCTTTCTTTGATAATCTCAGTGCTGCCACCGTCATGTTGAATGGGCTACCCCCTAATTCCCTTAGTTTCGTCCGGGAAAATATTCCATTGTCTGCCCCCATATACATTAGCCGGTCGATAGTATGTGATTCATTACCCTGAACCACGGGTGTATGAGTGGTGAATGCAATCTCATTTTTTGTTTTATCTAAAGCCTTTCGGTAATCTAATCCATCATCTATTTTTTCTTTGATCAACTCAAAACCGGCAAATAAAGCATGACCCTCATTAAAATGATAGACATCTACATCTATACCCAATGCGCGTAGTGCTCTTACCCCTCCAATGCCAAGGATCATTTCCTGTGCCACACGTTCTTCAGCGAACCACCCATATAACTGGCCCGTTATCCAGGCATCATCATTACCTTTTACATCTGTATCCAGTAAATAAAGCGGGACATTTCCAAAGCAATCAACCTTCCATACTTTGCACTTTACCTTACGCTTTCGAATAGTAACTTCAACTGTAACCGCTGTATCTTCCAGGAAATCATATTTATAATTATGATAAGCATCATAAGGGTTTCCTTCTTCATCAAGCATCTGGTCGGTGTATCCCTGTTTCCACAGTAATCCGATACCCACAATGGGAAATCCGTGATCTTTCGCTCCTTTCAGATAATCTCCTGCTAGAATGCCAAGACCGCCAGCGTATAATTTAAATGAGCTTTCTAAAGCATATTCCATACAGAAATATGCCACCTTGGGTAATGCTTTATTATTCATGAGAATCATATTTGTTTTATAAAGAAAGATTAATCCATCAACATTTAAAAAGCAAAATCATTAAATGTTTTTCGTGGATTGGTATGATATTTTATTTCATTCATTTAAATATTAATTTGTTCCTCAAATCCATTTTCATGAGAAATTTAGCGATTATCTTTTTATGTATGAGCCATTTCTGTGTTAACTCACAATCACAGGATACCCTAAAAATAGGTTATTATAATTCGCCTCCCTTTGTGATTGAAAAAGATAATGGGAAATTAAATGGCATCAGCCACTGGTTATGGGAAGAAATCATGAAAGACTTAAACATGCCTTACCAGCTTATTGAGATGCCGCTGGATGATATGATAGAGGCAATAAATAATAAAGATATCGATTTAGGCCTGAACCCACTTACAATTACGAGCCAAAGAAGCAGGACCATGGATTTTACGCACCCTTACTTTGTTTCTAATTCCACCACATTAATCCGGGAAACCTCCGCCATCACCAAGGGATTGCAGTTTATAGGTTCATTCTTTTCCCTGAACTTCTTCAGAGCGGTATTTGCACTATTTTTGGTAATCCTGATTTTTGGACTGTTGGTTTGGGTTTTTGAACGAAAGCATAATAAAGATGAGTTTGATCCCAGCTTAAAAGGGATATGGAGTGGCATTTGGTGGTCGGCGGTTACCATGACAACCGTGGGATACGGAGACAAATCACCGCGCAGCAGTGCCGGTAGAATTATTGCATTAATCTGGATGTTTGCTGCTATAATCATCATTTCGGGTTTTACGGCAGGCATCGCATCCTCGCTTACGGTAAACCAATTAAGCTGGAATCAAAACAATGTTATGGATTTCAAAGAAAAAGAAATAGGTACTATCTCCTCCTCTGCCACGTTGAACTGGCTGGAAAAGAAGTTTTTCAAAGAAATAAAATCCTACTCCTCGGTGACAGAAGCAGTAAATGCATTAAAGAACAAACAAATAGAGGCTTTTATGTATGATGAACCCATCATGGAATATTTGATCAATCAAGAAGAAAATTTTAAGGGTTTAGAGAAGTTACCTATCCGTTTCAATTTACAACTTTACTCATTTGGGATGAGTGAAAATCTGTCAGAAAACATCCAGGAAGAAATTTCCAACCGTCTGGTGGAAATCACAGAATCTACCGATTGGGAAACACTGTTAAATGAGTACGATTTATCGAAAATTTAAACGCTAGTCAATTATATCCCATTCAAATTTATTAAAATCAAAAGCCCAGGTATCATCCAACATCAGATTGCCAAAATCAATCCAACCTCCAAACATATAACCCATGGCAGCATCCGGATCATATGCTACCGATGCTCTCCATCTTTCTGGCGGTAAGTCGCCTGCCTGCTTATCCCATGACATCTGCTCCAAATCTAAAAGGTAGGCATCATTAACCAGGCCTCCGGAAACGGTGCTATTGCTCCCTAAAGCAATATATAATTGATTCACATTGGCATCCCAGAAATAGATGGGATCCTCTCTGCCAAGGGGTTTCTCACCAGTCATTTCCACTAAATTCCAATCCATTTTATTTAGATCAAACTTCCACAAGTCATTAGGATAAATATCTACATTCTTCCCGCCCCATAAATAAACTGCATGATGTGTTTCTGAATAAAAGCTTATAGCGCCTGAAAGCTTACCTGGCTGGTCAATTGTTTCAATCTTATCCCAATTAGAAGTTTCGATATCAAATAGATAAGTATCCTCAAAAAAATCACCGGAAGCAACGCCGCCACCTGCAATTCCGCCGTAAACAAAAACCTGGTTTTCCTGCTCTACAAAAGTTGATGTATGCAAACATCTCGGTTCGGGCAATTCTCCTGATGTTGACAGTTCCGTCCAGATATCCGCTTCTTTATCAAAAATCCAACTGTCGTTGAAACGCTGCGAAAATGTAAAACCTCCAAACAAAAAAATGATGCTGTTTGATTGATTTGTAACCAGGGTGTGGTGGCATCTGTTTGATGGCCTATTAGAGCTTTCCATTGTTACATCATCCCATTCATTTTCTGCCGTAGCATATTTCCAGGTATCACCGGTTATGGGGTTCATTCCACCGAAAAACAGCATAGACTCTTGCTCTTTAATCCACACAGAAGGTGCTCCACCTCTGGCGGATGGCGTCATTTGATTCCTCTGTGGTAATGTACCATCAATGATTTCTTCCTCAGGGTTGGAACAACCTGAAAGTAAAGGAATCAATACAATCACTATAAAGAAAATTTTTCCCATTTTTGTATAGTTTAAATCGGAAACAACCTTTTATAATACCGCAGTTCATTCCATAGTTTGAATTGTCATATAGTTGACTAATCCAATGGAAAGTTTAATACTTTATCGTTTATCTATATTTCTCTTGTGGGTTATTGGCCCAAAAAGAACCAATCAACAATAGGAAGAATAAAAGAAAATTCAGCCAGGATGCCGATTCATAAGACCCAAACTGACTAAGTGAAAAACTAAACATAATAGGCCCTAGCGCACTGCCCAGAACGATCATCATCACCGATTGCCCTGTAATCGATCCTAAATGATTGGTACCAAAATACCGGGGCCAGGTCACGGAATTTAAAACACTAAACATACCTGCCAGTATCCCTGTCCCAATGTAAAGGAGGTGATACGCCCACATGCCTGATTGGAGAAATATAAGGCTCACGGCGGACAGACAAGCACCAATCCCTTTGATGTAAAGCAGATACTTCAACTTAATATGATCACTCAATGCACTAAACCCCAGGGTTACAACCACTGCCACCACAGCCATAGGTTGGAATATGCTTAGCGCCAAATCCTTCGATAAATTCACCTCCTCAAAAATAGAGACTACATGAAAAGTGATACCTGTAACATAAAGGCCTTGCATGGCAAGAAATAATGCAAAAACCCAAAAAGAATAATTCTTAATGGCTTCATTAATGGTAAAATGCTTGGCAACAGGAAAATAGTTTTTTTTATCTTTTTTTGAAGTCACGCCACCATCTGGTTCTAGTCCACTATCCCTTGGATTATTTCTAAAAAATATCAAAACAATGATTGGAAAAGCCAGGCCCACAACAATTGCCAAAACAATCCATGCACCTCGCCAACCATGATTATCTATGATCCGGGATATTAAATATGGCGCAAATGCAAATCCCAACGAAATAAAAACATTGCTAAAACCGGTCGCAAAGCCTCTCCTTTTCTCAAACCACATCATCATCATATTGCGGGATACCATTGTAAGGACGCCCTGACCAAAAAAGCGAAGCAGAAAAAACCCAAAAAAAATCATGACCATAGTTACCCACCAGGAATCAATTATTAACCGGATAGCATTCGATATACGGTCTACCTGACTTAAATAGACCAATACCACGCCCAACAATAACGTCGACAAGAAAGCTAATGGCCGAACACCTATTTTATCGTATATGCGCCCTACAAGTGGTAAAAGTAATGAACTGGATATGGTGCCAAACATATACGCCAGGCTCAAACTATCTCTACTGATATTCAATGCCTCCAATAAATATTCCGTGAAAGCGGAAACACCCATGGTCTGTCCCGGAATACTCATCAACACGCCTAGCGTTCCACAGCCCAGGATCATCCAACCATAAAAGAAAGGCCATCTGCCCGGATTAAAAGGCCAACTGCTGTTGGTGTCGGTGATTAATTTATTGAACATAAGCTGCGAAATTAGCTTTAGTGTTCAATAATGATCTACCAAAACGATTAAATTATCGTTATTGACTGGCTAAATATCTCTGTTTATAATAATTACTAAAACTTATAACGTCCGAAGCGAATTTTTCGCCTTCCTTAGTATCAAGGGTTTCTTTTAAAAGTTGATCAGCCCCCTCAAAATCATTCTTCCATAGCAAAGCAATGGCTTTATTTATCTTCAACATAGGCGCGATCTTTTCATTAATTCTTGCTCTTTTTTCATTGGGCTGCGCCTCAGATAGCGCACTATCCCAAATTTCGATGGCTGCAGTCAGTTTACTATCAGCTTCTTCCCCATCAGAGATCATAGTAAAAGCTTCCTGCATCAAAACCACAGCCTGGTCCAGGTCGCTATAATCCTGCTTTCTATCTTTACCGCTGGCAATTATAAACCGCCGGGTATACCTTGGGTACGCATAGTCTGAAAATAAAACATTTCTGGACTTCATCAAACAATCCCTGGTAATGTCATTTTGATATCCGTTTAAGAATTGTGTTTGAAATTCATTTTCCAGCGCTGCCGGACTAAAACTATGATCACCAACACCATTATTTGGATTTCCAACAATAATTGTCTGCTCTTCATTTGGATCAAAATATATTTTCTCATAAATCGTATTTCCGTCTTTATTCGAAAAGGTGAAAGCAGCACCGTACGTGTAGGTCACTTTATAATTGTAGCAAGTGCGATCAACAGGTTCTTTATTTTCAAAAAACCTTCGCACCTCCGTGAATGATTCTTTATTCAATACATTGATGGCGTTGAATTTCATGGTCACCAGTAAATCAGGATCGGCTTCATTGACATCATATCCTGGTAGATAAAGAAAATCTTTTTCACATTTTTCAACAGAACCATAATTGCTACCTAACCCTGTTTCAATATACGCTAAGGGTTTATTGAGGTGTATGTATTTAAAATCAATATTACCCGGATCAATTGAAGCCTTAAACGATTTATAATTTTGATCCAGTGGCTTTAAGGGTAATTGGGTGTAGGTCACGTCAAGCTTTTCCTTGGTATATTTTTGGGCAAGCGAAAAATGAGTGAAGAAGTAAATAGATAAAAAAAAATACAATATTTTGTGTAACATGACTAAAAAATTTTGTTGATTAAATTTAAAAAAACCGATCATCAAAAGGCCTGATTTTGTTGAGAATTTCTTAGTTTATTAAGGCAATTACAGGACTTATTATTTTCTGAATTTTTGTTGGATTAGTTTTTAATCGCTCAAATAAATACCTAACTTCTGTTGAATGAGAATTATTTCTACAATCCTGCTGATAGCCATTATATGTGCATGTAATAAAACCAAAGAGTCGCCGTCCAATCAAGCCATGAATACCGTGGAGGCTCAATATTCAGAGCCTAAATTTAAGGCAACTTTTTCCCGGGAGAACCTATCAACGCTAATGTTTCCGCTGGATTTCCCGGTATCGGAAATGGAAACAATGGTCAATGATGTGATGCCGAAAGTCCTGGTTAATGATGTAATTAAACTTAATGAAAAAGGAGACCAACTCAATCTGAAAATTGAGCCATTAGGAAATATAATGCTGGCTTCCTATGGTAACAACCTGGATGCTTCGCTTCCCATGAGGATCAGAGCTAAAATCAAAAAGAAAATCCTGGGCCTTAAGCTCAAAACTAAAAAGCCGGTGGACTTCTCAATTCGACTCGACGTCAATACCAGGCTATCGATTAATGAGGATTGGTCCTTAAATGCGAATTGTACCATACAAAAGATAAGATGGATAACGGAGCCTTCAAAAAAGGTCCTTGGCGTCAAAATAAACCTTAAAAACATTATCGAAAAACAACTCGAGAAAAATAGCGATGTGGTGGAAACGGCTATTTGTAAAGGAATTGCAAAAGCAGTGCCATTAAGCCAGGAAATGGAAAAGGTTTGGGACTTAATGAGCAGACCTCACAGGGTAGCCAAAAAACCGGTTAAGCTGTGGCTGAATTGCCAGCCCCGGATTATAAATGCATCAGTAAATTGGAACACCAAAGACACACTAAGAATCAATATGCTGGTGAAAGGGCAGGTGGAAATATCCCCTGAAGAACCGCTTGTTACTGATAAAGTATCACTGCCAATCAATAAGCACAACACCGTAGTTAAGGATGGAAACCTTAACTTAAAGGTATTGCTTACCATGCCCTATCACCTTTTGGACAAGGTGGCCGATAATCTCTTGGTTGAAAAAGAGCTCAGTTACGGTGAGTTGTATCTTAACATTAATGATGTTCAATCGCAGCGCTATGAGGATCAGTTAGGTATTTTGCTCAACACTTCCGGCACGGTATCTTCTTCTATTCTGGTCCATGGCCGGCCATCACTGGATGACGCCAAAGTCTTACACATAAAAGACATAGGGTATTCCATCGAGAGTGAGAACACTATGGTAAACGTGATGGACTGGTTAACCAACGCATCTTTTTCAGATTATGTCAATGAGCATGCGCGAATATCCCTGGCCCATATCCTGGATTCCCTGGATAGCAAAATCTTAAAAGCCCTGGACGAGGGAAGAGCCGGTAAAAAAATTGGTTTAGATATTCATTTTAATCAAATAGAATCAGATGATTTATTATTTGAGGAAAACCAATTCCAGTGGTTTTTTAATGTGAAAGGTAACGCTCATATGTATTTAAAAGCGGGTATCGTCAATAAGAAAAGCTAGCTTTATCGATAATATCTCTTCGATTATTAGCAAATACTAAATTTCACTTATTTTAGAATCTTATTAAGATTATATCCATGGCAAAAAAAAGAAATTGGAAATATTGGTCGTTACGTGTTTTTCTTTTCCTGATAATCCTAGGAGGAATCTGGGTAGTTAACCTCATATGGTTAAAACCTTTCAACATAAGGCACTTCTATGATCGTGTTTTCATTGAATTTGCACTCAATAATCCCGAAACAGTTACCGCTTTAGGCGTTCCGCTACTTTATGATTGGACAAAAGATGAGCTCACAGATGTCTCTGACGAAACGCAGTGGAAAGAATTTAATGATATGAAAGATAATTATGAGGTTTTGATGAGTTATGATTTCGAAAGTCAATCAAAAGAAAACCAGCTGAAGCCGTTCGATTAGTTGTGGATACCGGCATTCATTACAAAAAATGGACCAGGGAGGAAGCCATTGATTATATGGTAGCTAATACAGGCATGAACCGTTCTGAAGTGGTAACAGAAGTGGAAAGGTACATCGTTATGCCGGGCCAGGCTTGTGCTTATAAAATCGGAATGATCAAAATTCTTGAACTGCGTGAAAAAGCTAAAAATCAATTAGGAGAACGGTTTGAATTGAAAGATTTTCACAATATTATCTTGAGAAACGGCGCAGTACCCCTTGACATTTTGGAGGAGCTAATCAACGATTACATCCAAGCATTGAAAGTTGTTGCCTGATCATGAAATTCATAATTTAGGACAGTGCTAACCGACCAATTCAAAAGGTCGACATAAAATAATAATCCCGGCAGTTATTAAACCCAGAATAGTCATTAGACTTTCTATTACATGGTTAAATCACTTCAAATCAGACACTTAACATGTTATTGGCTCTTCACCATAGCGATGCTATGCCTCCTCGACCTAAGTGCCTGATTTTAGAGCTTTAACCCTTCATGACAAAATTCCAATAACAAATCTGGGTTAAATTGATGGCAGAACTTGGGTAATCCTTAGTAAATGTCCAGAAAAATTTATACCGTGCTATGATTTTCCATATAAACACCTAACCAGACAGATCATTTGCACCCTATTCGATATAGTTTTAGGTATTCAACCCCGGTATAAGAAAACAATCATCTCAAAGCCTTGTCGAGATTGTAGGCTGCGCTTATAAGGGATAAATGGGTAAATGCCTGGGGGAAATTGCCTAGGGCTTCACCTCTGGGGCCGGTTTCTTCCGCATATAACCCCAAATGATTGGCATAGGTCAACATCTCCTCAAACATAAGCCTGGCCTGTTCCAGCCGTTTTTTATCAAATTTACCTGCCCTGGTTAGCGCTTCAACCATCCAAAAAGTACAAATATTAAAAGTTCCTTCCTCCCCCTTCAATCCATCATTGGTTTCATTGACATTGTATCGATAAACAAGGCTATTAGAGATCAGCCCGCCTAGCTCCGGCGGCTTATTGGTTTGATCGAGTGTGCTAAGTATTCTTTTGTCGGTTGGGGAAACAAAAAAAGTAAGCGGCATCATAAGATTAGCCGCATCCAGGGTCTGACTGCCATAATATTGAACAAAAGCATTTCTTTCTTCACTCCAACCTTTACTCATTATTTCTTCGTAGATTTTATCCCTTTCCTTAGCCCATATAAATTTATCGGAAGGGAAAGAGCGCTTATCTGCCAGTCGAATGCCTCGGTCTAGTGCCACCCAACTCATTAACTTAGAATATACAAAATGTTGCCGGCCTCCCCTTACTTCCCAAATGCCTTCATCCGGGTTGGTCCAGTTTCTTGCTATCCAATTGATTAGCTTTCTCAGGTTTACCCAAAGATCATAGGATATGGGTGTTCCGTATTTATTGTACAAATAGACGGAATCCAACAGCTCACCATAAATATCAAGCTGTTGCTGATTATATGCCCCATTCCCGATGCGTACCGGAGCAGAACCTCTATAACCTTCAAGGTGACCCAATAGCTCCTCTGTTAATTGGTGCCTTCCATCAATCCCATACATTATTTGAAGGGAGCCATCCTTCTCCAGCTCATGGCACCTTTCATCTATCCAATGCATAAATTTGGCGGCCTCGTCAGTAAAACCTATTCTTATCAACCCATAAATTGTAAAAGCAGCATCCCTGATCCAGGTATACCGGTAATCCCAATTTCTTTCTCCTCCAATACCTTCCGGCAAGCTACATGTTGGTGCTGCAACTATAGCACCGGTAGGTTCAAAAGTCAGTAGCTTCAGGGTAAGCGCTGACCGGAGAACCACCTCCCGCCAACGTCCATGATAGGTTGATCGTTCAACCCATCGGGTCCAATGTTCGATGGTCTTAATTAATCCTTCATGGGCTATCTCATCTGAAAAATGATAATAAAAACCTTTATCCTTTTCTATTTCAGTGACCACAAAATTTGTTGTATCATTCCCTGAAAGCTCAACTTCAGCCCAAACACCGTTTTGATCTATCTGTAAAGGGACTGAACTAACCAGACCCAGACACAGGTCCTTATTGTAAAATGCTGCACCATAATCATTGGTAATGGTTACGTGCTCATCCCTGGCGTAATTGAAAGCGGGGAAACATTCTATCCTAAGTTTCATTTTCCCCCTAATCATTTTTACCCAACGCACTAACCTGTTTTTCCGCTCACCAATCCTGGTTTTGCCAAGAGGCATGTAATCAATGACTTCGCATACCCCTTCATTACACAAAAACCGTGTTATTAAAACATTGGAGTCAGGCCAGTAAAATTGCTTGTGGGTTACTTCATAGTTCACTGGCATAATTTGAAAATGCCCTCCTTTTTTATCATCAAGTATCCTACCAAATACACTCGGAGAGTCAAAATGAGGGTAGCAAAACCAATCTATGGACCCATTCATCCCCACCAGGGCAACTGTTTTCATGTTTCCAATAATTCCGTAGTTTTCTATTGGTTGATAGGCCATAATCTGAGCTGGTTACTATTTTGATCGAAGCTAACCATTACTTTGTAGTTAGCAAAAAAAGCGTATATCTATAATATGAATTAGGCATTCCCGGCATTTGAGACCGTTTTCTAAATCAAATTTTATACCAGGGGCTCAATACCTGTAAAATACCATCAACATGGTATACAATTATACCCTCCTTAGGGTATTGAATTGATATCAACACCGCCCTAATTTTATTCTTCAATTAAAAGTAAACCGTTATGAAAAATTTTACCAGGACATGCTCATTGAGCTTAGTATTTTTGCTATTATTGATTTTGCCAGCATCTGCACAGGATGCGCTATGGCAGTTAGACTTTGAAAAACAAATTGTCTGGACCAAAATCACCGACTGTGGTATTTTACTGGTGGGTACCAGTAACCGTATGCTTCATGGGGTAGACTCGAGGGATGGAAACCTTATCTGGTCGAATGACATCCTAAGAGGGTCGGGACCTATGAGAGGTGCGGATGGAAAGAAACTTGAGGATGCCCAGGCGTTTGATCGGTTCGTTAATGTTCTTGAGGATCCCGATGCGATTGAAATCAGTGACTTTATTGAGATAAAATACTCAGATAATTATTCAGTAGCCAATTATGCTGTCATAAATATGCAAAACGGGAATGTGATAATAAGCCCTGAGAAAGCAGATATGCCGGTAACTAAATTTTTAGGCAAAGAAAGGGCCGTATTCAATGTGAAAGGAACCTCCTACATACCGCAACTTCGTAAAGTGATCATCTCAGCCTCATGGATCGATTACATGGAAAAGGGACAACCGGAGTACAAACTTACAAAAATGGTTTCATTGCCAGACGCGGAAATTATTTGGGAAACTGATCAAATAGCTATTGATGGATTTCCTTATGTGGCGGCAAATGGAGAATTGATCATGCCTGGTAAAAATAAAATCGCCAGGATTGATGCTAATACCGGTAATATACTCTGGTCATTTGAGACAACCGAGAAGAAACAAACTTTCGAAAGTTTCGACCTTAGCCTCGACCTATCCAAAGGATACTTTTTTGAAAAACGAAAAAATAAAGGTGCCTTGGTCGCTCATGATATGAGTAACGGGAAAAGACTATGGGAAGTGGAGATGAAACTGAAAGACGTGCCACAAATGAATGCCATGGGTTATGGTGTAGTAACTGTTGACAGTAAAAACTTTACACTCTATGATGCTAATGATGGAAGTATAAAATGGGAGAAGAAAAAAATTGATGGCTACACTGTTGATCTGGGGGATAGAGGGATATTGGTCACTGCTAAAGGAAAGTTTCTTAAGCTTCTGAACAAAGAGACCGGTAATGAAATTTGGGAAGAAAAAATTAAAGGTATCAATATCGATCAGGTAGTTGCGAAAGGAATAATGTATTCTGACAATAAAGGACGGTTAGGTTTGATAAGTTATCAGGGAGAAAAGGTATGGGATAAAAAGGGCATGCTGGAAGTACCAACCGTTAGGTACAGGCCTGAGTTTGTTAAAGAACTCTTGTACATAGATGGCAGTCTGTTTGAGGTAGATTTGCTTGAGGGAGATTACAGTGTCCTTAAATCGAAGGTAAACAAAGAATTTGGTGGTAAAGAGGCACCCAGCAGTATAGAGCTTGTTGAAAATGGTTACTTATTGAGCTCGGCACAAAATATGATGATGCTGGAAACTGATGGTTCAGTAAGGTGGGCAAAGTATTGGGAGGCGCCGGGAATGAGCCTTGCTGCAAAAATAGCCCTTAGAACAATGCAAGTAGCGTCTGTGGCAATGGGTGCGGCCATGCAAGCTAAATCGTACCAATATAAAACCCCATATGGTGGAGATACTTATTACAGTAAAATGTACGCCCAGCAGGCAGAAGACTGGGCTAATATTTCTGGTATGATGGGTGCCGAAACAAAAAAGAAGTTTAAAGCCACCTTATCCAAAGGCAGTGATGTACTCGTGCTAACAAGAGTAGGTGAAGGTGGCCAGGAAAAATCATCCGGACTCATAAAAGTTGATAAAAGGACAGGTGATGAAATGAGTTCATTGCTTCTTGGTGATAAAGAACCAGTATACGATTATGATGTATTAACCAGTCAGGTTTTCTTCAAGGCAGATAAAAAGCAAATCATCTGCTACCAGATTTAAAACAATCCCTTCACGGAGGTCATAATGGCCTCCTTTTTTCCTTCTTATTAATGCATTCCATCATGAAACCACTCCAGGCACCGCTAATCGGTCTAATAATATTCTTTAATATCTATGTACACGGACAGCATAAAGATTTAATCATTAGACAAGGTCATTCTGCTGCAATAAATGAAATCATTTACTCACCAGATGGTAATTATATTTTTTCCGCCAGTGATGATAAAACCATCAAAATGTGGGAGGTGAAATCAGGTATTGACATAAAAAGCTTTAATGGCCATACGCATCCTGTAAAATGCATTGCAATAACCAGTTCTGGCAATAAAATTATTACAGGGGATGCTGACGGAAAAATCATAGTTTGGGATGTGAACAATAAAGATGAGCCCATTCACTTCATCGAAGGCCATGAAGGCGCAGTAAATACTATTGAAGTTTATGAAAACAATCTCTTTTTTCTATCAGGAGGCAAAGATGAAATAATAAAAAAATGGAACATAAACACCGGTAAACCCGAAAAATCTATCGAAGCAGCTACTTCAGAAATCAGAGCCATAAGCATTCATCCCAATCAACAAACAGCAGTGGTAGGAGGACAAAAAACGAATGATGTTGAATTGATTATCGTGGATCTGGAAAATGGAAACAAAACTGATGATATTTTAAACTATTATAAAAATTCAGGCCTGACCAAGGCTTACATTTATGGTGTGCTTAGTGGCTTTTCCATCGCCACAAATATTGCAAAAGGTAACATCGGAAAGGACATGCTTGATTTTTTCATCATTGACTACAGCAACATAGCGTTTATGAAAGATGGAAAAACCGTCTTAATCTCCCAAAATATGTACATGCCTATGGCTGCTGCCAAAGACGAAGAAAAAGAAACAGGTAACTCAACAGTCTCCCTAGTCGATATTTCCCCGGATGGCAAAAAGTTTGTAAATCCTAAAAAGCCAAAAAGATGGATGATCGCTTATTCTAATGCGCGGGCAGTATTTAATGATGATCAAACCAAAATCATACTTAATAAAAAATACTCCATCAATGTATATGATATGGAAAAAGCTGAATTCCCTGATGGCAAGTTGAAAGAGGTCAAGGGCTATGAACCACCATTGGATAAAGAATTCAAAGGTGGAAGCGTTGCCTGGCTAAACTCAATTGCTATGTCACCGGATTATAAGACTGCTGCCTCATCTGATGATCAACATTCAATTAAGCTTTGGGACATGGAGACTGGAAGGATATTCAGAAAACTGGAGGGATTTGTAAGGCCCGCGCTGTCTGTAGATGCCATGCCCGATGGAAAACATATTCTTGTGGGTTCTGAAAGAAAAAACATGACCATGTGGGATATTACTACAGGTAGACTGGTTAGGGAATTTGACAGATCACCAACCATAAATCAGATTGACATAAGCAACGATGGGAAGTATATAGCAACAACATCTCCCGGCACGAGCTTTTTTAAAGTATGGAATTTCAAAAACGGCAGATTACTAAAATCAATACTTGAGAAGAATAAGGAATTTACCTGGGTGAAATTTTCCGGCAACCCCAACGAAATTTACGCTAAATATAAATCCACTGATGAAGCTGGAATAGGCATGTCTATGCTGAAAAGTGACGATGATGTAAGGCTATATGATAGAAAAACAGGTAAATCAAAAAAGGTAAAAGGAGAAACTAAAGCGTCTTTAGAAGATAAGTATGATTATAAAGATTATCATGTATCATGGGATGGATATTCTTTAAGATTAACCAAAGGAGGTAGAGCGGTCATAAAAGACAATCAGATAGGTTTAATAACTGATGCATGCTTCAGTAAAGATGGGAAATACCTGATCACAACCAATAGGCAAGGTGAGATAACCCTATACGATATCACTGAAAAGAAGAAAGTTGCAAGTATGTGTTTAATCAATAATTCGGACTACATCACCTATACGCCAGATTATTATTACACCTCTTCGAAAAATGCCAGCATGGCTATCGCTTTTAAAGATGATGGTAATGTAATGCCCCTTGAACAAGTTGAATTAAAATTTAACCGCCCGGATATTGTGGCAGAAAGGCTGGGCTATGCTTCTGACAAACTGGTTTCTTCTTACAGGTCTGCTTATAAGAAAAGGCTCAAACGATTAGGATTTACAGAAGATAATTTGGAAGGATCTTACAATTTACCAACTGTAAAAATTAACTATGAAAAAATTCCTTATGTAACCAAATCTCAAAATTTTAGCTTACCAATAGCTGCTGACGGAAACCATCAGGAACTAAAAAAAATACATGTTTACATAAATGATGTACCGGTATTTGGCTCAATAGGAATGGATATAGGTAGTGAATCGTTACAATCATGGAGCGAAACCATCGATTTACAATTATCTTCCGGTATAAATGAAATTAAAATCTCAGCAGTCAACAAAAGTGGTCTCGAATCTATCCCCGAAAGCTTTGAGATAAAATATGTGGGGGCATATTACAAACCATGTTTATACCTGGTAACAATCGGCGTTTCCGATTACAAACAAAGCAATTATAATCTAACATTCGCTTCAAAGGATGCCAGTGATCTGATCAATACATTAAAAAACTCTTCCTCATTCGAAAATGTATACCATAAAACACTCATAAATGATAAAGCGACCAAAGCAAGTATTTTAGACCTTAAAAAGTTTTTATCAGAAGCGAATTTCGATGATGTTGTTTTGATATTCATTGCTGGTCATGGTGTGTTAGATGATGAATACAATTATTACTTTGCGACCCATGATATGGATTTTTCTAATCCGGCAGGTAGAGGACTCCCTTATGAGGACTTACAAGAGATTCTTGATGGAATAAAAAGTCGAAATAAGGCACTCTTTATGGATACCTGCCATTCCGGTGAATTAGATGAGGACGAGATAGAAGATGCCAATAATGAAGTTCAGCAAACCGGGGCTGTGGCTTTCAGATCTACCGGTAAGCTTGTGAAAATGAAAGAAAATAGTTTTGGATTAGAAAACACGCTCGAGTTATCAAAAACTTTATTTGGTGATTTAAGAAAAGGAACCGGTGCTACAGTAATCTCTGCTGCCGGAGCAACTGAATTCGCACTTGAAGGTGTCAATTCCTCAAATGGATTGTTTACTTCATGCATTATACAGGGGATAAAGACCCGTAGAGCGGACCTTAACCGGGATAGAAAATACTCTGTCACAGAGATTCAACAATATGTAACAGAGCAGGTAGTAAGATTATCAAATGGCAAGCAAGTACCCACCTCAAGGGAAGAAAACTTAAAAAGAGATTTTACAATCTATTAATCATGAAAATACTGTTAAAATATCTCTTGTTATTCCAGGCCTTATTATTTTCCAGTCAAATATCAGCCCAGGAATATGTAGTCATCCATGTAAAGGGAATTATCAAGCTGGCTTCGAATAACAAAACCTTAACCAGAGGCCAAAAAATATCACCAGATGAAATACTGAAATTTGGAGACTCAAAATCAATTGCTGCAGTTTTAGATCCTGATAAAGGAAGATTTATATTAAAACCTAAGCAAGAAAATAGCAACTCAAACGACCTTGAATATGCATTAAAATCAATAATAAAGCCTATGCGCGGAAGAATGAGTACCCGTTCCGGAGGAATCAATAATGCGCTGGACTTTAAAAAATTTTTCGGGAAGGAATTTGCCTTTGTCGGCGATAGACTTGCAATTAATGTGTCAAGCTCCGCTTATCCAATGAATGAAAAAAATTTCTTTTATATCCAATATCGTTATATGGATGAATTGGTTAATAAAAAGCTATCTAATGATAAAGACACACTAATAATAATAAAAAATGAATTATTATCTATTGATGGCCTACCCATTAACCCTCAAACACCTGAGGAATACAGGCTCTTTTATTACAACTCGCTCAATCAAAAATCATCTTTTTTATGCCCAATAAATTTTAAATACTTAGAACTCAATTTTTTGAAAGAGATTGTTTCCATCATAAAAACCAATAAAGCAGAAGATATTTATATATTCCTGGATGAATTGTATGATCGCTGTCAGTTGATGGGTATAGAATTGGCACTAGCTCAATTATCCAGTGAAAAGAAGTAAACTTTTTATCTGGATAGGTTCCCTCGTAAACACTGGCGTACTGTTTCTGCTTACCTTCTGGTTAATGAGTTTACCTTGGTTGGCCGGAGACGAAAAAATGATGATATGGATTACCTCCTGGTTGAAGTTACCCTTCAGAGAAATTCCTCCCTCTAAAAATTTTGCGTTGATCAATGTCTCCAATGACCTGGCCCTGATAGATAAGGTGGATAGCTATGGCTTTCCTATTGGCAACCAAGCCATTACCGACAGAGAGAAGCTGGCAAGATTTTTTGAGATTTTAAATCGAAATGATGTAGAGACCAGGTTTATCATCTGTGATATAAATTTTTTGGGTAAAACATCATTTGATAGCTTGTTGGGACAGCAACTATCAAAGCGTAACGATATTATTCTTTCCTCACATCTTAATGAAGACAACACGCCTCAGGAAATTATTTTCACTAATGTACAAACCGGACTGTCCGATTATTTGACCGGTAGTATTTTTGATGAGGTTTACAAGTATCAGTTATATTTCGACTCCTTAAAGCTAACACCGCTGATCGTCCACGAAAATATATGTAATGATAAAGCAGATAAGGCGGGCCCATTCGTAAGATTCGGTAAATGGACCACTTTAAATCATTTCATTCTGGAGTTCAATATCCTTCAAAAAGATATATCGGATCAGGAAAAGGGGTTCAATCCAATCAATCTTGGAGAACTGCTCTATTTGCCTGAAGAGGATGTCGTCGATTTTGTCAATAATAAAATTGTAGTGGTTGGTGATTTCTTTGACCGAGATATGCATGAAACAATTTTCGAAATTACCAGTGGGCCCGTCATTTTACTTAACGCACTAGTAAACCTTCAAAATCAGCATGTATATGTTGATATTCTTTTTTGGGGCTATCTTTTCATTGGCTATTTCTTTTTATCCTGGATGGTTTTTTATCCTCAAGATGTTATCGAAAAAATTATAAGCCAATACCTGCATAGCTATCCATTTCTGAGACAGCTCATAGGCTTCATGAGCTACCTAATACTGTTGTGTACCCTATCAACCATTACTTTCTTTTGGTTTGGCATTCATATCAACGCCTTCTTCCTGGCATTATACCTTTATCTATTGGATAAGATAGTGGATTACCTTTTAACCTTAAACTTTCTCATCAAATAAAATATTGGTCGACCAATTGCATATAATGGAAACATAAAAGAAGGTAATTGAACTAACTTCCAATCCTGCAATGAAATAATAAAGTTGTTCACCACCTCTACGTAGTGTTTCAGATCATTTTTAAGCAGAATCAAGTTAATAAAGCTATTTAAGTTATTGTATTCTGAACTATCATATTGATTTACTCTGGAGATTTCACTAAGAGCAAAATTTGTTATTATCCTACTGTTCCAATTTTTATGATGTAATTGTGAAAACCTACTTTCTATTTCAAAGAGTAATTGATATAAATTATGTGCCTGTGCTATAGATATTTCAAGTTGGCCTTCTTTAATTATTTTTTTTAGTTCAAATTCATCGATTAAGTTTTCTTTTTTCTCATAATTTATTACATCAACAAGCCATTGGAGCCTCACCCACTGATGTATGGATCCATGAATAAGAAGATATGCAAAGTTCAATTCGTGCTTTATAGTTTTTATTTGGACATTATGAATGGTCACATCCATTGAATTTTCCCACAAATACTGAAAGGAAAAGGGAAATAAGGAAAACGGACTCACTAATGACCAATGCAATTCTATAATAAGTGGTTTCCCTAGACTACTGGTTTTTCTGTAAACCATATGTGTCCGGGATTTTAATAAATAATCTCTTTTATTCTTATCAAGATCTTTGAATACAATATCATCTAAAACTTCAAAACCTGCATTAAACAAAATACCTTCAGCTTTTTCAATGTTTTCCTGTGATATCAACACATCAATATCCTTAAAATTTCTTGTGTACGGATCCTCATACAGGATATGAGATAACACCGGGCCTTTAAGCGTTAAAAATTTAACTTCATGAACATCCAACAACTTTTTTATCTGGAGAAACTCTTTTACTAAGGCTAATTGAAATTTTATATTTTTTATATAGTTAATCTTTAATTGATCTCTGAGTGTTTGGTTCATTTCGTGCCTGGACTGGATCTTATGAAAATAGCTGCTTAACCTATGTCGTTGCAGTAATTTTAAAGGGTGTTTTGTATCTTGAAATTTGAAAAAAGATTTATTGTCACAATGATCTTGAAGCAAATCCTTGAGGAGCTTTAATAATATTTGAATTTCAATGGGAAAATTAATTATATTTATATTTTTTTGCATTTATTTAATATCTATCGTGTCTGTAAAGATTATTACCTAAGACAAAATTCGTTATGATAAATGGATAGCATAAATATATTTGCACATAATAATCTTGAATAAATGCGTTTAACCGAAGAAATGATTGTTCGTCAGGCAGAAGATCAAATTTCAAGTAAATTAGACAATGAAGCCGTGCTAATGAGCATAGATAATGGTGAATATTATAAGATGAATCCAATTGCAACTGATATATGGGAAATGATATCAAATCCTAAAAAAATTTCTGATATTATAAATACACTCTTGCAAGAATATAATGTAAGTAAAGAAAAATGCACAAAAGAAGTCTTTGAATTTCTTAATCATCTTAATGAAAAAAATTTAATCTCAGTATCTCAATAATTATGTCATATAAATATCATGCTTTTGGTCTTAATATTTTTTCTGAATTACTTATTCCAGAATTCATTCAAGCGAATCATACAAACGAAGACATAGCAATCTCCTTTGGAAGCGTACCTGAACTGTTAAAAAATGCCAAATCAAAGGGAATAAGATACTGGGCTTCGCCAAATCAACTCTTACTGAAAGTAGATAATATCGCCAAATATTTTGTTGAAAACGGTAATAGAATTACAATAGAACCTTTGGGTGGGGACGATAAAGATATACGATTATTTCTTTTGGGTTCTGCTTTTGGCGCCTTGTTGCTACAAAGGAAGCAATTAGTCCTTCATGCAAGCTCCGTGCTAATTGATGAGAAAGCTGTTCTGTTTGCAGGTAAATCTGGTGCAGGTAAATCTACTACTGCCGCTGCTTTTAGAAATAAAGGATTTAAAGTAATTAATGATGATATTTCCTTAATAAGCTTTGATAATCAGGGTGTTCCACGGGTTATTTCCGGATATCCTCAAATGAAATTGTGGATCGATTCACTAAAAGCTCTTGAAATGGAACCCGATGATTTCGAAAAAATTCGTGAGGCACTAGAAAAACGATGTATCAAAATAAATCCTGAAGATTTTTATTCAAAAAATGAATCGCTTATTGATCGGATTTTTATTTTAAATAACCATAATAAACCTGAAATATCTATTAATGACATTACCGGACCTGCAAAATTTCAAGCATTAAAAAACCACACTTTTAGATTTCAATTCTTAAAAGGACTGGACATTATAAAACCTCATTTCGAACTGAGTATGAAATTGGCGAGTGTTGTACCAATGTACAGGATTTCAAAACCAGGAAACGAAATTTCCTTTTTACCGAAAATGATTGATGAATTAATGAATCATCTAAATATTGAATTAATCGATGGGTAATATTATCTGGTTGGCTTCTTATCCAAAATCCGGTAATACCTGGTTCCGGGTTTTTTTAACCAACCTGCTGAAGAAAACCGACAATCCAGTTGATATTAATAATCTAATTGGAGGTCCAATTGCCAGTGCACGTCATTTATTAGATGAACCACTGGGATATGATAGTGGAGATTTATCTCCTGACGAATGTGATTTATTAAGACCAGAAGCTTATATTCATTTCAGTAAATCTTTGCAGGAACAAAGGTTTTGTAAAATCCATGATGCCTATACTTATTTACCAAATGGCAAACCGCTGGTCCCTAAAGAAGCTACAAAAAAGGCCTTGTATTTTGTAAGAAACCCCTTAGATATATGTATATCCTTTGCACACCATTCAGGTCATGATAATTTTAAAAACACATCGAAAATTTTAAATAATCCCAAATTTGCGTTTTGCGGAGAAGGAAAAAGACAGACCAATCAATTAAGACAAATACTCTTAACATGGAGTGGACATTATCTAAGTTGGACTTGTCACCAAGAATTCCTAGTTAAAGTAATAAAGTATGAAGACATGGTAAATCATCCGCTTAGGACTTTCTCAGAAGCAGTGGCTTTTGCAGAACTAGACTATGATGAAAAGTCCATTAGTAAAGCTATTGAAAATAGTAATATTGATACCCTTCAGAAACAGGAACAAGAAAAAGGATTTGGTGAAAAAATGATATATTGTAAAACTTTTTTTAGGAATGGAAAAGTTGGTTCTTTCAATGATTTTTTAAGTAAAGACCAAATAAATGAACTAACTAAAAACCACTGCGATGTAATGGAAACACTTGAATACCTGAACATTAACGAGCATATACCATTAGAAAAAGTTTGAAAATATTGATATGATTAGGATAGTGATCAAATTTTTACAATTGAGCTTAAGGGATAAGCTATTACTAGCTGAGGTTGTATTTTTTTTGATTTTATCTGAGTTAATAATACTTTTCATGCCTTTCAAACAAATCGTTAAAATTCTTGGCGAGAAAAATGTTGAAAGCCCATCCATGCTTGATTTCCAAAGAGAAAAAATGTCTTATCTCCTTTCAAAATTTATTAAAATAGGAAGTAAAAACATACCCTGGAATAGCAAATGTCTCGCGCAAGCAATTGCTGGTAAATTAATGCTAAGGTTAAGGGGTTTGCCAGGAACCGTGTATTTTGGAGTTACTAATTCTAAAATTAAAATTATGGACGCACATGCCTGGCTAAGGAGTGGAAAAATACACGTTACTGGCGGAAATGGAAACGGTTTTAACTTGCTGGTAAAATTTTCCTGATTGAATCAACTATTGACTCTTATCACGCTTTAAAATTCCCTTTATCTGAAATCAAATAAACTGATATGAGTACTATATGTGGAATATTATATAAGAATAAATCCCAGGTTAATACCAGGGATATTAAAACCATGTTGGAAAATTCGACTACGAGGTTCCATCATGAAGAAAATATCCTGGAAAATTCCAATATTGTTATTGGGCAGCGACATCGATACAATACGCCTGAATCACAGTTCATTAGTCTTCCCCACAACGATAAATCATCTGGAAATATCATTGTAGCAGATTGCAGGATAGATAACCGGGAAGAGCTTATATCAAAATTAAATATTGAAGTATCAACCGCCAATAAAATGGCAGATGCACATTTCATCTTAAAAGCTTATGAAAAATGGGGGAAGGAGAGTCCAAAATACCTGGAAGGAGATTTTGCTTTTGCTCTATGGGATAACAATAAAAAAGCGCTGTTTTGTGTCCGGGACCATATGGGTATTAAACCGTTATTTTATTATGAAGACAAAGAATATTTCATTTTTGCTTCTTCGGTAAAGTGTATTATTAACCTGCCATTTGTTAAAAAGACAGTTAATTATGATGCTATTTTAGAATATATTGTCCCAAAAATTATTCCATTTGATAAAACTTACTTTAAAGAAATCTTTCCTATTCTTCCTGCCGAATGGTTGACACTGTCATCAAATAATCAGATTTATAAATCAATTTATTGGTCATTAGTAAATGAAGTTGAACAAAGATCCATTAGTATATCTGAATATCTTGATGAGATTTACTCCTTGTTTAAAGAGGCCGTAAAGAAAAGAACCAGATCATGGGGACAAATTGGCGCCGAGTTAAGTGGAGGCATTGATTCATCAGGTATTTGCGCTATTTTAGCAAAACTTCCGCTCAACAATCAAGAAAAAATATTTACTTTTTCCCATAATACCAAAGCTGCTATCTTAAATAAAGATACTGATGATGTATTCGATTATGTTAACGCTTTTCTAGAATTCTACCCAAATAAATTTGAACATGAATATATTCATGAAGATCATCATATAAACTATTGGATTGAAATACAAAGAACACTTGAACTGAACGCCGGTATGCCGAACAGCAAAAGTGCCGTTATTTCACAGGTCTTATTTGAAAAAGCTAATAAAAATGGTGTGTCTGTCCTTTTATCAGGAATGGGCGGTGATCAATGCGTTACGAAGAGGTATAAAATGAACCATAAATCGAAGACTAAGTGGTTACCGGATCCCATTATAAAATTGATTATGAGGATATATTACAACACCTTATTCCACCTGAATATTAAATATGATAAATCAGTCCCTTTAAAAAAAAGATATAAAAAGATAGCTCGTAAAAAAGTAACCAGGTTTATGTTGAAAAGACATAAATCAAATACTGATACAAATCGAATGATCGGCACACTGGAAGTTTATATCGATAATAATTTTTTTACCAATAACGCCAACACATCAGATTATTTTGGGATAGAATACCGGTACCCAATGTTTGACCGTAAGTTAATTCGTGCCGCTCTTTCACAACCGCCTTTACTTTATACAATTTTTTATAGTCAAAGGGATCTATTTAAGAAAATATTTAAAGATTTATTACCCCCGTATATAATAAATAGAAATCAAAAAACAGGTTTTAATTCACCAGAACTCCATATGGTTCATAAAAGGGAAAAAGAACAAATATTTGAAAATCATAAAATAATTGCTGTAAATAATAATCTAAATAAAATAGTAGATCATAATAAAATAGTCAAACATTATAATAATTTTGATAATATTGAACCAGGAAAACTTGCGAAACAATATTTAATGTACTTTTTTTGTAAAAAATATGATGATGAAAAGATTAGAAACTAATAGATCATATAAAAAAGTTTGGAATACTCCTGAGATTCAACCAATGGAGGCCTCTATGACTGAATCGCTTCCTAAGGGCGGTCCCGCTGCTGAACCTACTTATGTGACTTTCTCCACAGGTCAATATTTTAGTTAATTCACTTTTCACAAATAAGTCAGTCTGTATCGTTACATGTCAGACATACATTTTGATCGTTTATATATAAAATGGCAATCCTACTGGATTAAAAACAATACCTACAAAACCCACCTAAACAATAACAAACCCAAATTTTATATCCTGGACATGTTCCCCTACCCGTCAGGGGCAGGGCTGCATGTGGGCCATCCACTGGGTTATATAGCCTCAGATATCGTGGCCCGCTATAAAAGGCTTAAAGGATTTAATGTACTCCATCCCATGGGGTTTGACGCTTTTGGGTTGCCTGCAGAGCAGTATGCCATACAGACTGGTCAACATCCGGCCATTACCACAGACAATAACATCAAAAAGTACAAAGAGCAGCTCCGGTCTATGGGCTTCTCATACGATTGGGACAGGGAAGTCCGTACCAGTGATCCCTCCTACTACAAATGGACCCAATGGTTGTTTAAAGTCATTTATAACAGTTGGTATAATCTAAAAGCTGATAAAGCCGAACCAATCGATACCCTGATCAGAGCATTCGAGGAATCAGGCAATGAAAATATAGAAGCCCACTGCGACGCGGATACGCTATCCTTTAATGCAATTGCGTGGCGGGCATTCAGTGAAAAAGAAAAACAGACGATACTTCTAAAATACCGCCTCACCTACCTTGCAGATACTACGGTCAACTGGTGCCCGGAACTGGGAACTGTGCTTTCCAATGATGAGGTGAAGGACGGCTTCTCAGAGCGAGGCAGCCATCCGGTAGTGAAGAAAAAAATGCCCCAGTGGAACATGCGGACTACAGCCTATGCAGAGCGTTTGCTTGAAGGGTTGGAAAGAATAGACTGGCCGGAACCCATCAAAGAAATGCAACGCAATTGGATTGGCAAATCCATAGGTGCTGAAGTGGATTTTCAAGTGGTTGATCAGGATCTAAAGATCAGGGTCTTCACCACACGTATAGACACGATTTACGGGGTCACATTCCTGACTCTGGCTCCTGAAAGTGAACTGATCAACCAGTTGGTCACCGATAAGCATCAAGAGGAAGTGAAAGAATATATCGAGATGGCCATTAATCGCTCGGAAAGGGATCGTATGAGTGATGTTAAATCCATCTCAGGGGTATTTACCGGTTCTTATGCTGTTAATCCTTTCAACCAGGAAAAATTACCGATCTGGGTTGCTGACTATGTGCTGTCCGGTTATGGCACGGGGTCAGTGATGGCAGTACCTGCTTCTGACGATAGGGATTTTCGGTTCGCTAAACATTTTGATCTTCCCATCATTCCCGTAATTGCAGGGACTGACCTGGAGCAGGGAGCAAATGATGCTAAGACGGGCAAGATGATCAATTCAGGCTTACTGGATGGCCTGGAAGTTAAAGATGCCATAGAAAAAGCCATCCAATATGTGGAGAAAAAAAATATTGGAAAAGCCAAGATCAATTATAAAATGCGTGATGCCATCTTTGGCAGGCAACGGTATTGGGGAGAGCCCTTTCCTGTTTATTACAAAGATGGTGTACCCCATTTAGTGCCTGATGAAGAACTTCCCCTTAAATTACCCAATGTAGATGCTTTTCTTCCTACGGAAGAGGGGGGACCTCCACTTGGCCGGGCCAAAGACTGGAAATATAAAGGGGAATATCCATTTGAACTAACCACCATGCCAGGCTGGGCAGGTTCGAGTTGGTATTTCTTCCGATACATGGATCCGGATAATAATGAAGCATTTGTAAGCAAAGCAGCTCAGGAATACTGGCAAGCGGTGGATCTGTATCTTGGTGGGTCAGAACATGCCACGGGACATCTTCTTTATTCCCGTTTTTGGACTAAAATACTTTTCGACCTAGGTTATGTTAGCGTTGATGAATATGCCAAAAAACTAATCAATCAGGGCATGATCCAGGGACGTTCGAACTTTGTCTATCGGGTAACGGGCGAAAACAAATATGTATCCTACGGATTAAGAAAAGACTATCAAACCACCGCCATTCATGTAGATGTTAACATCGTGGAAAATGATGAACTGGATATTGAAGCATTTAAAAAATTCAAGCCAGAGACTATAAATGCGGAATTTGTTTTAGAGGGTGGGAAATATATCTGTGGGGCTGAGGTTGAGAAAATGTCAAAATCCAAATATAATGTGGTCAATCCTGATGACATCATAGAGAAGTATGGTGCTGATACCCTAAGGTTATACGAAATGTTCCTGGGTCCCATTGAGCAATTCAAACCGTGGAACACCAATGGTATTGACGGTGTCTATAAATTTTTAAAGAAGTACTGGAACTTGTTCTTTTCCGGCGAAGTTTTTTCAATTTCAGACGAAGAGGCGACATCCAGGGAGCTTAAAGTTCTGCATCAAACCATCAGGAAAGTTGGAGAAGACATTGAAAACCTATCTCTTAACACTTCAGTCAGTCAGTTTATGATTGCAGTTAATGAACTTACATCACTGAAATGTAATAAGCGAAAAGTATTAAAGCCGCTTACCATCGTTTTATCCCCCTTCGCACCACACATTACAGAAGAGCTCTGGCATAGAATGGGTCACAACACTACCATCAATGATGCTGAATTTCCTCAATATGAATCCAAATACCTAATTGAAGAATCACATGAGTATCCTGTTTCCGTCAATGGAAAGATGCGGGCTAAAATGACTTTCCCCTTAGATATGCCTAAAGAAGCTATTGAAAAGCAGGTTTTAGCTGCTGAAGTCATTCAAAAATGGTTAGCCGGTAAAAATCCTAAAAAAGTAATCGTCGTTCCGAAAAAGATAGTAAACGTGGTCGTTTAGATTAGTTGTTAATTATCATTTCCATCATCTTCCTCCTCAAGGTCGGGTAGTGGTTCTTCTTCAGCATCCAAAAGTTCCTTTAATGCCTCTTCCTCTTCAACTTCCTCCTGGCCGTCAGTTCCTTTATCTTTCTTAGCAAAGATCCCCTCAAAAAAATTCAGGATACTTTGAAAAAAACCAACGTTACCAGAATCAAGCATGGATGTGGTATCACCTGCGGCTTTCGCTAAAGAGTCCATTAAAGCCGGATCAGGACCGATCTCAACGGTATCAACCAGGAATTCCCCGAAATATTTATTGTAGTAAACCTGATCGTAATTAAAATTATCATCTAATTTATATCCATATAAAAACCTCACCTCTTTATATGTGGATGTATCCAGTATGACTGGGGCCGAAACTGTATCTGCTGATGCTACCAGATCTGATGGCTCTTCACGCTGTATATCAGGCTCCTCCTCTGCAAAATCTCCCTCTAAATCGAGGGAATCTACAATAAAATCCTCCTCGTAAAACTCTCCTTCGTCTGATACTTCTTCAGGATCAGGCCTCAAAACATTTTCCATAGGAGCGGTTTTCAGTTTATAATTTTTCACCCAATACGGATCCCGTTTCATAATGCCATACTTATTTTTTCTTACCCATGGCGTCTCTTTTGGAAGTGAATCCTCTCTGAAGTATGAAAAGTAAGCTTCCCTAATGCTATCATCAAGGATATAGGTACTCTGAAATGCAGGACAGATTACTTTATCTTTGCAAGACAACAGGATCAGGCAAATAAGAAACACATAAACACACCTGTCTAAGAACATATTAAAGTGTAAACACCCTATTTAAAATCTCTAATATAGAACTATTTATGAACTGAACTTATTTTATAAATTACTATTTTAATAATCATTGATTAAACGGCTCATTATAGAGCACTTATAAAACTAGTCTGGAATTATCAATGCTATTTTAAAAGGTCTTTAAATCACTTTTATTCCCTGATTAATCGCACACCGATTAATTTGGAATTATTGTCATCCATATTAAATATATCTACAAAAGTATGTGCATCGAATCCATATTTAATTAAATCAATTTCAGTAACAGCATATTCCGCTACATTTCCAACAAGATCAAAAACAAAAGCTTCTCCCACTTTTTGAGGTTTATGGCTGCCGACTTCCTTTAATAAATTCAAGTCTTGATCTTCGATTTTACTTAACAGCGCTTTCGCATCCCTGGGTGTTAATGTATAACCAGCCCATTGGTTTAATGTGTTCTCTTCCTTATGCCAATCTTTAGCTTTTTTATGAAATTCCTGCGCTTCTTTTTGGTTTGGTAATCTATATTTTTCACCTGTTAGCTTATTGATCCATTTCAAGTACCCTTCAATATCAGATTTTGTTAAGCCCGTAACAGGAAAGTTGTCTTTCCCGTCAGGATATTTATGGTCAGATAGATATGACGCAAACTGAACATTGGTTAGCTCAAAACAGGATATAGCAATAGAATCCTTTTTAATCCGATGAGTTTCGGGAATAAGTTGATTGTTAACCAATACCCCATAAAAATTTCCTTCCTTTTTCATGCTTGTTTTTTTGATAGCATATGCTAATGGGCTATCATCCTTAAGGGCTTCATTCTCAGAATCATCCTTACCGAACAGGTATCTATCAATCCACTTTATTTCTTCTTTCATTTTTCTTAACTGGTGGGTTATTTTCCTTAGCCCATGCGGCTGGTCGGGGAACCAAAAAAACTTTACAGGAGCCATACCAACCTGTTGTAATCCACGATAATATTCCCAACCCTGGTCTCTGGGTACAGCCCGATCCTTGCTCCCATGAAATATGATAGTTGGTGTTTTTATCTTTTCTATCTCAAATAAGGGTGAATTATTAATATACCATTCATTAAAGTGTTTTCCATTGGTATCATCCCAGGGGGCTCCCCCAAAGTAATACTGATCAAATGTTACACCAAAGCGGCAAGTACCATAATCTGACGTCCAATTGATATCTCCGGCCCCGGGTGCTGCTACTTTAAACATATCCGGGTATTTTAGTGTCAACCATGCAGTAAGAATGGCGCCATTTGACCACCCCATCGTGCCCAACCGGGCCATATCGATGAGGCCTAATTTGTTTAAATGCTGTATTCCGTTAAATATGTCAATTTGATCTAATTCATAATACTTACCCTTTTTGATGCTCTCAGCAAATTCCTGTCCATGCAGGCCAGAGCCATGATAATTTGGTTTTAAAACAAAAGCTCCTTTATCAGTATAAATCTGCGGATAAGTTGACCAACGTTCACGCCATATATCCTGATCAACTCCGGTTGGCCCACCATGTATCGATAGTATTAAAGGATATTTTTTACCTTTTTCGTAGCGCTTAGGATAATATAAAATACCATTTACCTCATCACCATTTGCACCCTGCCAATATATCACTTCAGAATTGGCTGTTGGTTTCTTTTTAAGATTATTGTTCAATGATATAAATTCGACTGCCTCAGATAATCTTGCCTTGTTATTTTTAGTCGTTAGTCGGCCAACAAAATATTGCGGTAATTTGGAGGCCGTAGAATATTCGAAAATAATTTTATTGTCTGCTGACATTGCCAGAATCGAGACGTGCTCCTGCATTTCTTCAAAATCAATGTTTAAGGACCTCCAATCATCTCCGTCTTTTTTGTAAAGGCCAACCTTTCTTAGGGGACCATTAGCAAGGGGTAATATCAACCAATCATTTTCAGCGTAGAATGAATATCCTGCGCCATTATCCCAATCCAAGGGAACTTTTGAGTATTGGGATTCCTCTATATTATAAAAATAGAGCTCGTTTTTCCCCGCAATATTCCACTTTGGGTCTGAGGTGGTGAGAGCAAAAAAACAAAATCCCGCACCATCTTTTAGAAATTTAAAATTTCCGGGCTCCTTTAAATCATCAAGGATTAAAGTTGAATTGTTTCCTTCAAAATCATAAAGTATAACCTGAGGTTTGGGTTGACCATCCGTGGGATAGTGAGGGCTCATATTTTGCTTAATGACTGCATATCTTCCATCTTCAGAAACATCATATGAAGCTATTTGATGGGAATTTTCAGTTAATCGGTTAATGATTTTTTCTTCCAGGTCAAAACTATACAGTCTTTTAGACGGCCAGTGTAGTGAATCTTCAATAACCTTTGTATTGTCCTTTTTTTCCTCATATTTCTGTTGATACAAGCTTTTACCTTCATTACTCACAAACGCTATTTGATTTTCATTCAGCCACTTAATATTTGAAATTCCATTCTCAAATTCATGGACTTCCTGAGCCTCTCCTCCATACACACTTAATTTCCATAACTTTTTACCTTCATCTTTTGATGATAAAAAGTAAATATCTTTTCCATCTTTACTAAAGACCGGATTGCTTTCTGAACTTTCTCCCTGCGTAAGCTGAATAGTCAACGGTTTACCTTTATCCAGAATATTAAGGCGAGTTAAGAATAGTTTATTTACAAACTTGTCTTCTTTTTTAAGACCTATTTTTTTGTTCCAGACCACCATATCGCCTGTTGGGGAAAATATGGGACTGGAAACATATTCGGTATTGATAATATCTTCAGGGGCCCATTTCTGTGCTTGAATATTTAACACCATCAGAAAGGAAACGAGCAGGACTATTACAGCTTTCATGGGAATAATTGATTTCTCTAAATACAATTCGTAAAAATATCGTAATTATTTGAAGATAAAACCAGGTTAATTTTATTAGATGACACAAAAAAATCATTTATGTGAAATATTTTGTAAGTACTTGATTATCAAAGATTCCTCTAATGGTCGAGCAAGGCTATGTAGTTTGCCGGAAAAATAGCAGCTTAGTTTTTTTATTAACAGACTTCCAAAACATTAACACTTTTTAAATGCACCGAAACCGACATATTATACAGCCCTGTGTGCACAATAGTACATGTATAATGCAACCACTATCCTCTTTTACGATTTGTCGTTTTCAGAAAAGGATGAATGTGCTTACTTTCCCAGTCTGATTGGAGGTAGAATCCAAAAAGAACGCAAGCGGACATAAAAAAAGCAGATACATTTTGTAACTGCTTGATTATCAAGAGCCCCCTGTCGGATTCGAACCAACGACCTACTGATTACAAGTCAGTTGCTCTGGCCAGCTGAGCTAAGGAGGCAATTTTTTTAGGAGGGCAAAAGTATAATAAACTGCTTTATTTACAAATTAATATGTACTATTAAGCGCTTTTAACTGCTTGCGAAGATTTTGAAGGTCTGATTGGGCCTGTTCAATTTTTTCCTGAAATTCTCTTTTCAATTCATCTGCCTTACTGCTGTTAGCAAAAAACTCAAGATTATTCTTCCAGGTAGAAATATCATTCTCAAGGGTAGAAATTTTCTTCCTAATGCTGTTTTCTTTTCTCTCGAGCTTCTTATTACCGTGTGAACTACCTTTTATTTTGTTTACTTCAATGTTTATTTGTAGCTCCTCCTTCTCTTCCTCAGATAAGGATGTGCAATTTTCAATCAAATTGCCAAGCGCACTGTTAAACTTCTTTTGTATGTCTTTTATAGATCTTCTAGGCACAAAACCAATTTCACTGAATTTATCAATCAATCCATAAAGAATATCAAGGTCAACAGGATCATCCGACTGGGTAATGTTATCAATCTGTTCACATATCTGCTCTTTTTGCTTTAGGTTACCTTCAAACTCCTTCTCAGCTTCCTTGTTTTGCATGCGCTTTTTCTCAAAAAAGTAATCACAGGCAGCTTTAAATTGTTTGTAAATCTCATCCCGTTGTTTTTCAGGGACCGGACCAATTTCTTTCCAATTAGTCTGTAAGCTTTTTAAATAGTCGGCTATATTATTCCAATCTTCACTACCTTTTACTTCCTCTGCTTTTTTTATCAGTTCCTGTTTTTTAATAAGATTTTCTTCCCTGAGCTTCTCTAGTTTCTTAAAGAATTTCGATTTGTTATGAAAGAAACCTTTGAAAGCAGTCCAAAACTTACGATTGATCTCTTTTGCTTTATCTCTTGGCAAACCACCTATTGCTTCCCACTCTTTTTGTATACTCAGGATTTCTTTGGTTTTCTGGTTCCAATCATTAATCCGCTCTGAATCAAATGCTAAAAATTCCTGTACCTGCTCAGCAATATTGAGTTTCTTTTCCATATTCTGGTGAAGCTCATTCTTCAGGTTCTCTACGAAAGCCTTCCTTCTGGCATAGACATTATCTGAGGCTGTTTTGAATCTTTTCCAAACGTCTTCCTGATCATCTTTTGGAACTGGTCCAATATGCTTGAATTCATCATGAAGTTCGTTTAGCTGCTTTATGGCATCCTGTAAATTTTCAATCTTTTCAAGTTCTTCTGCTTTTTCACACAAGTCGATCTTGGACTTAAGGTTCTTTTTTCTATCTAACTCCTTTAATTCAAAATAAATACTTCTTCTATCATAGAACCGATCGATCAGTGCATTATAGCTGGCCCAAAGACCTTTATTAAATTGTCTGGGAACTGGTCCTATACTTCTCCATTCAGCCTGTAGCTCCTTTAAAGCATTTATACTGGCATTCGACTCTTCTCCATCAACAATCGCTCTTAGCCTTTCAAGGATATCATTCTTTTTAGAAAGATTGTCTTCTTTTTGCTTCTCCTGCTTATCAAAGAATTGTGTGATGTTATCCTTAACAATATTATACTTGGAATTAAATTCAGCGTTTATTGAATCTTCTTTATATTCAAATCCATCTTTCTCACCACCATCTTTAATATATTTATTATAAGCTTCTGTTTTTTCCGTGGTAGCTGAGCGGTCAAATGCATCTTTTATTTGTTTCAGCTTATAGTTTACTCCACGATAATCTTCGATCTTTAAAAATTGCTTCAATTCCTCCAGCAGCTCTTCTTTACCCATTTCTGAGTAATCCACCGGGCTGTTATTGCTTTCGTCGGAGGTTTGGCTTGTATTATCCCCATCGTCATGATCTGAGGTATCCTTTCCTTCATTCTGATCTGAGGTTTCTTTTTCTACAGCCTGATCTGCAACCACTTCTTCATTGTAGTTTGATCTAGTATCCTGATTCTGATGAACATCGATATTTTCTACATCTTCAGAATTTTCAATTTCAGGATTATCCTTCTGTTTTTCTTGTGCTTCAAACGCTTCTACTGATTTTTGTTTTGCTTCTTGTATTCCTGGATTGTCATCATTATTCTCATGGTCTTTTTCGTTGACCACTGAACTCAATGAATTTTCCAAGTCCTCGCGCAACTCTCGCTCATTATTCATTATCCTTAACTTTTAATCTTACAAAAGTAATAAAATGGACTAATTAAGCCTTGGATCTGTAGGATAGTTAGACATCATACGATATCTACCTCCCATGTCATTTAATATTTTCTTCCAATGATCCATGGAATTATAGTCGAATATTTGGGTTGATGAGGGATTTCTATAAATAATCCATGAATTTTGTTTAATTTCTTCTTTTAGTTGGTTTGGGGACCATCCTGAATAACCTAAAAAAAATTTTATGTCTGAAGATACTAATGCCCTGGTGTTAATCATTGATAATAGTTTGTCAAAATCATTGCCCCAATACACATCATCTAACAATTTTATGCTGTTGTCAAGAATCTTTGATGTTCTATGGATGAAATGCAAGCTGTTTTGCTGTACTGGCCCTCCGATATAAAGTTTTTCTTTAAATCCTTCCACTTCATCTACCACATCGTCGAAAGATACATTTGATTTTTTATTGATGACAAAGCCAATTGTCCCCTCTTCATTGTGTTCACATATTAATAAAACTGTCCGCTCAAAATTCGGGTCCGGGAGGAAGGGCTCAGATATTAGTAAGTCACCTTTCTGTGGTTCATTATTGGTTTTTGTGCTAAAAAAATCCATTAATGTAAAGCTGGTTTCACTTCAATATTCTCAATTGTATTAGCTTCGAATTCACTCATTTGTTGCAATCTATCATAGACGTTAATCTCATCAAAATAGTTGAGGGCCATTTTCACAAATATCTCGCCATGCCTGGCTTCTGATGCCCATAACATATGATAGAACTTTTTTAGTTCGGGTTCTTCCAATGCTTCATATATCATTTTAAACCGCTCAGCTCCTCTGGTTTCAAGCAGTGAAGCTAAAAGCAAACGATCCATAAATCGCTCTTCAACACTAGTCTGACAAAAATCAACCAGACGTTTTACATATATATCCTGCCTGATCTCGTGGGCTAACATAATTCCCCGTTGCTCCATAATACGATATACATCTTTAAAATGCTCAAGTTCTTCAACAGCTGTGTTAATTAATTCTGGCAATATCTCCACCCTGTTGGGATATTTTGCTACCAGGCTCATAGCCATAGCAGAAGCCTTTCGTTCACAATCAGCATGGTCTTGCAGAAAGCTGTTAAAGTCACTCATAACAGCATCTAACCACGCTTGTTTACTCTGCACCTGTAATTCTATTCTCAGTTTCATCTTTTTAAGTCTTAATTTCACTTAGTTAATTTAGTATCTATTATTAAAGTTTAAAAAATGTCGAAACCCATTTGCATGGTAAATTTCGGCTTATTTATTCCTATGAAAATTGAATCACTAAAAGAAATGCTCCTGAAGTGTCAAGAATTTATCTAAAAAGATATGCTCATAAACCGGTACTGGAAAGAAAGAATTTACCTGGAGATCTTGAACTTGTAATCGTCATCCCATGTCATAACGAGCCTAAAATAATCGATACCATTAATGCATTATTTAGATGCAAGGTACCGGATGATATTTCAATTATCGTTTTAGTGGTTATAAATGAGCCTGAGGATTGCAATCAACAAATTAAAGACCAGAACCATCATTCAAAGGATGTACTAAGACAATTATCCCAGGACAATCCTAACCACAGATTAAAACTTGAAATAACCTTCCAAAGACTACCAAACAAAAATGCAGGCGTTGGACTTGCTAGAAAAATCGGGATGGACCAGGCCTGTTGGTGGTTTGAACAATTAAATAAAGATGGGGTCATCGTCAATTTAGATGCAGACTGTACCTGTCAGGAAAATTATTTGTCAGCAATATGGGATCATTTTAATCAGTTTAAAAACTGTGTGGGAGCTGTTGTTCAGTTTGAACATCCAATAAATGGTGATAAATATGACCAAATCGTTTATGATGCGATAATTGATTATGAACTCTTTCTAAGGTATTACATCAATGCATTAAGATTATGTGGCTTTCCTTATGCATTCCAAACGTTAGGGTCGTGCATGGTTGTAAAACGTTCAGCTTATGAAAAAGAAGGAGGTATGAATAAAAGAAAAGCCGGAGAAGATTTTTATTTTCTAAACAAAATTATCCGGTTGGGTAACTTTTATGAAATAAATACAACCAAAGTATTTCCATCACCCCGGCCATCTGATCGTGTGCCATTTGGGACGGGTAAATCCGTTATTGATTTTTTACATGAAAGAAATAAGATAAAATTTTATCACCCAAATGTCTTCCTGGATATCGCTGAGATTATAGCTAACATTGAAGGATATTACAGCGGGCATTTTTTACCACTTAAAGAAAATGTTAGGATTAATGATTTTTTGGCCGAACAGCACTTTACTGATACCATGAAAAAGTTTATCATCAATAGCGCAAGTTTTGATTCTTTTAAAAAGAAATTCTTTGATTGGTTTGATGCTTTTCGAATTTTAAAACTCGTTCACCATTCACGTAACAGGTATCTCCCAAATGCTGATTACACTGAGGCTGTTCAATGGTTATTTAACAATCTTCAAATAACAGAAACATCTAAAAATAAATGCCAACTTTTGTTGAAATTAAGAAGCTATGACTTTAAGAATAACTATTATATCAAATGAAATAAGCTGGTTACCCCTACTCTTTTATTCACAGTGAATCCCTCCGCGTATTTCACCCCTACTGATTTTCCAAATTCAACAGCCCTGGATTCTAATAATTTTAAAAATTCCGGGTTGGATATAAAGGTTTCAGGTTCATTGCTGTCTGGGTCATGGAACTGTGATTTATACGCTCTTATAGCCGCCATTTTCTTTTCCCAATAAGGGGAAATATCAACAACCACATCAGGTTCGATGTATTCGCTTTGTATAAAATGATATATTGTTTTAGGTCTCCAGGCCTCCTGCTCATCTCCTTCACTTGATGTCAACACCTGTCTCAATCCTGACACAAAAGCTGCTCGCTCTACCAACTCAGAAGCTCTGGGATGATCCGGATGTCTGTCGGCTGTTGCATTTGTAATGATTATTTCCGGTCGGTACTTTCTTATTTCTTTGGCTATCTTAAGCTGGTTATCCTTATCCTTCTCAAAAAAAGCATCTTTCATTGATAGATTATCCCTAAAGCTGACTTGTAATATTCTTGACGCTTCTTCAGCTTCCTTAGCTCTTATCTGTGGTGTGCCCCTGGTGCCCATCTCACCTCTGGTGAGATCGATGATGCCAACATGTTTACCTTGATTTATGTGGGATAAGATCGTTCCCCCGCATGATAATTCAGCATCATCTGGGTGTGCTGCAATTACCAGTATATCAATATTCATTGGTTGATTATTGAGGATAAAAGATTTTGGAATTATTCTCCAAAATCCATATTTCAACTACTTAAACTGCTTCTTCCAGTTCAACTTCTTTGGCGGCAAGAAATCGCTCGGTATCCAGTGCCCCCATACAGCCTGTTCCTGCGGCTGTTACCGCTTGTCTGTAAACATTATCCTGAGCATCTCCTGTTGCAAACACACCTTCAATATTTGTTTTGGAGGTTCCTGGAATCGTTTTTATATATCCGCTTTCGTCCATCTCTAAATATTCTTTAAATATATCTGTGTTTGGTTTATGGCCAATAGCCACAAAAAATCCTTTTACCGATAAGTCTTTAATTTCTTCTGTCTTCCTGTTCTTAATTATGATTCCTTCAACTTCATCTTTTCCATAGATCTCTTCTGTTACTGAATCCCAGATAACTTCAATATTAGATGCATTAAACACTCTTTTTTGCATAATCTTAGATGCTCTCATTTCATCCCTTCGCACGATCAAATAAACCTTCTTACAAAGGTTAGCAAGGTAAGTAGCCTCCTCAGCAGCAGTGTCACCGCCACCAACTACAGCCACTTCAAGGCCCCTGTAAAAGAAACCATCACAAACCGCACATGCTGAAACTCCTTTTCCATTATATTTTTCTTCCCCGGGTAATCCTAACCATTTAGCTGATGCCCCCGTGGCAATTATGACTGACTCAGCAATGATCTCATGCTTTTCATCAACTATTACTTTGTGGGGATAAGATGAAAAATCGACTGATGTCACCACACCATACCTTGTATCGGTACCAAACCTCTCAGCTTGCTTTTTAAATTCCATCATCATCTCTGGTCCCTGAACACCATCTGGATAACCCGGGTAATTTTCCACATCGGTCGTAATTGTTAATTGGCCTCCGGGTTGAGCGCCCTGATACAATACCGGTTTCAAACCTGCCCTGGCAACATAGATTGCAGCGGTATAACCGGCCGGGCCAGCTCCAATGATTAAGACTTTTATTTTTTCAGAATTCATATATGTTGTTTTCAGTTAATCTTATCAAGTAACGGGATTTTGATAACTTACGGTTTTATAAAAAAAAAGTGTCATGTTTGATACTTTGTTTAATTACCCAGGTAAGTTTTTAAAGCTTTACTACGTGATGTATGCCTTAGCCGCCTAATTGCCTTTTCTTTTATTTGTCTCACCCTTTCCCGGGTTAGGTCAAACTTTTCTCCTATTTCTTCTAATGTGAGTGGATGTTGGGTTTTCAACCCAAAATACATGAGTATAACATCTGTTTCCCTTGGGCTTAAGGTGGATAACGCTCTTTTGATCTCCCTTTTAAGCGAATCTGATATTAAAAGATTGTCTGGCATGTCCTCGCTCCCATTTTCTAATACATCCAATAGGCTATTATCTTCTTCTTTAGAAAATGGTGCATCTACAGAAATATGCCTGCCAGAGACTTTCATAGTATCTACAACTTCGGTAGATGTTAATTTCAGAACATCAGATATTTCATCAGGAGATGGTTCCCTTTCATATTTTTGTTCTAGCTCAGAAAACGTTTTTGATATTTTATTTAATGAGCCAATCCTGTTCAATGGAAGTCTAACAATTCTTGACTGTTCAGCTAATGCCTGTAATATCGATTGACGTATCCACCATACAGCGTAGGAAATGAATTTAAACCCTCTTGTCTCATCAAATCGTTGAGCAGCTTTTATCAATCCGAGATTCCCTTCATTAATAAGATCGCCCAATGGTAACCCCTGATTTTGATATTGTTTGGCAACTGATACCACGAATCTAAGATTAGCTTTTGTTAATTTTTCAAGTGCAATAGGATCACCTTCTCGGATTCTGGTAGCAAGCACAACTTCTTCATCTGCTGTAAGCAATTCTACTTTTCCAATCTCCTGTAAGTACTTATCCAGTGATTGACTTTCACGATTAGTTATTTGTTTACTAATCCTTAGCTGTCTCATTTAGATTGGGGTTAATAGAATATTATATTATTTAACAAAAAATTAAATAATAAATACTAACCAACCTAACTTTAAACAGCTTTTTGTTTCTTAGGGGGTTTAGGAAGTAATACTTTTCTTGATAATCTACATTTTCCGGTTTTCTTATCTACCTCTACCAACTTAACCTTCACTTCTTCTCCCACTTCCAAAACTCCATCCATGCTCTCCAGTCTTTCCCACTTGATCTCAGAGATATGTAACAATCCATCCTTGCCAGGGAGAAATTCTATAAAGGCGCCAAATGGCATAATTGATTTTACTACCCCGTCGTATACAGCGCCTACTTCGGGAACAGCAACGATTTGTTTTATTTTCTTTACAGCGCCTTCCAAAGAATCCTTATCATTAGAAAATATGTTCACTTCCCCGAACTCATCTTTTTCTTCAATCACAATTGTAGCCCCTGTTTCTTTCTGAAGCTCTTGTATCACTTTACCACCAGGCCCAATTATAGCACCAATAAATTCTTTATCAACCCTCATTTGATAGATCCTCGGAGCTGTGGGTTTCAAATCTGCCCTTGGTTCGGAAATGCTTTCTTTTATTTTATTCAATATCTCCAATCTTCCTTTTTTAGCCTGTTCAAGTGCCTCAGCAAGTAAATCATATGACAATCCATCGATCTTCATATCCATCTGACAGGCTGTTATACCTTCTTCTGTACCTGCTACCTTAAAGTCCATGTCTCCCAGATGATCTTCATCTCCAAGTATATCAGAAAGTATGGCGTATTTTCCAGATTCACTGTCAGAAATCATGCCCATAGCAATTCCGGAGACAGGCGCTTTAATTTTAATACCGGCATCCATAAGGGATAGTGTCCCTGCACAAACAGTCGCCATAGATGACGAACCGTTTGATTCAAGAATATCCGAAACAATACGAACTGTGTAAGGGTTCTCGTGGTCAGGAGGAACTACTGCTTTTAAGGCTCTCAATGCCAGGTTACCGTGCCCTACTTCCCTCCTGCCCGGACCTCTATTGGGTTTAACTTCCCCTGTTGAAAAACCAGGAAAATTATAATGTAATATGAATTTATTATAACCTGAGATCATAGCCCCATCGATCATTTGCTCGTCCAGCTTGGTACCAACAGTGACTGTTGTTAAAGATTGTGTCTCACCCCGTGTAAATATTGCAGACCCGTGAGCGGAAGGCAGGTAGTCGACCTCCGTCCAGATGGGGCGAATTTCATCAAGATCACGATTGTCGATACGTTTATGTGTGTCTAACACATATTTTCTAATAGCATCTTTTTCAAGATTATGGAAATATTTATTTATTAGATCCTCATTAGTTTCATCATCTTCTGGAAGGGATTCTACAAAAGCTTCTTTTATGGCATCGAAATGGCTTTTTCTTTCAGATTTATTTGCGATTCCTTTTGACGCAATTTCGTACACCTTATCAAAAAAGTCTTTATAAATTTTTTCTTTAAGCTCCTCATCGTGAACTTCATGATCATGTTTCCTTTTTTCAATGCTCCCGATAGCCTCTACCAGATCTTTTTGTAATATACATTGTTCTTTGATGGCTTCATGTGCCACTTTCAAAGCCTCCAACATTTCACCTTCAGAAACTTCCTTCGATTCACCTTCAACCATTGCTATATTATCATAGGAAGCACCCACCATCAAGTCTAAAGAAGCCTCTGTAATTTGCTTTGGCGTAGGGTTTATGTGGTATTCATCTCCAAGTTTGATCACCCGAACCTCAGAAATCGGCCCGTTGAACGGTATATCTGAAATAGACAGTGCTGCTGAGGCGGCTAAAGCGGCCAGGGCATCAGGAAATACCTCCTCATCTGCGGAGATTAATGAAAGATTTATCTGAGTATCCGCATGGTAATCATCAGGAAACATAGGCCTTAAAATTCTGTCTACTAATCTCGATACCAGAATTTCATAATCTGAAAGTCTGCCTTCCCGTTTTAAAAATCCTCCAGGTATTTTCCCGGCTGCAGCAAATTTCTCTTGGTAGTCTACCGATAGGGGCATAAAATCTGCACCTTCTAGAGGCTCAGTTTTGGATACGGCAGTGGCTAAAATCATCGTTTTGCCCATTTTCACAACAACTGCACCATCGGCTTGTTTAGCCAGCCTGCCTGTTTCTATGGATATCTCTCGTCCATCTTTGAGTTGGATCGATTTGGTTATTCCCTCTGGTTTCATTTATTATATATAAGGTGTGAAACTTAATTGTTATCGAAATTAATTAAATTAATAAAGTCGTTTACTGGAAGGCTGGAATAAAAAAGGAACCAAAGTATGGTCCCTTAACCGAATTATTTTCTAAGTTTTAAATCAGCAATAACAGATCTATAACGCTCAATATCATTCTTGTTGAGATAGTTTAACAACTTTCTTCTCTTACCAACTAATTTCAATAGTCCCAATCTTGAAGAATGGTCCTTCTTATTTTTCTTTAAGTGGTCAGTAAGATGATTTATTCTGTAAGAAAACAGCGCAATTTGCGATTCAGGTGACCCGGTATCCTTTTTTGTTTTCAGAATCCCATGTGTTTGAAATAAATCCTGCTTCTTTTCAGTGTCTAGATACATATTATAAACTATACTTTATTTTATTTAGCCTGCAAAGCTAAATTATTTTAAATAATCCAATATCATTTTCTTTGATTATTAACCTTTAAAAACTGTTTAATCTTATCTATCATCACATTATAGAAA
>CAYSCZ010000020.1:0-46225 GCA_964429655.1 uncultured Roseivirgaceae bacterium
CTAACTCAAAATTAACACCTTACACCCAAATTATCATATCCCAGATGAATTTTTTAGGCTAATATTTCTACTTTAATGGCTAAGCCACTACACTTATCATCCAATAGAATATCACTGATCACTCAAATAATTAGCATACTAATAAGGAAGGTCGGTTGAATTACTGAAATACATATAGATTGTATTTATAGTCTTATTACAGACGCTTGATAAGTGCCCTCATAGATTTATATTTATTTAGTATAGTATGTGTATGTGTAATCCGGATTTACCTTCTTGGTATTTCTATTATCTAGGAGGGTTGTTCCATTAGCGAAGGCTGGCCTGTTGTTTTTGTTCTGTTCCTACGAATATATTGGTATACCAGATCATCCCAAGGAATGACATTTGTTAAGATGACCAACGGTTGTCCGGGTCGATCTCTTGATTAAAAGGTGTAGTAAAACCTTCAATGCTTAACTGTTATTGGCTAATGTATCCGATACGTGGTGCTCGCCTTTTTGAGGATTTTCGCATCTCATCGTGCACTTGTTTATCCTCAATTTCCTGATTTTATCCTTATTCTTAAACTATTGGTTGATTTTTTATTTATCAACAGGCCTCTATTTAGAGGATGAGGCTTTGAAATTATTTAGAGGTCGAGAGCGGATTCGAACCGCTGTAAAAGGTTTTGCAGACCTCTGCCTAGCCACTCGGCCACTCGACCACAAACATCCCGGATTGGTTATAACATATACACTAAAAAAAGACATATTTTAAAATAAATCTTTTTATTTTTTTTTTGTGCTCCTATACTAATCATTATCCATTTTCTCTTTCAACGCGGTGAGTGCTTCAAGATCACCAAGCGTTGACTTTTCTACTTCTTTGTTTATTTTATCTACAGTATTCGTCTTTTGCTTTTTCTTCTTAGTTTTAGGTTGTTCAGGTTTTTGCCATGTAGCCAAATGGGAAAGAACTATACGTTTTTCATCTTTCGCAAATTCAAGCACCATAAAATCTAGTGTTTCACCAACATCAGCAGTATTACTATCTTCCTTTTTCAGGTTTTTAGTTGTCACGGTACCTTCTAGACCATATGGCAATTCAAGGACCGATCCTTTATCGGTTTTTTCAACGATTGTACATTTATGTATTGATCCTTTATTAAATACCGTTTCAAATGTATCCCAAGGATTTTCTTCAAGATGTTTATGGCTCAACGCCAGACGCCTATTTTCAACGTCTAACTCCATGACCACAACTTCCAACTCATCCCCCACTTTAACATATTCAGAAGGGTGCTTAATTTTCCTTGTCCATGACAAATCAGAAACATGAACCAGGCCATCTATACCTTCTTCTAATTCAATAAACAATCCAAAATTAGTTAAATTTCTAACTATTCCTGAATGTTTCGAACCAACTGCGTATTTGGTTAAAAGATCTTGTTTTGTCCATGGATCTTCAGTTAATTGTTTTATACCCAATGACATTTTTCTTTCATCTCTATCAATTGTAAGAACTACAGCTTCCAATTCGTCTCCGATGCTTATAAAATCCTGAGGATTTCTTAAATGTTGAGACCAAGACATTTCCGATACATGTATCAATCCTTCTACACCTGGACTAATTTCCAGAAACGCACCATAATCAGCAACATTTACAATCTTACCACTTACTTTGGAACCAACATCTATTGATGAATCCAATGCATCCCATGGATGAGGGGTCAATTGTTTCATTCCCAATGATATTCTTTTCTTCTCATCATCAAAGTCAAGAACAACTACATTTACTTTTTCATCTAAGCTTAGTACTTCTTCCGGATGATTTATTCTACCCCATGAAATGTCTGTGATGTGTAGTAGACCATCAACGCCACCCAAATCTATAAATACTCCAAAATTGGTCATATTTTTGATAACACCTTCAAGTACCTGACCCTTTTCAAGGTTTTCCAAAATATCAGCTTTTTGTTGCTCTATGTCTTTTTCTATCAATACTTTATGCGATACAACCACATTATCATTAGAATAATTGATTTTTACTACCTTGACCTCCATTTTCTTATTAACAAAAATGTCGAAGTCCCTTATCGGTTTTACATCAATCTGAGATCCCGGTAAAAATGCCTCCACGCCATAGATATCCACTATCAGACCTCCTTTGGTCCTTCTTTTTACGAACCCTTCAATAACTTCATCATGATCAAGTGCACCTTGAATTTTTTCCCAAGCCCTTACAATCTTTGCCTTTCTTCGAGATAAAACAAGCTGTCCATTGGCATTTTCTTGTTCTTCAATATATACCTGAACTGTGTCGCCGACTTTTAAATCGTTCAAATCTTTGAATTCAGACGCAGATACTAATCCATCAGATTTAAAACCGATATTTACTATGACATCTCTGTCAGAAAGCCCAACAACAGTTCCATCAATTACTTTTTTTTCTTCAATAGTATTTACAGTGGACTCATATAGTTTCTTCATTTCTTCTATTTGTGCCTGACTGTAATCTTCTCCAAAGCCATGTTCTTCAACATGGCCCCAATCAAAATCTTTTTTAGGTTCTACGCCCAAACTTTCTTCCGCTTCATTTTTAGAGTCTAATGAGTTATGATGATCTTCTATTGCTTCACCTGTCTCAGAATCTGATACTGTATCCACACGCTCTTCCACATTATGATTTTCTATAGCTTCTTTTACCTCAATATGATTAGGATCCATATCCTTAATATCTTCTTTCTTTGATTCAGAACCAATATTGTATTGGTCATCTTCGACCTTGATATTATCTGCATCTGTTTGGACATTTGAATCTAAATTCTCATTAGATTGATTTTCTTCGTTTGGATTGTAATCTTGATTATCGTTCATATTAAATTTTATAGAGACTCTTAACTACACTGATACTTAGAGTCATGGGTATACAGTATTACATTAAACATCATTCATACGAATGCCCATTCAATCAAATGGAACCGCAAAGATAATCATTATTTAGTAGATTAGCTACCGATAAACAATGCCGATTATGGAAACCAAATGAAGATTTACAATAATGTTTCCTTGAAAGATTTAAATACTTTTAAAATTGATGTGAAAGCTGAATTTTTTTCCAGCGTTGAATCATTGGAAGATTATCTTGAGATAATGAATTCATATTCACAGCATAATAAAAATATTTTATTAGGAGGAGGATCCAACATATTGTTCATTAATGATATACATGGCATGGTCATAAAAAATGACATATTTGGAATTAGGAAAATTGATGAGAACAAACAACATATTTGGATCGACATAGGCTCAGGGGAAAATTGGCATGATTTGGTATTATATACCATCAGTAATGGATGGAGCGGCATAGAAAATCTATCACTGATTCCGGGTACTGTTGGTGCAGCCCCTATTCAAAATATTGGTGCATATGGCACTGAATTGAAAGCTTGTTTTTATTCGCTGCATGCCGTTGATAAAACGAGTGGTAAAATAGTACAGTTTAATAATGAAGATTGTGAATTTGGATACCGGTCTAGTGTATTTAAAACCAAATTCAATGATAAATATTTTATAACGAGCGTTACCCTAAGGTTGAGTAAAGCATTTGAACCAAACATCGCTTATGGATCTTTAAAAAAGACTATTGAAATGATGGGTCAAAAACCATCAGTAAAGTCAGTTTCTGATGCAGTAATTAAGATAAGAAAATCTAAACTTCCTGATCCTAAAATACTGGGAAACGCCGGGAGTTTCTTTAAAAATCCTGTTATTAGTAAGGATAAGTTTGATTCGTTGTGTTCTAAATTTCAAGATATGCCTCACTATAATCAAGATGAGGGTGCTTACAAGATTCCGGCGGGTTGGTTGATCGAAAAATCAGGATGGAAGGGTAGAAGATTAGGAAATGTCGGGGTTCATGACAAGCAGGCACTTGTATTAGTAAACTACGGAAACGGGACTGGAGAGGAAATATTAAATTTAGCACTTAATATACAAGAATCGGTGAGAGAATTATTCGGGATTACGTTACAACCTGAGGTTAACATCATTTAGATAAGTTCAGAAACGTTTTCAATCTTACCCATATATTGTTCAGACCTGACCCCGAATTTTGTCAAAAAATCAATTCCTTCATCGTTGGCTATTCCTTTAAACTTCGCATAAGAATTCAAATAAATTACTTTCTCAATGCCCATCGTAAAAATTATCCTTGCACAAGCTAAACATGGTGAAAGCGTAACATACAATGTAGCGCCATCAACAGATGTTTTATTTTTAACTGCATATAAGATGGCATTTTGTTCTGCATGAATTGCAAGAGAGCAACCGCCTTTTGAATCTCTGGGACACCCGATTTCAGGCCATTCTTCGTCACAGTTGTGCGTTCCGGAGGGTGGACCATTATAACCTATAGAGATAATTCTAGTGTCTTTGGTCAATACTGCTCCTACGTGGCGTTTTATGCAATGGGATCTTTTGGCCAGATTAACAGCTAATTCCATAAAAATATCATCGAAACGGGGTTTTTCCATTAAACGGCGGTCTTGAATTTATTTTAATAAAAAAGGCTAAGTTTATCCACTTAGCCTCAGATTAGGAATTAAATTATTAATTATGATACACACATTAAAACAATCTGCATACCTGTACTTCCTCTCTTCGTATTGCCAAAAGTAAGCAGGCCCCTATCCAAAACCATTCTTATTGCCGCTATCCGATGCTCAAGAAGTGATAACAAATCATCTTCGTGTACTTTCAGTTTAACAACATGTTCAAATGAATAACTTCCTGACCCTCTTTCTGAAGAAAATGTTTCTTGATTTTCAAGGGTAATAACATTTCCATTGGCCAGTCTGAATAGTATTTTGTTTCCGGCTTTCATAGAAAAATTATTCTGAGCCTTTATCATAAAATTCAAAAATACCTCACCATTATTTGATTCCGCCTGTACAGACCAGATGGAAAATTTCTTTACTAGATTGATAGGTTTGGCATTGACATTCAATATCCTAGTAGGAAATTCTTTTGTTAATCGATTGTTTTCACTCTCTACATCATATTTACAGTCGACATCGGTTAAGGTTGGTTTAGGTCTTTCTTTTGGTGGTTCAGGTGTTGCAGTACTTTCACCAGGTTCTTTGGAAGTATTTTTATTTTCATTAGATGAGGCTGATGCTGTACTGGGTTCTGACTGATTATTAGAATTATTTGTTGGTTGGCTTGTTGCTTTTTCGTTTGCTTGATTTGGAGAAGAAGACGCCTCAGTCACATCCTCACCTGAGGAGGCAGCAACCTGGCTTTGAGCCCCACTGATTTCAACTTTGGATATATTAGCCTTGTTCATTTTCCGAACATTCTTTTCTTCATCATGTGTAAAATAAAACTCAATCCAGCTTTCTGCCTGGTCTACAATTTTGACTTCATATGAATGACCTCCTTTGGTATAAATAAGGTCTTGTGCTTGGCTATATGAAGTGATAACCAGGAAAATAAAAATTAATAACTTTTTCATTATATGGTATCAATAGTTGTAAACATCTCAAATTTGTACAAGATTATCAATATATTAAACAATTATTTGATTATTATTTTCTGATAATCTTTATTCTTTTTCACTTTATATAGTTGCAGTTGGATAATATTTACGATCATCCTTAAAAATAAATAATTCAATTCATATTTAAATGATTTTACTAACTTTCTGGAATTAATCATTAATTAATATGTCAACGTTTAAGGAGGGAATGCTAAAAGATAATGCACTTCAAGGAAAAACAATATTAATAACTGGCGGTGGCACCGGTTTGGGGAAATCAATGGGTGAGTATTTTCTGGAACTTGGTTCCAATATAATCATTTGTGGTAGAAAGCAGGAAGTTCTAAATAAAACTGCTGAAGAGTGGACCAGTAAATTCAACGCTGATGTTTTACCAATATCATGTGATGTCAGAAAATCTGAGGAAGTCGAAAAACTTATCTCAACAGGATTATCTAAACATAAAACGATCGATGTATTGGTGAATAATGCCGCCGGTAATTTTATTAGTCCTACGGAAAGACTTTCATATAATGCTTTTAATACAATAATTGATATAGTACTTAAAGGAACTGTTAATTGCACATTAGCTTTGGGAAAACAATGGATAAGTACCGGATTACCCGGCAATATACTGAATATTGTTACTACCTATTCATGGACAGGTTCAGGTTATGTTGTGCCTTCTGCTTGTGCTAAAGCTGGCGTCTTAGCTATGACCAGATCTCTGGCAGTGGAATGGGCAAAATATAAAATAAGGACCAACGCTGTTGCACCCGGGCCGTTTCCTACAGAAGGTGCGTGGAGTCGTCTGCTGCCAGGTGATCTTAAAGAAAAATTCGACCCTGCAAAAAAGATACCCGTGCAGCGCGTAGGAGAACACCAGGAGCTGGCTAATTTATGTGCATACCTTGTTTCTGATTATTCGTCCTTTGTGAATGGTGAGGTAATTACAATAGATGGGGGGGAATGGCTTAAGGGAGCAGGTGAATTCAACCATTTGGATCAAGTGTCACCGGAAATGTGGGATATGTTGGAAAGTTTCAGAAAGCGCTAGTAGTAGTAATTACCGGGCTTCTTCCAAGAGTTTTTTCTTTCTATCATGCTCATTTAGATAGATCTTACGCATCCTTGTGGTCTGAGGAGTGACTTCGAGATATTCATCCTTTTGAATGTATTCCAGGGCTTCTTCCAAAGAGAATGTCTTTTTAGGTGTGATCCTGGCGTTATCATCAGATCCTGCGGCCCTCATATTAGTCAGTTTCTTACCTTTTTGAACATTTACGATCAAGTCATTGGAACGCGTATGCTCACCAATAACCTGACCGGCATAAAGATCTTCTCCGGGATTAACAAAAAATTTACCCCTATCCTGTAATTTGTCTAATGAATATGCAGTACTTGGTCCGGTTTCCATGGATATTAGGGAGCCATTTAATCGTCCGGGTATCTCCCCTTTGAAGGGTTTATATTCTGAAAATCTATGAGTAATCACTGCTTCTCCAGAGGTTATGGTTAATAAATTATTTCTTAAACCAATTAATCCTCTTGAGGGTATTGAAAATTCCAGGTGCTGTACATCACCTTTAGGGATCATGACTTCCAGTTCTCCTTTTTTTTGTGTAACCAACTCAATAGCCTTACCTGAGTATGTTTCAGGTAAATCAATTACTAATAGCTCAAATGGTTCCATTTTTTGCCCATCCATCTCCTTAAAAATAACTGAAGGCTGCCCCACCTGAAACTCATAACCTTCCCGTCTCATGGTTTCGATCAAAATGGAAAGGTGGAGCACGCCTCTGCCATAGACAAGAAATTTATCTTCAGTGTCGGTTTCTTCCACCCTCAAGGCTAAATTCTTTTCTGTTTCTTTAAACAACCTGTCCCTTAAATGGCGGGATGTAAGAAATTTGCCATCCTGTCCGAAAAAAGGGGAATCATTTATGGTGAAAAGCATGTTCATCGTCGGTTCATCAACCATGAGTCTGGGTAGAGGGGCAGGATCATTAAAATCTGTTAAGGTATCACCAATTATAAAATCATCCACTCCAACCACCGCACAGATATCACCGGAGGTAATTTCTTTTACTTTTCTTTTACCTAATCCCTCAAATTCGTAAAGTTCTTTAACTTTTACTTTTTTTATCCGGCCATCTTCCTTAGTCAGCCCCATCATACTTCCTTCCTTTAAAGATCCCTGGTAAACCCTGCCTATCGCTATTCTACCCAGAAATGAAGAATAGTCAAGTGATGTGATCTGCATCTGGGGAATACCATCAATCTGCGGAGCGGGAGGAATTGTATCTATTATTTTATCCAGTAAGTAGGTTATGTCTGAACCCGGCTTGGTCCAATCCGGACCCATCCATCCATGTTTGGCTGATCCATAAACAGTGATAAAATCAAGTTGGTCTTCAGTGGCATTTAAGTTAAACATCAAATCGAACACCGCCTCCTGAACTTCTTCTGGTTTACAGTTTTGTTTGTCTACTTTGTTAATTACCACAATTGGCTTCAACCCCAAAGAGATTGCTTTACTAAGAACAAACCTTGTCTGAGGCATGGGACCCTCAAAGGCATCAACCAATAATAGAACACCATCTGCCATTTTTAGTACCCTTTCTACTTCACCACCAAAATCAGCGTGACCAGGAGTATCGATAATGTTAATCTTACAATCGGTATAAATAACCGACACATTTTTTGAAAGAATGGTAATGCCGCGCTCACGCTCAAGATCATTACTATCAAGAATCAGTTCTTGCCTCTCCTCATCATCTCTAAAAATTTTAGCGGAATATATTATTTTATCTACCAACGTGGTCTTACCATGATCAACGTGTGCTATGATAGCCACATTTCTAATATTTGACATGTATTTTTGTAATTAGCTTGGCAAAGGTAATATTTTAACCTATAGAAAGTGTGGATATTTAGTAATTGAAATATTTATCTTTTTTCTGCTTTTTCTTCTTTTTGATGCCTGGATTTGATATTAACCCGTCTATGAGACCTGATATGTGTTCATGCTCATCTTTCGTTAACAAAACCTTGGGTTTGTTATTTTTCAATTCATAAGTAACGACAAAGTACAAGATGAAATGAGCGATAACCGGTAGGAATAAACCCATGACAAACCAAATCCAAAATGGTTTGTTGTAAGAGAATGCAAAATACCCACATACGAATGGTATTGTTAAGTAAAAAGCGATGAAAGCAAGTAAGAAATCAACAATCATTAAGCAAAAGTAACCACATATTCAGGTAGGATGTTTATATATGCAGTTTATGTTTTGAGATTTTTTTATTCGTAAATGTTTTGACCAATGTTGGTTTTAATATTCAGTAAAATATTCGTTTTTATCTTATCGATTACTAATGGGCTTTATTCAGTAGAACCGGAAGCTAACAACCTATGTGCGTTGACGGTAATTGTCAGAAATATCGGACAACAAAAAGGCAATGTGATAGGATGTTTATTTAATGAGAAGAAGGATTTTCTGAAACAATCAAACTGGTGTTCAGAAGTAAATGTCGGTGCAATGAGTAATCTATATTTAAAGTTCGAAAACATACCCAATGGAGTTTATGCTGTATCTATTTTTCATGATATTAATAATAATGGTAAACTAGACACCAATTTTGTTGGGATCCCATCCGAAAAGTATGCTTTTTCAAATAATGTAAAGGGTAAATTTGGGCCTCCTAAGTTCAACCAGGCATGTATTAAGCTTAAAAGTAAGGATGAAGTAATCATCATTAATTTATAATTGGTTTGATCATTAAGCAGCAAAAACTACGACTACCAGCACACTCAAGGGGGTTTCACCTCATATCCGGTAAAGTCTATGAAGGATTTCCCGAAATTGAAGAATTTTTAACAGGGATACTAAATATTTTTATTCGACACACCTCAGCTTCGATCTCGATCAATGAAAATGCCGATCCTACGGTACGCTTAGATTTTGAATCACATTTTAATAAAATGGTTCCCGAACATGCACCCTATTATAAACATTCCTTTGAAGGGAGTGATGATATGCCCGCCCATATTAAAACTTTGCTGATTGGCTCAAGCCTAAATATTCCGATTAGTAATGGTAGATTAGCCCTTGGAACATGGCAGGGTATTTATTTATGTGAACATAGAAACAATGGGGGTACCAGAACCATTATGCTGACCGCCTGGGGGGAGAAAAAATAAATTACAGACCTTCCAACCAATAAATAATTACAGGTGTCTATATTTTAAAAAAACATAGTCATGAATTTTTTTCCTCTTTCCCTTGTAAGATGGGCACCTTTATTAATTGTCGGATTCATTTTTTATTCATGCACCGACGAATGTGAAACTACTCATACCTACTGGACGCAAATACCTGTTTATGAGACTACCGAAGCCATCCGCTCTGCATTTGAAATTCAGGAGCATAGGGCAATTAACGAACCAGGGCGAATATATTATAAGGATGGCTATGTTTTTATTAATGAGGTTGGTAAAGGTTTTCATGTAATCGACAACCGCAATCCGGCTAACCCTCAAAAAATTAATTTTGTAAACATTCCTGGTAACTATGACCTGGCTGCAAAAGGAGATTTCATGTATGCTGATAGTTATGTTGATTTACTGGTATTGGATATTTCAAATCCAAATGATATTAATCAGCTGAACAGGTTAAACAGTGTCTTTGCCGGTTATCATCACTATGCGCATTCATTTAGTGAAGATCGCGGTATATTGGTTGAATGGAAAGATTCTTTAGTTACCGTCACTGAAACAAGTCCCTGCGATTTTGGTGATGATGTTGACGATATAGCAGTGGATTTTCTTTTTTCTGCAGATGCCGCCTCAAATATTACGCCCGGCACGGAATCCGGGTTAGGCGGATCACTGGCCAAGTTTACCATTTATGATAATTATCTTTATACCATCAATGAAAATGAGATGAGGCTTTTTGATATCGCTGAATTGGATGAACCCACCCAGGGAGAGATCATACCGCTTGGATGGGGTATTGAAACAATTTTTCCATATGGTGATAAATTATTTATTGGCGCTGTTAATGGTATGCATATCTATGATAATGGTAATCCTGAGCAGCCAAAACATATGAGCACCTATGAACACATTAACAGCTGCGATCCTGTAGTGGTTCAAGGTGATTATGCGTATGTCACGCTTCGTTCCGGTACCGAATGCCAGGGATTTACCAATCAGTTGGATATTGTAGATATTTCAGATCTAAGTTCACCAAGATTGTTTAAAACTTACCCGATGGATAATCCTCACGGCCTGGGCATTGATGGGAGTTGTTTGTTTATTACAGAAGGAGACTATGGATTGAAATATTTTGATGTTAGTGACTTAAATAATATTAAACGCATAAATCATGATCAATCATTACATGCTATAGATGTAATTCCTTTAAATGATGTATTGATGGTAATAGGAAATAATGGATTTCACCAGTACAGATATGACTGTGTAAATGAACAATTTGAATATTTAAGCACAATTGATGTTGAGTTGCTATAGTTTATGCGGGTTCTGCTAATTATCATTCTTTTTTTATTTAGTAATAGTCTAGCAGCAACAACTTTTTCTGATACCACTAAATCCGGATCAGATCAGTTGGGCAAATGGTGGTATGATGCTCAAGTTGGACTAACTTTTAGTGAATATGATCACGCTTACATATCATTGCAAACAACTGTTGGCTATAAATTTCACAAATTTATTGGCGTAGGTGCAGGCCTGGGTTATCAGCAGTATTATGCAAGAAATGTATTTCCGCTGTATGCAACTGTTAGGGGATACTTACTGGAAAATATGGTATCACCATTTTATTATAGTGATGTAGGATATGGATTTGCATCTAATATTGATGAATACTCCAATGATGAGTTGGACGGAGGACTAATGTATGGGGTTGGTGTTGGCACGAAATTCAAAGGTGAAGTATTTGATATAATTTTAATGCTAGGCTATAAATATCAGAAAACTTCGAGGTATAGTCCGAATAAAACAGGTGTAATTTTTATAGACGACCTGCAAAATCAGACAGGGCGGTGGATAGAGCGGAAGCATAGAAGTTTTGAATTTAGAATTGGAATAATATTTTAGTTCAAATAAGTCATTCTACCCTAAGGAATGTAGGCGTACTCGGGAAAAGTTATTTCATCACCTAAGATTTGAATAGGGATAAATACCTGATGCGCCGACTCATCTACTACCTTAGTAGGATTCCATTTAGGCATCTGTCTGATTGTCTCTATAAATTTACTTTCAATATCCGGTGAGGTTTTATTTAATAAATCATAATCTATAATCTCTCCATTATCTTTTATTATTAAACTCACTAAAATCCAGGTATTTTGGTTCTTATTCTTGATCTGTTTAAAAGACTCTCTTAGATATCTTGAAAATGCCCCTTTTTCTCCGGGAAATCCCGGTATCTGTGCATTATTTGTAGCCATACTACCAGTACATGCTTTGGAGCGGAACCTAAGCCTTACCAGGTCATTATTGAAATTAATTAGTTTACAAAATTCCTGATTTTTATATTCACTGGATCCAAACATTTTGGAATAGGAAACACCATAGATAAACCGGCCATTTTTAAAAAACTCATCACACATTTTATTGCCCTTAGCAGTGTTTACTACCGTCCATTTTCCATGGGGCTTGCCATTTTTGACTTTTCCTTTGATAAGGACTTCCGCGTTGGCACTTTCAGCCAATTGCAAGGTGTCGTAAAATTTCCCTTTACCGTCTTTCACCAATTTTTTCCCCTTAATTGACCATAAATCAATTACTTTAGGATTATTGTGGTTGAATTCAATAGTTTTATAATTTTGCCCATTCGGATACCAGTATTTCCATTCGCCTATCCTGATATCATTTTTATAATTAAATGAACCTTTAACGTCTCCATCAGCATAGTAACTTAAGAAATTTCCATCCCTTTTTCCATCTAGAAATTGGCCTTCAATAACCAGATTGTCATTCATATCATAATCTTGGAATTTACCATCAAATACAAACCGGTCTTTTTCAAGCTTGACAACCCTGTAGAAGTCAGCACAACCTTTATCCATTAAATTACCATCTTCGTCAAAATAGATTTTCAGGCTATCATCTTTTAGTACTTCGATAATTTTAAAGTGATTTTCTAAAGTTTCTTTTTGGGCAAAAACAGATACACCTGCAAGTAAGTATATAAAAAATCCAATTATAATTTTTACTAGAAACATAACTCCCTATTAATAAATACGAAATCTATTTATGAAAATAACAAATATAAATTATTGGTTCCAGTTTTTTAAGATTTATATGTAACCCGGTATATTTTTCCAGCTTTATCATCCGATATCAGCATAGACCCATCATTTAAAATCAAAATATCAACCGGTCTTCCCCATGCTTCCTGTTCATCTTCATCCAACCAACCGGATAAAAAAGTATCATAGGAAGCACTACCGGGATCATTAATAGCTACCATGGATATTCGATATCCGATTTTCTTTGATCTGTTCCAGGACCCATGCTCCGCGATAAATATTTTTCCTTCATATTCCTCAGGAAACATATCCCCATTGTAAAATTTTAATCCTAACGGTGCTACATGAGGGCCAAGGTTTCGTTCAGGTTTAACAAAATCTTCACAAGGATATAATTCACCATACCTTGGGTCGGCAATATCTCGTCCGTGACAGTAAGGATATCCAAAATGCTGACCTTTTTTAGTGATCTTATTTAACTCACAAGGGGGATAGTTATCCCCCAGGTGATCCCTGCCATTATCTGTAAACCACATTTCCCCTGTCCGCGGGTGCCAGGTAAAGCCCACTGTATTCCTAACGCCATGTGCGTAAATTTCCCTGTTGGTACCATCCGGGTTCATACGCGTGATGGAAGCGTACATCTCGTTTTTACTTTCACAAATGTTGCATGGTGCACCAACCGGAACATATAACTTACCATCCGGGCCAAATGCTATGTATTTCCAGCCGTGATGTCTATCCGTCGGATAGTCGTTATATATCAGGGAAGGTTTTGGTGGATCTTTCAGTGATGTTTCAATATCATCAAATTTCCATAGTTTACTGACCGAAGCTACATAGAGGTCGCCGTCCTTAAAAGCAACTCCATTAGGCATCACTAAATCAGAAGCAATTACAAATTTTTCATCTGCTTTATAATCATTGTCAATATCTTTTAAGGCATAAACCTTATCACTAGACCGGGTCCCTACAAATAAAGTGCCCGATGGGCTCATAACCATAGACCTGGCATTATCAACTGCTGCATAGATATCGATCGAAAACCCTTTAGGGAGTTTAAGTTGATCGAGGTCCTGTTTGCTGGAGCTACCGGATAGTTTATTATCAAACTTTTTGTTTTCTTTTCTGTCACGGAGTGACTCACATGCATCAATCAATGTCGGAAATAAAAATATATACAGGTAAATAAGATTTTTCATCATTTTGGTAAACGTTAGATATAAAATAAACTTAATACTACTGGTGTGTAGTTACATTTGAAGATATTAAATATTTAGAAATTATTATATGCTAATTATCAGAAGGATTATCGTTGTCACAGGCTTATTATTTTTTTTCTTCCCATCAAGTGCTCAATCATTAAAAACAGATAATAAAGAAGCAAATCGACAGTTTTGGTATTTATTGGATGTTGATGAAGACTCAATCCCTGGGATAAGCCTGAAGAAGGCTTACGAATTACTGGAGGGAAGAACGTCTAAAACCACATTGGTGGCAATAATTGATAGTGGCTTTGATCTGGACCATGAAGATTTAGGTGGTAACATCTGGGTTAATAAGGATGAAATAGCAGGAAATGATATTGATGACGATAGAAATGGTTTTGTTGATGATATAAATGGTTGGAACTTCATTGGAGGCGAAAATGGCAATGTTGTGGAAGATAATTTTGAAGTGACCAGGGAATATAGGAGGTTAAAAAAATTGTATGACGATGCTAATGCAGAATCAACTGAAGCAGAGCAAACTTATTGGAACTTGGTAAGAGAACTGTATAGATCGGATTCCACGGAATATGCTTTGGGGCTCGTTCAAATGGAAAGTCTTAGAGAATCTTACTTGAGGTTTGAGAAATTATTAGAGGCTTACCTTGATACCGAGGTTCTTTCCTATGATTCAATCCAAAATATTCAAAGTAAGGATTCGGTGATTGACCTTGCCAAGAAAGTTATGTCAGCATTAATATTAAACTATGAAATGTACAATGGCGAATATAAACCCGAAAAATACAGTCAGTGGCTTGAAGAGGGTTATAATTATTACAATTCCATAATGGGTTATGCTTTAAATACTGATTTCGATCCCAGACATATTGTAAATGATGACTATGCTGATATTACCGAAAAATATTATGGCAATCCCCAGGTGGGTGACTATTCTGGGATTATGGGGGATCATGGGACTCATGTTGCCGGTATCGTTGGTGCAATAAGAAATAATGGTCTGGGTTTGGATGGCATAGCCGACAATGTGAAACTGATGTTAATTAGGGCTGTGCCAAATGGAGATGAGCGCGATAAAGACGTCGCTAATTCTATCAGATATGCTGTGGATAATGGCGCTGAGATCATTAATATGAGTTTTGGTAAATACTTAAGTCCACATAAAGAATTGGTTTATGATGCCATCAAATATGCAGAGGATAATGATGTTTTACTTATCCATGCAGCAGGCAACGATGCATCAGATATTGATGCGGAACCAAATTATCCTAACGCATTCTTTAAGAAAAAAAGAAAAGTGAAAAACTGGATTGAAGTAGCAGCCTCAACTAAAAGTATGGATGAATCCTTACCGGCCGAGTTCTCTAATTATGGTAAACATTCGGTGGATATTTTTGCACCAGGTGAAGACATCTGGTCGACAATTCCGGAAAATCATTACGAATCAAACAGCGGCACAAGCATGGCCGCACCCGTTGTCACAGGGGTTGCCGCTTTGTTAAAATCTTACTTTCCAGGGTTTTCTGCCAGAGATTTAAAAAAAATTATTATTAATTCCTCCGTTGACTATTCAGACAAAACGGTTTACAGGCCGGGATCTTCCACCAAAATCGAATTATCCCAATTGGCTGATAATGGCACTGTGATAAATGCATATCAGGCAGTTAAGATGGCGAAAGAAAAGGCAGATTAATATCCCATCAATTATTTTCAAAATATCGATTTAATACTTTTGCTGTATGATAGCAATCAATAATCTAAGCTATTTTATTGGTGATAGGATCTTATATGACCAGGCTTCCCTGCATATAAAGCCCAAAGACAAGATTGGCCTGATTGGGTTGAACGGAACAGGTAAGTCAACACTTTTAAGACTTATAAATGGTGAAATTACCCCTGATGAAGGCGAGATTTCTAAGTCTAATGACTGCACCCTCGGATTCTTAAACCAAGACCTGTTATCATTTATTTCAGAGGATAGCATACTTCATGTTGCCATGCAGGCATTCAGGGAAACACTTGAATTACAGGAACAGATTGATAAAATTCTGCATCAAATGGAAGCGTATTATGAGGACCATTTGGTTGAAAAGCTTGCCAGGTTGCAGGAACAGTTCGAAGCCTGTAATGGATATGCCTTGCAATCCAGGGCAGAAGAAATACTGGAAGGTATAGGCTTTAGCACCTCAGATTTACATAGGCCACTTAAAGAATTTTCCGGGGGGTGGAGAATGCGGGTGATGCTGGCCAAACTTCTACTGGAAAAGCCATCCCTTTTGATGTTAGATGAGCCTACCAACCACCTCGATCTACCTTCTATCCGGTGGATAGAGGACTACCTTAAGTCCTATGAAGGTGCATACATTGTGGTATCGCATGATAAACAATTTTTAAATAGCACCTCGCAAACCATTGTGGAGGTATCATCTCAAAAGCTTAATATTTTTCAGGGTAATTATGATTTTTACCTGCAGGAAAAAGAACAGAGGGACGAGATTCAGAAAAGTGCCTTTCAAAATCAACAACAAAAGATCAAACAAACGGAACGTTTCATAGAACGGTTCCGCTCAAAATCCACAAAAGCGCGACAGGTACAATCCAAAATAAAAGCGTTGGATAGGATGGATAAGGTGGATGATATAGTGGAGGAAAATGCCAGAGTAAATTTCAAATTCAATTTCTCCCAGCAATCAGGAAGATATATATTTCAGGCTTCCAAAGTATCAAAAGCATATCCTTCCGTAAAAATTTTAGATAATACCAACATCAACATTGAAAGAGGGGATAAAATTGCGCTTGTTGGCGCAAATGGTAAAGGCAAGTCTACCATACTTAGGATAATTTATGGTTCAGAACCTCACGATGGGGAAGTGAAAAATGGTTATAACGTCATCACATCATTTTATGCCCAGCACCAGTTAGAGGCTTTAAACCTGGAGCATGAAATAATTGAAGAGCTCAAAATTGAAGGAACCAATAAAACAGAAAAGGAGCTTAGGTCTGTGTTGGGGTGTTTTTTATTTACTGACGAGGATGTTTTCAAAAAAATCAAAGTGCTTTCGGGTGGAGAGAAATCCAGAGTGGCACTATCTAAAACCTTGATTTCCGAGGCTAATTTCCTGTTGCTTGATGAACCCACCAACCATCTCGATATTCAGTCTGTTAACATTTTAATTCAGGCACTGCAGCAGTACCGGGGATCCTTTGTGGTCGTATCTCACGACCGGTATTTCATCTCACAAATCGCTAATAAGATCTGGTGGATACAGGACAATGAACTGAAAGAATACCCAGGCACTTTCGATGAATACCAATGGTGGCTATCAAAACAACAACCAACCAATACACAGAAAGCAGTTAAGCATAAAGAGAAAGAGAAGCCTCCGAATCATAAACCTAATAAAGAAGCAGATAAAATACTTAAGTCCCTTAAGAAAGAGATTGAGCAATTAGAATCTGATATTATAGCACTTGAAAGTGAAAAGGATACTATTGAGCAGGATTTATCCAATCCGGATACCTTTAATAACATTGAAAAATCAAATAAACTGCAGGAAAAGTATGCCAGCATACAAAATAAACTTAAGATATTGAATCAGCAATGGGAGGAAATGGGTTCGAAGTTGGAGGAATTAAAAGATTGAAAGCTAAAAATTATGTACTATTTAAAATCTATATCATTTCTATTAATTTATGTGATTGCAGGAGTTTCTATTAATAAAAACACTGATTCTGAGCAGAAGTCAGATTATTTAGAAGCATCCCGGGAGTTATTAAGAACCATCAAAGATGGAAGGGATTATAACCAGCCACTCGAGGAAATTAAAAATTTAGATTTTTCTAAATTAAAAAAAGAGCTGAAAGATGATGACCATAAAAAAGCTTTTTGGATAAATATTTACAATGCCTACATACAAATCTTGTTAAACAAACAACCTGAATTGTATGAGGATAAGAGTAGCTTTTTTAAAGATGAGCTGGTCACTATTGGAAATAAGCAGCTAAGTTTTGATGATATCGAGCATGGAATAATCAGAGGTTCTCAGTTTAAATACGGCCTGGGCTATATTCCCAATATTTTCGCTGGTTCATTTGAGAAGGCGCACAGATTGTCAACCATTGATCCAAGGATACATTTTGGCCTGAACTGTGGCGCAAAGAGTTGCCCTCCCGTATTCATTTACAGTGGGCAATATTTTGATAATGAGATAGATAAGATCGCTACAAAATACCTTAGTTCCGTTTCCAGGTATGATGAAGAAAGCCATGTTTTAACTACCACCCCTCTGATACAATGGTTTAGGGGGGATTTTGGATCAAAAAAAGATTTGCTAAACATGTTCTATAAATATGAAGTCATCCCGGAAGGAGCCAATCCTTCCATAAAATATGCAGATTACGATTGGTCAATTGTTTTGAATAATTTTGTTACTTAGACTAAAAGAATTAGTTGTTATGAATCAAAACAAAATCTATTTCATCCTTATCACTTTGTTGATCATATCATGCTCAACCACCAAAGAAAATACAACAGAGGATGTTAATCAGTATGAGGACTTGCCGAAAGGTAGCATCGTAGAAAGTTATGACGATGGAAGCGGAATTGAGCGCGCATATATCCCAAATAATAAAAGAATCGTTCTGGAAGGTGAGCTCAAAGACGGTAAACGACATGGCACATGGACCAACTATTACGCAAATGGAATTGTAAGGGATATAACCACTTATCAAAATGGTCTAAAAGAAGGCATCGCAATTACCATTGATGCCAGAGGCGACCTGACTTCCAAGGCATACTATCACCAGGGTAAGCTAGAGGGTGAATACCTAAATTATGATGGAAGAAGGATCACAGAAAAGCGGTTCTATAATAATGGCCTTTTGGAAGGTACCCTAACCAAATATTATCGAAATGGGAAAGTGATGGAAGAAAGTCCATACAAAAACGGGGTTAGGCATGGCCTGTCAAAATGGTATGACCAGCAAGGCAACTTAACCATCCAGTATGAATATGATAATGGTGAGTTGGTTTCAGAAGAAAACCTGGCGAGTGAGGAAGAACCGGAAACACCAGAAAAGTAATTTTAATTAGGTCTTTCAACCAAAAAAATCAGTCCTCCGGGTAAGAATAAACTCCAATTATTTAGTAGTAATTTCTGACCACACTTTCCTATGCTACATCCCACCCTCAAGGCCACCCGCCGGCCAAGCCTGCCACCCTGCTATCCAACCCGGTCTTGGCCCGGCTCCCGGGGCCAGAGATACAGGCCATCATCCTGGTACATTCATAGAACCGAATAAACCATACAGCGAGCTTCTTATTTCTAATTTACCTGCACTTTCTGCAGACCGGGCAAATCCGATAATCCTTTTGAATCTTAATATACAATAATTGTGGTAAATGTTTTTTAATGCTGGCACTGAACCTCGAACAGTGAATTTCTCTTTAATAAGGTAAACTTTACTGAATGGCGTAACGACTAGTTATTTGCCTTTTTAATCGCTAATTTCAATTTTTTGGGTAATCCTGCCACTACCAATTCGTAACTGTGATTGATCCAATGGCGGATTTTGTCATCTGGAATCGATCCATCCATAATAATTGTGTTCCAGTGCTTTTTGTGCATATGATAACCCGGCTTTACACCTGCCCATTCCTCCCTCAGCTTGGTAGCAATCTCAGGATCACATTTAAGATTGATGTTGTCAAAGTTTTTGATATCACAAAGCGCAAACATTTTTCCTATAACTTTGAAAACCAAAACATCAGGGCCGAAAGGGGTATCCTCAGTCGTTACGGGTTTAGAGAGACAATATTCCCTGAACTCTTCAATATTCATGGCTACATAGCACGAATAATAAATCTGCTAATCATCACCACTAATGCAATCAAAAACATGATAATGGATATCTTGTTGATGCCGTGCATGATTTTGATGTTAGTATTTGAAGGCCTGTTCGGGTCTTTTTTTCTAAAATAGTAGCTGGCTACTTCTTTCAGGTCAAAATAATATCCCGCACCTTTTTTTTCTTTTTCTTCGCTCATATTTTTTAGTTTAAGACGGCAGATGGTTCTGTCCAGTTACCATCTTCTCTTATCAATTCAATTAATTCATCCAGTGCTCTTTCTGAAGGGACACCTCTTTTCATAACTTCTTTACCCTTATAAAGGGTTATCTTCCCTTTTCCTGAACCAACATACCCATAATCAGCATCAGCCATTTCCCCGGGCCCGTTAACAATACACCCCATAATGCCGATTTTGATTCCTTTTAAATGGTCCGTACGTTTTCTGATCATAGCTGTCGTTTCCTGTAAATCAAACAGCGTTCGGCCACAAGAGGGGCATGATATATATTCAGTTTTGGTTATTCTTGTCCTGGCAGCCTGCAAGATTCCAAAAGCAGTGGAATTATATTGTTTAAGCTGTCTTATCTGCACTTGATGTTTATCATAGGTGTTCTTATCAAACCCCATCATCACCCCATCACCCATACCATCTATTAATAATCCTCCCGTATCTGTTGATGCATAGATCATTAATGGATCCTCTTCCAGATAAGGATAATCTCTTTTTATGATCACAGGCGTAGATAAATCATTATCTATTAACCAAAAGAAAAACCTCCTTAGAGCCGCCATTGCATGATGGTTGACTGTTTGAAGAACCAGGACTACATCAGTTCTATTCTTTAAGAAGATTTTTAATGGCTCTTCGGCGTCAATATCACTAACTTTTATAAAATTAAGTTTAGAATGAAAATGTTTTACATCATATAATTCTTGTCTTTCGATAAGGGGATATTTGTTTTCCTGGTCATCCAATGTTTGCCAAATAGTGTAATCAAGCACTTCTTTTAATCCATTAGGCAACATGAAAGCGATCGGGTTTTTTCCTGCGTAGATGTAATCACACCCAACATCATTCATAGTCCATTTATCCAGCTCGGGGAGGTAAAAATGTCCAATAGATTTTAAGTCAGGTACATCAACCTTTTGGACCCTGCTGAAGTCTGCCATCACCCTGGGGACATTGCTATCGCCAAAGTTCAGCACTTCATGTGTTGCCCTTTTTTTATGTTCAAATGGATTGATGGGGGAGCTGTCGACCTGTTTAATAAGTTCATGACCGGCTCTACGAATATACCGGTCAACCATAATTTTAGCAACAGGGCCTTCAACTTCGGGCTCTTCCGTAAGAGAAACCCTCACCGTATCACCCAGTCCATCTTCTAATAAAGTACCAATACCAACTGCGGATTTGATCCTTCCATCCTCAGCTTCCCCAGCCTCCGTCACCCCAAGATGAAGGGGATATGGTTGAAGATTTTCAACCTCAAGCTTGTTTACCAACAATCTGTAAGCCTGCACCATCACCTGAGGGTTACTTGCCTTCATTGACACTACGATATCGTAGTATCCGAGATCTTCACATATACGAATAAATTCAAGCGCTGACTCGACCATCCCTAAAGGCGTGTCTCCATACCGGCTCATAATCCGGTCGGATAAAGAGCCATGATTGGTGCCGATACGCATCGCGGTACCGTATTCTTTACATATTTTGACTAATGGTGTGAACCGCTTTCTTATTCTTTCCAGTTCAGCAAAGTAGCTCTCATCGGTATACTCGATTTCTTCAAATTTCTTTTTATCGGCATAGTTACCAGGATTTACCCTTACTTTTTCAACTAACCGCGCGGCTATTTCAGCGGCATTCGGTGTAAAATGTATATCCGCGACCAGTGGTGTTTGGTAACCGTTTTTTCTTAGCTCATCTTTAATGTTCTTAAGGTTTTCAGCTTCTTTCACACTTGGAGCGGTTATCCGCACATATTCACAACCAGACTCGATCATTCTGATTGACTGCTCCACTGAACCAAGGGTATCCATGGTGTCTACGGTTGTCATGGATTGCACACGGATTGGATTATTACCACCGAGCGGTACACCACCGATGTTTACAACCCGTGTTTTTCTTCTCGAGTAGGAAGTTAAACTGTTACAATATTTTATTTTGTTGATCAGGTCTATATCTGCTATGCTCATAATATCTTGGACTTACAAACACAAATTTAACCGATAAAGCTTTAGAATAGTTGCCATATATTTCACAAATCTCCTAATTGAGGCCTCAGTATAATATCCTCAACTACTGTAGATTTGGATAGGTGATAGGTTGAATAAACGATCTCAGCAACATCTTCCGCCTTCATGAATCTTTCCCTGGGTAAATCAACGCCTTCCCAGCTGCTGGTAAGGGTAGCGCCAGGCATTACTGCTGTTACTTTAATATTTTTATCCTTAAGTTCTTCCCTAAGATTTTGCGATAAGCCGTACATCGCAAATTTTGATATGCTATAAGATCCACCATTCGGATATCCTTTAAGGCTTGCTACTGAGGCAATATTGAAAATATGTCCACCTTGGTTTTGAATCATATTTTTAATTAATCCTCTCGTGAGGTAATATGCACTGTATAGGTTTGTTTCTATCATTTTTTCCATATTTCCTTCTTCTTCCGAGTGAATTTCACCGGGGATAAAAATCCCGGAGTTATTAATAAGCATCTCTACCGGTTGATTGAAAGATAAAATGTATTCAGCGAAAGCTTTAACCTCTTTTTTTTCAGAAAGGTCTGCCTGGAAAGTTTCAATTTTATTTTTACTGTTTACAGCCTTCTTTAGTGCTTCCAGGTCAGAAGCACTTCTGCTGCAGGTAATGATCTTTAATTTATCCTCAGAAAATTTTTCAATGATGGCACGTCCTATTCCTTTCGTACCCCCAGAAATTACAAGTAACTTTGATTCAGACATTTTTTGTATTTATTTCGTTTTCACTTAAACAAGTTGCAATTCGATTGTGACCAAAAAACTCTTTATGAAGAGCATAGGCAAATATTTAATATTTCTTGGGGAATTATTCGTTAGAAGGGAAAGTTTTAAGGTTTATGTGGACTTGATCCTTGATGAATGTATAAAAGTTGGCTATAATTCAGTTTTTATAGTTGCCATAGTATCCACTTTTATGGGTGCAGTTACCACCATTCAAACAGCCTACAATTTAATTGCGCCTTATATTCCGGATTATGTTATTTCGCTAGTAGTCAGGGATATGACAGTGCTTGAGTTAGCGCCAACTGTTATTGCTATTGTCTATGCAGGTAAGGTAGGGTCTAATATTGCCAGTGAACTTGGCACAATGAGAATATCCGAGCAGATTGATGCTTTAGAGGTGATGGGAATTAATGCCACCTCCTATCTGGTTTTGCCCAAAATAATTGCATCGGTTATCATGTACCCCATGCTTGTGATTATTGCGGGGTTTTTATCAATCTACGGGGGCTATCTTACAGGAATTTTAACAGGGGTGATCACAGGAACAGACTACATCTATGGAATCAGGGCGGAGTATAATGAATTCAATATTTTCTTCGCATTGATAAAAGCAGTGGTTTTTGGATTTTTAGTGGCATCAATTGCGTCATTTAAAGGTTTTTTCACCAGTGGCGGTTCGCTGGAAGTAGGCAAGTCTAGTACATCAGCTGTTACCAATAGTTGCATTGCCGTCCTTGTAGCGGATTATATCCTGGCCCAAATATTTTTAGGATGATAGCAGTCAATAACATTAACAAGTCATTTAATGGTAAGGAAGTCCTGTTTGATATCAATTGCAGGTTAGAAAAAGGACAGACAAACCTGATTATAGGAGCCAGTGGTACGGGAAAGAGCGTGCTTCTTAAATGTATTGTAGGATTGCTACAACCGGATACGGGTCATGTACTTTATGATGGCCGTGATTTTACATCCCAGGATAATGATTTAAAAACAGAAATAAGAAGGGAAATTGGTATGCTGTTCCAGGGTGGTGCATTGTTTGACTCTAAGACTGTGGAGCAAAACGTTATGTTTCCTTTGGATATCCTCACGAAGATGCCGTTGGAGGAGAAGCTGGAGCGTGTAAATTTTTGCCTGGACCGAGTAAACTTACAAAATATAAACAACAGGATGCCATCGGAAATTAGTGGTGGAATGAAAAAAAGGGTCGGGATAGCCAGAGCTATTGTAAACAACCCGAATTATTTATTCTGTGATGAGCCAAACTCTGGGTTGGATCCCCAGACGTCTATAAGAATTGACAACTTGATTAAAGACATTACCGACGAGTTTAACATAACTACCGTGGTGGTTACTCACGATATGAATTCAGTGATAGGTATCGGGGACTGGGTGATGTTTATTTATAACGGAAAAAAACTTTGGGAAGGAAACAATAAGGACATTACATACTCTGAGGTGAATGAATTAAACGATTTCGTTTTTGCTAATAAATTAATGAAGCAGTGGAAATAAGTTTCCCAATTTATTTACCCTGGTAGATAACATTTATCGCTTCATTTGTTTAAGTTATTAGTAGTTTTTAACAATTATGTAATGTTGTTGGATGTACATCTAAATCTTTTTGAATCCAGGTTTGAACCTCAGCTTAGAAAAGAAGTATTGCTAAACGGTCGGTTAAAAAAAGTAAATGCCGGTGCTGTTCTAATCTCTACCAATGCCACGGTTAAAGAAGTTCCCATACTTATTTCAGGTGTTCTAAAAGTGCTCAGGCAGGATGATAAAGGCCATGAGGTATTATTATACTATCTGGAGTCCGGAGATGCATGTGCTATGTCTATGAATTGCTGCATTAGTGGTCAGGAGAGTGGCTTTAAAGTGTTGGCTGAAGAGGATTCGGAAATGATCATGATACCATTATTAGTCATGGATGACTGGTTAAGAAAATTTCCATCCTGGCGAAGATTTGTATTCCAATCCTACAATGATCGTTTTCTGGAATTGATGCACTCCATAGATAGCATGGCCTTCATGAAGATGGATGAACGTTTATTCAATTATTTATTGGACAAGAAGCAATCTTCAGGATCTTACATTATCACTAAAACCCACCAGGAGATAGCCGAAGAGTTAAACACCAGCAGGGTTGTTGTATCTAGATTACTAAAACAACTTGAGCAAAAAGGTCTTGTCGAATTGTATAGACAGCGAATTGAAGTCTTATAAGCCAATGATCAACAAGGTATCCTATTCACACCATGCCAGTTATTCAACCTTGAATAATATTTCATCCAAAACGAAGTATATTTGGTTTGTCTGTCACGGATATGGACAGTTATCCAGGTATTTCATTAAAAAATTTGAGGGATTAAATCCTGACGAAAATTATGTCATTGCCCCACAGGGATTATCAAAATTTTACCTGGATGGGAACTATGGACGGGTCGGCGCTTCCTGGCTCACAAAAGAGGAACGCACCCTGGATCTTGAAAATCAGTTGAAGTATCTTAAAGCGGTTTATGATCAGGGGTTAAAGAAATTAGATATGAGTAAGTTTCAACTAATCTTATTGGGCTTTTCTCAGGGTGTAGCAACTATTTCAAGATTTACTGCCCGTCATAAAGTATTATTTAACAGGTTAGTCCTTATTGCCGGAGGCTTCCCTCATGAGTTGACGGATGAAGATTTTCAATATTTAGGAAACCCAGGAGAGGTATTAACACTTGTTGGTGACAAGGACCAGTATTACCACCAAGCAATCTACGAGCAGGAAATATCCAGGATGAAAAGTGTTTTCCATGGAAAATTAACCCATCATGTTTTTGACGGGAAGCATGAATTAACAGCAGAAATAATTAACGGCGTTCTTCAGAACGATTGAAAGCCCAATATTTTTTGGCATATCTTGATACGTCCATTCCAAGAATAAATTGGATCCAGATGGTAAAGTCTTGTAAGAATGTTTTCATCACACCATTTGTTGTAAACCTTCTTGAGGATGTAATTACTGGTGATTTTATCAGTCTTAGTTTACCTATTTTAACAAGTTCTGCGCATAAATATGCACTCTCCATTAGCTGTTTTTCAGGAAAACCTCCAATTTGTTCTAAAACAACTTTTCTACAAAAAATAGCCTGGTCGCTGTAATACCTTTTCCTGATTCTGTAACGGACCCTGTTTACCAATTGCACGAAAAGTAACGATAGGTTTTTTTTATCAAAAGCAAACTCGAAAGCTCCTCCCACCACCTGCTGTTTTTGCATTACGTCTAAAATCAGCTGATCATATCTTTTTGGTAGAGTAGTATCAGCATCCAGGAATAGTAAGATACCCCCGTTAGCTCTATGAAACCCGAAGTTCAGGGCTTGGTATTTATGACCTGAGAATTCCGGTTTTTCGAAAACTTTTAGTTTCAGGTTATTGGCAATTTCCAATGTTTTGTCTTCGCTTCCGGTGTCGATCACGATTATTTCAATTGACTTATTATTTTGCGCCCGATCAAATACAGCATTAACCGTTGGTCTCAAATATTTTTCCTCATTTAATACGGGAATTACTATCGATATAAGAATATTCCTTTTTTTCAAGATATTATCGTACTTTAAATCAACCCTATATATTTGTCCGCATGGGATTGATCACTTTTAGAAACATAGATAAATTCATTGACTCCAAATATCAAAGAATTTTTATTCTTAAAGACCTTAACTTTGTGGTAGATGATGGTGAATTTTTAAGCATTATGGGGCCAAGCGGCTCCGGAAAGACAACCATTCTTAATTTGATTGGGATGTTGGATAAACCGTCAGCCGGCCAGTATTTTTTTTGGACGAACCGGTCCATAAATTTAATGAACGTAAAACATCCAAAATTCATAAAGAGCACATAGGTTTTGTCTTTCAGGCTTACCACCTCATTGATGAGCTTACGGTTTATGAAAACATTGAGACTCCATTGATATATCGTGGTGTTAAGGGCAAAGAAAGGAAAAGTATGGTCGCTGAGATGCTGGATAGGTTCAATATTGTTGCTAAAAAGGATCTCTTTCCTGAGCAACTATCCGGTGGTCAGCAGCAATTGGTTGGGATAGCAAGGGCTATTGTCGGTTCACCCAAGCTTTTACTTGCAGATGAGCCCACCGGAAACCTTCACTCCGAGCAAGGCACCCACATCATGGATCTTTTTACCAGGTTAAACAATGATGGCATGACCATAATTCAGGTAACACATTCTGAAAAAAATGCAGAATATGGGTCACGTATCATACGACTGGAAGATGGCATTATAAAAAGTGATAAAAATGAAAAGGTGACCTAAATTTCTTTAAAAGACGCCAATATACCCTTTATCAGGGCGGAGCTGAATCCGTTATGTTCCATTTCATTTAGACCTGCAATGGTACAACCTTTTGGCGTGGTTACCTTGTCGATCTCGCGCTCCGGATGGTAGTTGTGTTCTAAAATAAGTGAGGCTGCGCCTTTTGCGGTTTGAGCTGCAATTTTTTGAGCAGTTTCTGAATCAAATCCAATTTCAATGCCCCCCTGGGAGGCTGCCCTTATAAATCTGAGGGCAAAGGCAATGCCACAAGCAGCCAGGGCTGTAGAGGCATTCATTAGGTTTTCTTCCAAAAATATGACCTCACCTGCAGGCTTGAAAATATCCTCCACAAGTTTCTGAGCGGCTTCGTTAGCTCCGTCGGAAGCTATACATGTCATGGATTGCCTTATCGCAATGGCAGTATTTGGCATTGCCCTAAATAAAACACCGCCTTTGGGGATGATCTCTCTCATCTCCTTCAGGGAAATGCCTGTGACTGTAGAGACAATAATTTTATTGTCTCGGATATTATGCTTTATTTCCCTAAGTATTTCCAGAATTTGATAAGGTTTGATCGCCAGTATGATTATATCGGCATTTTCTGTGGCCAGTAGATTATCGGATGTAATCTGTGCCCCTCTATCAGCCAGGTATTGGATTTTCTCTAATTTTCTCCTGGTAATGATCAATTGATTTGCCGGTATTAACTTACTGTCTAGTATTCCCTCAGCTATAGAAGACCCTAAATTTCCCCCACCAATTATTGAGATTGATTTATTCATGTTATGAAATTTTGGTACGAGCTTCAAAAGTAGATATTTGTAATAATCTTGGTTGTGATTTTGTTACCTTATCATTATTCCCTCGTAAAATAATATTGATCCAAAATTGAATTTATAACTATTTATTCAACTGATCACCTTCTAAAATTTCTGGATTGTTATCCATAGTAATGATCTGATTTTTATGAAAGTTTATGTTTGATTAAGTTCACCAACTAAACCAATTTATTGTGATTTGAAAAGTTCATCTATAATAACTTTCAATTTCAATACCCGTTAACCAATTTCATAATTGCTCAGCATGTTTAAAAGGATCATTTATTTTATAATATTCTCTTCTTACCTTTCTTTTTTTGGAAATCTTTCAAATGGCCAAAAGCCACAGGAGTACCATACAGGTGATATCATTCAAATGCTTCGAAAGTTAAATGTATTAGGGTCGGTCTTATATGTGGCAGCCCACCCTGATGATGAAAACACAAGACTGATCGCTTATATGGCCAACGGAGCATTACTTAACACCGCTTATTTATCTGCAACCCGTGGTGATGGTGGCCAAAACCTGATTGGTCCCGAGATTCGTGAGCAATTGGGTATTATCAGGACGCAGGAACTATTAGCGGCCCGCAGGTTAGATGGAGGTAGTCAATTTTTCAGCAGGGCTAATGATTTTGGTTATTCTAAAACACCAGATGAAACCTTTAATATATGGGACAAAGAAAAAGTGTTGGCAGACTTTGTTTGGACAATACGCAATTTCAGGCCGGATATTATCATTACCAGATTCAGTCTGGAGCCGGGTTATACCCACGGACATCACACGGCATCAGCTATATTGGCTAAAGAAGCATTTGCGCTGGCCGGCGATCCTTCCTATCGCCCTAATCAATTGAAACATGTTGAACCATGGAAACCGAAGAAAATATTTTGGAATACAAGTCAATGGTTCTATCGTCTCCGGGACATTAATTTTGAAACAAAAGGTCTCAATAGGTTAAATGTTGGTTCTTTTAATCATTATCTTGGTAAGTCATACACTGAATTAGCCGCCGAAAGCAGAAGCATGCACAAAAGCCAGGGGTTTGGTGCAACCGGGAGCCGGGGTGAAGAGGTTGAGTATTTTGTTCAGTGGGAAGGAAAAGATACCCGGGATGTGATAGGAGGAATTGATTTTACCTGGGGTCGTATTGATGGTGGCGATAAAGTTGGATTCCACATTGATAATGCCATCATGAATTTTGATCCTGATAGACCTTATGGCATTGTTGCTGATTTGGTCAAGGCCAGAAAAGAATTGCTGAAATTGAAGGATCAATACTGGAAAGATATCAAACTCCTGGAGATCAGTAAATTAATAGCAGCGGTTACGGGTCTTTACCTCGAAGTAAAATCCGATGACTATGCCTACACTGCCGGGGATTCTCTAAAAATAAGCATTGAAGCCATCAACAGGTCACCTATTGATATTGGGTTAGAGACATTTACGGTAGATCAGCTTTATGAACGGGAAGAACTAAACCAATCCCTTGAGAATAACACCGCTTTTAATTCGGATAAAGCTTATGTACTGCCTGAGGATATCGATATATCCCAACCTTACTGGTTGAATGAGCAGGCAACATCGGCAATGTATTATGTGGATGACTTACTACAAATAGGAAAACCTGAGAATGACCCACCTCTTTCTGCGACTTTTACTATTTCTGTTGATGAAGAAATGATTGATTATACTAAACCGATAATTTTCAAACGAAATGATCCGGTGAAAGGGGAGGTATACAGGCCTCTTGCAATTACCCCGCCAGTTATGGTTGATATAATAGAAGATGTAATTGTATTTGATGGGAACTCGGAAAAGACTATAAATGTGCGTGTGGTGGCAGGAAAAGATAATGTAAATGGAAGTGTATTTTTGGAATTACCCGTTGGATGGCAATCTGAGCCCACCAGTTTCGATTATTCCATCGACTCTAAAGGAGCTGAACAGCGGTTTAAATTTGATCTAATCGCACCTAAGTCCCAGCAAGTGAGTGAAATTACAGCAAAACTCAAGTTCCGGGGCAATGCATATGATCAAGGATTGGTAAATATCGAATATGATCATATACAGGATCAGGCACTCTTTCCGAAAGCCATTGTTAAGGTCGTAAAAATAGATTTGGAGAAAAGAGGCGAACACATTGGGTATATCATGGGTGCCGGCGATAAAATACCGGAAAGTTTGCGTCAAATAGGTTATGAAGTTGATTTGCTTACAGAAGAATCCATAAACGGGAAAGCCTTAAATAATTATGACGCCATCATTTTGGGGATCAGAGCTTTAAATACTGAGGGTTGGCTGGAATTTAAGAAGGAACCATTAATGGATTATGTTGAACAAGGAGGAAATCTTATTGTACAGTACAGTACAAGCTATCGGCTAAAGGTTGAGAATTTCAGTCCGTATGAATTTAAAATTTCCAGGGATCGTGTCACAGTAGAAGAAGCTGAGGTGAGGTTCCTGGCACCTGACCATCACGTTTTAAATACGCCAAATAAGATTACTGATAAAGATTTTGAGGGATGGGTCCAGGAACGTGGGCTTTACTTTTCAGATGAGTGGTCAGAACAGTTTAAGCCGGTTTTATCCAGCAATGATCCCGGGGAAGATCCTAAGAATGGCGGATTGTTGATTGCCAAACACGGAGCAGGATATTTCATTTATACTGGATATTCCTGGTTTAGACAGCTTCCTGCCGGTGTACCCGGCGCGTATAGAATTTTTACAAATCTCATCTCTGTTGGTTTGGATGAAGAAACAACTTCAAAATCACAATAAATGACTTCAGGGCCAGACGAGCAGAAGCCACCACATTTCAAGTCCTGGAAGCAGGTTTACATTTATGTTTTAATTACTCTTGGGGTTGTGATTTTTCTTCTTTATTTATTTAGCATTTCTTTTAGATGAGCACAATTGATCTAATCATCCTTTTCGGTACATTAGCTTTTATTGTATCTTTCGGAGTATGGAAGACACGGGGTAAACAGAATATACAGGGTTATTTTTTAGCCAATAAAAGTATGGGATGGAGCACCATCGGATTGTCTGTTATGGCTACCCAGGCCAGTGCGATTACTTTTATTTCCACACCCGGCCAGGCTTATGAAAGCGGAATGTCTTTTTTACAAAACTACCTGGGTATGCCTATTGCCCTGATCATAGTATCTGCTTTTTTCATTCCCATTTATTACAAGCTGAATGTTTATACTGCCTATGAATTTCTGGAATCCAGGTTCGATATCAAGACCAGGTTTTTAGGCGCATTTTTATTTCTTGTCCAGCGGGGGCTGGCAGCCGGTATTACCATATATGCTCCGGCCATTATTGTGTCAACCATTCTTGGATGGAACCTTACATTGACCATCTTATTAGTAGGAGTTCTGGTGATAATCTACACAGTTTCCGGTGGAACAAAAGCAGTAAGTATCACTCAGAAGCAGCAAATGATGGTGATCATGGGTGGTATGGTAGTGGCGTTTATTATTGTTATAAATTATATTTCAGAATATGCGTCATTTACTGAGTCTTTAAGCATTGCCGGATATTTAGGGAAGTTGAATACAGTAGATTTTGATTTTAGTTTTGAAAAGCGTTATACCATTTGGTCCGGAATTGCGGGTGGTCTGATATTACAACTGTCTTATTTTGGTACTGACCAATCACAAGTACAGCGATACATCGGTGGTAAAAATACTATCCAAAGTAAGATGGGCATGATGTTTAATGCTATGCTGAAGATCCCCATGCAATTTTTTATATTGCTTGTTGGAGTATTCGTTTATATATTCTATATTTTTTATCAACCTCCCGTCCATTTTAAAGAAAAATCTTTGGAAATAGTGGCTTCATCGGATCAATCGACAAAGCTTAAAGATTACCGGGATGAGTACGCTTACCTGACGCAACAGCGCAAAGAAATTGCGCAATCATTTGTTTCATCTATCAGAAAAAAAGATGCTCAGGGTATAGAAAGTTATTCAAAAGCATTAAATGAAGTGGAACAGAAAGGTATCCAGACCAGGGCTAAGGTTAAAGATTTAATCACCGATGTTGACCCCACTATTGAAACTAAAGATGCAGATTTTGTTTTTCTAACGTTCATCCTTGACTATTTACCTGTAGGATTGATAGGATTACTTATAGCCGTGATATTTTCTGCAGCCATGTCTTCCATTTCCTCCGAAGTAAATGCGCTGGCCTCCACTACTGTCGTGGATTTTTATCAACGCTTCTTTAATAATCATGCATCTGATCAACATTATGTAATCATTTCAAGGGTTCTTACTGGTCTGTGGGGGGTGGTGGCCATATCATTTGCTTTATTGGCAAAGAATTCAGAGAATCTTATTGAAGCCGTCAATATCATTGGCTCGCTGTTTTACGGTACCATACTGGGTATTTTTTTAACAGCTTTTTTCTTTAAATCCATTAAAGGCAATGCCGTATTTTGGGGCGCATTGATCGCTGAGTTTGTGGTAATTATTTGTCACTTCTTAACGACGACAGGAGTGATAGAATTGGGATACTTATGGTACAATGCCATTGGATGTTTTTTGACAATTTTACTAGGTGGGATATTTCAGGGTATTATAAAAATAAAGAGCTAACCGGATGGGATAGCTCTTCAATTCTTAAAAAGAACTTCGACTTATTTTGATTTCCATTCAGCTATTGAAGCTTCATTTAGTCTTATGTAATCATCATTATTGGCTTCCTTGGCTTTTTTCATACTCTGCTCAGCAGCAGCAATGGCCTTTTTGTAATCCTTTTTCTCAGCCAGTATCAGTGCTTGGGTTCTGATCATCCAGAACGCATTAGGGTTGATTTCAATAGCTTTATTCACCCAGTCAAGTGCCTGGTCCGGGTCTTTGTCTTCATTGAAGTAATATGATCCTGCCTGATAATAAGCGTTAGCAAGGCTCATCTCAGGGTTTTCTTTAAACCTGCTTATGCTCGCCATAACCTTTTCATCGGTGTAAACTTCCAGGGGAAGGCTCAACATGGTGTTCGCCCATTTTATGTCGATGGTAGCTGAGCTATTTCTCAGGTTGTTCACGTTGATGGTGAAAGATTCCACCATGTCGTTTAGCGACTCTGAAGATACTGTCATCTGAGCCACAGGGTCTTTTTCTAAATAACTTGGCCAGCTTCCACTTTCATAATTGAATAGCATCACTTCCCATTCTTTTTTACCTGGCTTGGTAAGTATAGCATATGATCCTGCAGGAAGTTCTTTACCTCCCAGTTTTACTTTATCATTGAAAGATATTTTTGTGGCAGCGTTTGCCCCTGTTCGCCATACCTGATCATAAGGCAGCAACCCGCCAAAGATTTCCCGGCCTTTCACTCCGGGCCTTGAATATTCTACTTCAACTTGTGTCAAACCAACCGTCTGGGTTAATTTTGATGCCGGACTAGGTGCAGGGGTCTGAATTTGTGCCTGAACCGTCACACATAATAGTGCGATTAATGTTGTTAATATTATGGTTTTGCGCATGATAATAGGGTTTTTGTTTCTACAAAATTGCTCAAATTAAATTAAATGAACCAACTCAATATATTAGATAAGTCGTTTTACTTACATCAGGATTGTGTGACCGTGGCCAAAGCGCTCATTGGTAAAAATCTGTTTTCAAATATTGAGGGTGTGTTGACAGCCGGGAAAATCGTTGAAACAGAAGCTTATTGCGGGGAAAAAGATAAAGCCTCTCATGCTTACGGCGGTAGAAGGACAACAAGGACAGAGATTATGTACCAGGAGGGTGGTGTTGCTTATGTCTATTTGATCTATGGAATATATCACCTTTTTAATGTTGTCACCAATGCTCAAGATACACCGCATGCAGTTTTGGTTAGAGCATTAGAACCTTTTACGGGAATAGAAACCATGATGCGGCGACGCAGATCGAACGAAATTAAAAAAAATTTAACCGGTGGTCCGGGATTGTTAACCCAGGCACTAGGTATTAAAAGATCCCATTCCGGAACTTCTTTATTAGGTGACCAATTGTGGATAGAAAACGGTGATGAAGTGGTAACTGATGGCCAGATAGAATCAGACAGACGAGTGGGTGTGGATTATGCTGAGGAATATTTCGATTATCCATGGCGTTTTTTTCTTAAAGAAAACAAGTGGGTGAGCAAAAAGAAGTTGCCTTAGATGATCAATAAAAAAAGATAAACCAGACACGCTACACTAAATCCGATTAAGGACCCGACCAAAACATCCCTCAGAAAATGTTGACATAAATAAATTCTTGATATCCCTATCAGTAGCGCCAAGAAGAAAGATATTATAGAAACCCAGGTATTATCCAATTGTAAGGAAAGAAAAGTAGCATTGGAAAATGCTGTAGCGGAATGCCCGGAAGGAAAGCTTTTAAGTCCATGAGTACGGACACCTTCCACCAAATCTAAAGGGATCATCCCCCTTAAATAAGTTTTTGGTCTTAACATTCTGCTGGTAAAAATCCGCTTAATTGAAACAACAATGCTGATTTCTATAAATAAAATAATAAAAATAGACCATAAGGGAAACAATCTGGTCACCCACCACGCAACCAATAATACCAGATATAAATAATTCTCGCCAAGGTTGGTATATACTTTGAAAAAAGTATCCAGAAGCTTATTCCTTTGGCTGTTGAGCCATATCACAAATATTCCTTTCCTATTTTTGATTAAGAATAGACCGGTAACTACTACAAAAATTGAATATAACGATAAAAAATACTCCATTTAGGCAAGTTGTGAAGCATGAAGCTTTTTATAAATGCCATCCTTATCCAGTAAATCCTGATGATTGCCCAGTTCTTTCAAAACACCATCTTCCAGCACACATATGTTATCCGCGTGACGCACGGTAGAAAGCCTGTGGGCGATAATGATGGAGGTCCTGTTTTTCATCAGGTTTATTAATGCCTCCTGTACCAGCCTTTCTGATTCAGTATCCAGGGCGGAGGTAGCTTCATCTAGGATTAATATTGGCGGATTGGCCAGCACTGCCCTTGCGATGCTTAGTCTCTGCCTTTGTCCGCCCGAAAGCTTGCCTCCTCTGTCCCCAATGAATGTGTCATAGCCTTGATCTGCCCTTTCGATAAACTCATGAGCGTTTGCGACTTTTGCTGCTTCCACCACATCATTTACACTGGTTTTCTCCAGGCCCAGTGCGATGTTATTGTAAATGGTGTCATTGAATAATATTGGTTCCTGGCTAACATAACCGATTAGTTTTCGCAAATCGGAAACTTTATAATCTCTTATATCCTTACCATCTACTTTTATAGAACCAGAAATAACGTCATAGTACCGCAACAAAAGATCTACCAGCGTTGATTTCCCTGATCCGGACTTGCCTACCAGTGCAAGTGACTGGCCCTTATAAATGCTTAGTGAAATATTTTTGAGAATGTTTTCCCTGGTATATCTAAAGGAAACATTATCGTATTCAACGGAATGTTCAAAGTTTTTTATAGCAGCAGCATTTGGTTTTTCTTCTATTTTCATGTCAGCCGTGATCACGCTGTTCACCCTGTCAAATGATGCCAAACCTTTTTGTATACCATAAAAACCATTAGATACTTGCTTCGCGGGTTCTATTAGTTGTGAAAATATAGCTAAATAGGCGATGAAAGCTTCAGGCGGGAGGTCTCCCTGTTGTGTCAAAACCAGATTTCCTCCATAATACATGATTATTACAATCACCATGGCACCAAGAAATTCACTAAGCGGCGAAGCCAGGTCTTTTCTTTTTTCTACCCTACTTTTTCTAATGGTAAACTCTTGATTATAAACACCAAAACGGTTGATGATTTTGTCTTCTGCAGTAAATGCTTTGATTATTTTAAGTCCGGAGATGGTCTCCTCCAGATGGCTGATTACTTCACCTAACATTGACTGGGCCAACGTTGAGCGTCTTCTCAGTGATTTACCCACCCGTGAGATAATAAATCCACTAATGGGCAATAATATGAAGACGAACGCTGTCAACGTAGGGCTCATTATGATCAATGCGACCAGAAAAACAATAATATTGGCCATGTCCCGGAATAGCATATTTATAAATCCGATAACGCCCCCTTCAATCTCATCCATGTCTTTAGTAAATCTTACCATTAGATCACCTTTTCTTGCAGTTAAAAAGTAACTCATAGGCAAGTTTACAATCTTCTGGAAAATTATATTCCGTATGTCCCTGATGATCTTTATACGGAAAATAACCATGTAAAACCTTGCCAGGTAAATGAACAAATTCTTAAATAAAAATGAGATTATCAGCCATATGCTCAGGTATACAAGTGCCTGAAAATCACCCTTTTCGATGATGATCTCGCTTAATAGGTAATAAAAATTATGCTGAATGGAATCAATGGAGAAAGCGAGCGGTACCGGTTCACGTATTAATTCCTTTGTCCCAAATAATACACTTAAAAACGGTATGATCAGTGTAAGTGAGAATAACGAGAATAATACCCCTAATCCATTAAAGATAAAATTTAGCAGCGCATAAGGTAAATATGGTTTGGTGTGCGGGAATAAGACCTTAACGAATTCTTTCATTACTGCAAGATTAACAAAATACATGTGATAAAATAAAAAGGTCGGAACCACCGACCCATTTATTATAATACAGTATGAAGAAGTTTATTAGTTTACGAGGGTTTATACAAAAAGTAAAAAAAATAATTTGAATTGTTATATTTATAACTGATTTAATAATCAGGTGAATTCTTAGTAAGTATGAAAGGACTGCGTGCATTTATAAGAAAGAATAGCGCATAGAAAGTATAAAATTACGACCAGGGGCACTTATGCCTGATGAATATGGCCTGTAATGTTTGTCTAAGATATTTTCTATACCTCCATTGATGGTCAAACCATTAAGGGTGTATTGTGCTTTGAAATTTAAAGTATACCAGGCGAGGCTTCCATCCGCAGTGTAGAGGTGTGGTTTGGATAATTCTGAAGGTGAAAAATTTTCTGCCTTTCTCTTGCCATTGTAAGAAATGTAGAATTCAGATCTGAAGTTCAGGGACTCATAAGTAAATGAGGACCTCCCAAAAGGAGGCGCTGTATGTCTCAGGGGAATATCGCTACCAAGTACAATCTCCCTGCCATTGAAATCATAAACAGTATTATCTTCCTGATCTATTACCTTACCATCAGTGAATGTGAAAGTATGGGTCATCTTGAGTTTTTCATTAAACCTATAGTTAAATTTTGTGCTCGCACCATAGATTTTTGCCCTTCCAAAATTTTGCAAAGCCTGAACCCGGCTAAGCTCACCATCAAAAAAAATGGAGTCCTGGCCATTAAATGTGAAGTTGCTGCGAAGCATAGCATCTTTAAGGATTGAATAAAATCCAACGATTTCAAAATCAATCTTTTCACTTTTCTTATTTAAATTTATTTCCCAGTTAAATGTATGCTCAGGCTTAAGATTTTTATTAGGCACTAGCACAAATCCATCAGAGCCATCAAAAATTTTTCCTACGTCATCGATATTTGGAGACCTAAATCCTGTTGAAAACAGACCACTAAGCTGCCAGCTGTCATTTGCTTTGTATATTAAACCCAGGTTTCCGGACAGGGAACCATTACTTAAATTAAGTTTCTCAAAAGGGAAGTCTATTGTGCTGTCATCTTCCAGGCTGGCATTTATTAAAATATGATTGTATCTGACGCCGGAATTTAAGGTAATGGATTTCGAAAAATTTCTTAAATAACTTCCATAAATAGCAGCAGATGTGTAGTTTGATCCGCCATCAGGATAACGCGGTGTAGTTGGTTCTGTAGTTTCATTTTCAATATTTGTTTTTATACCTACTGAATTAACAGCATTGTAAACGAATTCACTACCATAGAAAAACTTATTTTCTGATTTAAATATTTTCTCAAAATCAAGGTTCAAGCTGGCCACATTCACCTTTTCGGTTCTTTCCCTTCGTCCATTGTCATTAAATTTCCTGTCGTTCCTGCTTTCTTTAAAGAATTGATGGGCCATGGTGATTCCAGCCTCATCATAGAACTTATTTTTATTAAAGAAAGAGGACCTGATTGCGTTTACAACCCATACTTGAGGGCCGTAGAACCATTCTGCCGAAATCGGATCACCATTGTCGTCAGTTTCGATAAGCCGGTCATAACGCGGTACATCAGAGGTACGGCTGTAATTTAGGGTATAGGTAACATCCATTGACGAATTTGCCCGCCATTTCAATTTTTGCAGTGCATTTACCTGATTATATCCACTGGGAATTTGTAGATTTGGTTTATCGTTTATTTTGATTACATCTTCCCCGTTTTGTCGGTCTGTGATAAACAGGCGTTTTCCAAAATCCGGGAATTCATCTGTTCTATTGTTTCCTGTTCTTAGGTCTTCAAATTCACTAAAGGTAAAACTGGTAAGTGCGCTGAACTTTCTCTTTTTGATATTAAAATCAAAATGTCCGGTTTTTTCATTATTAGCAGTAGCATATCTGCTCATGGCATTGCCACTTATTTCATAATCTTTTGAGACAGAAAACTTCGGGGTTTTAGTTTTAAAATGCATCACCCCTCCGAGCGCATCGCTTCCGTAGATCACAGATCCAGGGCCATAAACCACTTCCGTATTTTCAATAATTAAAGGATCGATGCTAATAACATTTTGCAGGTTACCATCACGGAATATGGCGTTGTTCATACGAATATTATCCATAACTATAAGCACAGAATTTGCTGCAAATCCTCTGATCATGGGGCTGCCGCCACCCAACTGACTTTTTTGTATAAATACCTGGCCAGTGCTTTCCAGCAAATCTGCCGAGGTTTGAGGATTATGAAATTTTATGGATGCGGAATTTACCGAAGTGATTTTATTGGCGATTTCATCCTTATTTTGTCTCCACCGGCTGGCAGATACCACCACTTCATCAATTTGGATAATGGTTGGTTCAAGGGATACTGAAAATCCGTTTCTTTTTAAAGTCTTATAAGCAAGGGTTACCCTCTTAAATGAAGGATGCTGAAAACTTAGTATATCATCACTTTTAAATTCATGCAAATAAGCGATTCCCTGATCATTGGTTTGCGCTGAAATTTTATCCTGAGAGTAGATAAGCACATTTTCAATGGGCTTTTTATTGTCCTTATTACTAACGATTATCTGTTGGGATGTGGCTTTAAAAGCTAAAAATGGACATCCTATCAAAAAAAAATATAAAACATATCTCATCCTTTCTTACCAGGTCTACTTTTAAGCAAAATCAATTAATCACAAAAACTTTGCCTTAATTCGCTAACAATAAAATAAATATTTACTAATGATATTCTGACCAGATAAGGGCAGCTGCTCCAAGGATGGCTGCATTTTTTTCCTCCATTCCAGAGGGCAATATTTTTACCTTCCCTTTATAAACCTCCATCAGGTTTTCATCCATATATTTTTGAGCGGGTTCGAATATCCACTTACCTGAATTAGCCAGTCCACCAAGTAAAAAGAAAGCTTCCGGTTGTGAGAAGGTCATGAAGTTAGCCAGGGCTCTTCCAAGTATCTCCCCGGTATATGCATAGGCTTTAACTGCTATGAAATCACCTTTTTCAGCAGCTTCTGTAATCTCCTCGCCATGAAGGTCATGGTAAGCAATTTTTCTGAATATACTATCCTCCATATAATATGACAATAAGTACATGATGGTCCGTTTAAGACCTGTTGCAGAAACATACGCTTCCAATCCACCATGTATGCCATTGCCATCCAACCGGCCATTCTCATTAAAAGAAATGTGACCAAGTTCACCTGCAAATCCGTCGAAGCCATACACCAGCTCACCATTACATATTATTCCCGTACCTAAGCCAGTACCTAAAGTGATTACAATAAAATCCTCCATGTTTTGGGCATTTCCGTAGAGTCTTTCTCCCATTGCTGCGGCGTTGGCATCGTTAGTCATTTTAATTGGAATATCATCATAGTATTTTCTCAGTTCTGTAACTAATGGTGTAATGCCTTTCCATATTAGATTGGGGGGGTGCTCTATTGTGCCTCGCTTGTGGCTGGCGTTAGGAGCACCTATACCTAAGCCAACTACATTTAATGGTTCTTCAACCTCTTTGACGAGGTCATCTATGCATTTGTTTAAGTTCTTAAGATAGTCTTGGAAATCGGGAAAATGTTTTGTTCTGAAATCATCCTGAATCATGCATGATCCTTCTTTACTCACTAAACCAACTTTTGTTTTAGTGCCTCCGATATCGATACCAACAACTATGTCTTTCATTATCTTTATTTTTCTAATTTAATAATAATCAATTATCCAAACTTAAAAATTTTCATCATTAAGACATGCCAATTATCGAGAATTCGTCATATAAATACCCTCCTTTTTATTACTTCAATGAACATATGGAAACGATTATTCCTTCCATGATCCGAAAAGTAAAAGGATTAAAATACGAAAGGGAAAGAATTGACCTTGCAGATGGTGATTTTCTTGATCTTGACTGGCTCAAGAATGGAGTCAATAAGTGTGTTTTAGTTTCTCATGGGTTAGAGGGCAACTCGACCAGGCACTATGTGATGGGCACGGCAAAATACTTCTATCAGAAAAACTGGGACGTTTGTGCCTGGAACTATCGCAGTTGTAGTGATGAGATGAATAGAAAATTGAGACTTTATCATCATGGTGTTACCGATGATTTCCAAGAAGTATTGGCCCATATTTTCAGCCAGGGATATGATCAGGTGGGTCTTGTCGGTTATTCAATGGGAGGAAGTACCAGCCTTAAATATCTTGGAGAGCAAGGTGAAAATGTAGATAAAAGAGTAATTGCTTCGGCAGTCTTTTCTGTGCCGTGTAACTTATGGAACAGCGCCGAACAGTTAAGAAAGAAAGGTAATCAGTTTTATCATAAGAGGTTTTTGAGAAAATTGAAAAAGAAGGTTCAACAAAAAGCCCTTCAATTTCCCAAAGATGTAGACATTACCAATCTGGATGAGGTAAATGATTTTGAGGTTTTTGATGAACGCTACACTGCACCGCTTCATGGATTTAAAAATGCAAAAGATTTCTATGTTACCTCCACCTCAGACCAGTTTTATGGAAATATTTGTGTGCCATCATTGCTGGTGAATGCTGAAAATGATCCGTTATTAGGTGATAAGTGTTATCCATATGACATAGCTAAAGATCATAATTTTCTTTATTTAGAAGTTCCTAAAAAAGGAGGTCATGTAGGATTTTCAATCCATGGCGATGAATTTACCTGGGCTGACAGAAAAGCTTATGAGTTTATTAATTACTACTCACGGTATATCAGTGCTTGCCGGTAGGATAGGAGTGGGTTATTTTTTCAGTATATGCTAAGAGCAATGCAGAAAAAATAAATACCATGTGTATAATAATTTCAATTACTACGCCTTCTACACTTGATTTGATTATAGCCTCACTAAAACCAAGAAAGGTTTTTAATAAATGAACGCCTGAAACAGAAGCCAGTGATGATGCCAGTTTTATTTTTAACTGTCCGGCATCAATATCTGCCAACCACAATGGCTTATCCTCATGCTCATAAAAAAAAATTTTACTGGTAAAAATTGAATAGCCACCAATAGCTGTGATTATAACTAAGTTCATCACCATGGACATATCCACCAGGGTAAGCACGGCTAGCATCATCTTTTCTTCGGTCATATCATAAATATCCAAAGCGATGTATAGTAACTCTTCCAGAAACTTATACAAATACATAATGGCACCGAATATAAGGCCCACATACATGGGTGACTGCACCCACCGGCTCCAGAAGGTAAATTGCTCAAAACCTTTTTCAAAACGTTTTATACCGCTCACGGGCTAAAGTTGGTGTTGTATAATCGGTTTAAACTTTTAAAGTAAATTAATATAATGAGATGCTTATTGATTTGAAAGTTATGAATAAGTAAACAAAATCATATTATTTTACAGGTAGTAATTATAAAAATTCCAATGGGCAATGGGTTTGGTAAATAATAACCTATGACATTTAATTCATTCTATTATCATATTTTAATGGATTGAGATTAATTTTAGGAGCGAATGGATATGATAAAAAGACGTATCACAATATTTGAAGGAAATATTGGATGGATAATTTTATTTTTTGTCTCCTTAATTGGCTGCGGGGAAAAGATTGACGAAGGCGCATTTATTATTAACCCAAGTGATCGACTGGTAGAAGCTAGTTTGGTTGGCAGCTGGATGGATATCAATTCAAATTTTGGCGTGTCATTCACTGAAAACGGAGTGATTTCTTATTTAGGTATTAACAATCAAACCGGGATGGTAGTGCCTTTACAATTCAGTAGGGTGGATTCTATTAATGCCTCGGGCGGGGATTTTTTTATTAATCTGGATTCTGCTTGCTGCAAATGTAATTTCGGTTTAAGAGGGAATTATTCACTATTAAATGATCAGATGATAGCGGAAAATTTCTTAATTAAGGATAATCAGGTTACTATGGAGCGCGTTGAAGTTGGCGTATCTTCCAGACCAACTAATAATTCTTCGTATAATGCCTCCCTTATAATTGATGGCGATACATCAACCTTTGAAATTGATGCAGTTGGTTCTTTTACCCCTATAGAATGGTCATTAACGGAAAACGGCACGACGCAAACCCTGGAAATTCGTCTCCGGGATGCTAATGAATGCATTTATATGCGGCCTCTTGAGATTACTTTTGTGATAAATAACTTTTCAGGGGATAAATCTTATGAACTGAAAAGCCCAAGGGGAGATAATTCCTATGCAGTAATAAACTGGGTAGAAGGCTCATCCATAGAACCTTATGTCACCACGGGAGCTGTGGATAGATATGAAATTGAGATATCCGATTTTGATGGGCGCACTTTTAAAGGAACATTTAAATTTATAGCTAAGTCGGATAATAGATTTTTAGCCTTTCAGCAAATTGAAGTTGTTGATGGTGCCTTTCAAATTAACTAACCATTAAATGACATATAATTAATTTATAATGTCTTAAACAACATACTTACTCACAAGCTGTTTTAAAGAATTAAATTAAGGTCATGGAAACGGTTGTTATAGCAGGTGCTACTGGTTTTATTGGTAGATGGTTTATTGAAAAATATCGTCGGAAATATAAAATTATCGCATTAACGCGTAGAAAAATTGATCGTGATGAGGATCCTTCGGTTGAATGGCGGCAGGTAGATCTTTATTCATTGTCAAGTACTACCAATGCTCTGGAAGGTGCGGACTACGCGTTGTATTTAGTTCACTCAATGAAGCCTTCCGCAAGACTCAATCAGGGGACCTTTGATGACACAGATTTACTATTAGCGGATAATTTCGCCAGGGCGGCGGAAGCTAACCGATTGAAACATATCGTTTTTATCGGCGGAATATTACCAACCGATACTAATAAACTATCCAGGCATTTAAGAAGCAGGTACGAGGTCGAGCAAACACTGGCAACGAGAAAAACACCACTAACAAGCTTACGGGCGGGCATCATTGTAGGACCGGGCGGTTCATCTTTTACCATCATCGAAAAGCTGGTAAAAAGATTACCGGTGATGTTTTGCCCCAAATGGACACAGTCTCAATCCCAACCCATTTCACTTGATGACACTTTGACAATAATTGAAAAGTCTTTTGGTAATGAAGCCTTCTTCAATCAATCCGTCGATATTGGAAGCCCAGAGGTTATGACGTATGTTGATATGCTGAAAACAACCGCTAGAATCTTAAAAAAGAGACGGTATATCTTTACCATTCCATTCTTTTCCCTCGGCATGTCAAAACTATGGGTAGGGGTATTTTCAGATTCCCATCCCACTTTTGTTTCCCCGCTTGTGGAAAGCTTGCGTCATAACATCACGATTAACCGTGATCAAAAAATACTTAACGGGCTTAACATCAGGTACCAGTCTTTTGAGTCAGCTGTATTAAAAGCGGTAAAGTCAAATAAACTACCGAAGATTCCTGCAGGCCAAAGTGTACAACCTGAAAAAAATACCGTTAGAAGTTTCCAGCGTCTTCACAACCCAAAAGGTAAAGATGCCATATGGGTGGCCAATAGTTATCAATTATGGTTACCTAAATTTTTTAAATACCTTGTGAGGGTAAAAACAGAAGGTGATCTCAGTCAATTCCACTTGCTCTGGATGAAACAGCCCCTACTGAAAATGAAATACATACCGGACAGGAGTGATAATCAACGGCAGTTATTTTTTATTGTAGGCGGATTACTTGTAAAGCGCAGTGACTATGGTTGGTTGGAGTTTAGGCAAATCCTTAAGGGCGAATCAGTGATAGCTGCCATTCATGAATTTGTTCCTACGCTCCCTTGGTTTATTTATGTAAACACCCAGGCTATAGCCCATCTTTGGGTTATGAAAAGCTTTGGTAAATATCTCAAAAAGTTGAATTTATCACAATAGCCTGCTTTCAATATCAGACCAGTTATTTACTCTTTCAAACTCATTAAGGCTTACATTGTGAAATGCAGTGAATAATATTTTTTGGCTTGGGAAGTTTCTTAAATGCCTGGGGTTATCATCAATCAACAGGTCCCCGTTGATTATATGTTTGTGATTACTGATGACCAACCGGTGATTATCAATGAAAGGAAAATTCTTTTTTAGCCATACATTTTTATCAAAAGCGGCATATGGAAATTCAATAGCTGAGGTAACTATATATACTTCGTATTTTCGGTATAACTTTTCCATTACCTCACAGCTTCCCTCCATCACTTCAAGATCAGCAAACCATCCCTGACGATATGGATAAGAGGTTACGATCTCTAAAAATTCCTCAGGAAGCCATTTACTTAGAAACTTTCCCTTAATAGATTCAAATTTGAGATCATAACCGGTCTCTTTTTTAAGAACCTGCAGTACTTTCAAGGTGTAATTAGCCAACACCTCGTCCATGTCTATCAAAAGTCTCAAAGTTTAAGCTTCTATTAGTATAATATGAGGAATACAGACGTCAGCAAAGAAAATTAATTTCTTATGCAAAACACACAGCTTACAACTTTAATCTCTGATGTAATTTTTACTTTTTATAAGCTAATTTTGAATATTCAAAATTATTTTTTCGTCTTTCCAACGATTTGCAGCGATTACGTATCTTATAATAAAGACAGTATAAAATGAAATATATCTTCTCATTATTAATTTTTAGTCTTTTGGCCTGCTGTTCTGACGAAATCATAGTATTAAATGGAGAGCAGCAATTGGATGCATTGACTTCAGACTCTGTGCAGACAGATAAAGTAGCGTACCACTTTGGTGAACTGCCCGACAATGATGCAATAAATGATTATTTCGATATAATTTCAATTATAAAAAAAAGTGGTGAGCTGCATGTTACGGTAGATTATTCCGGAGGATGTAAAGAACATAATTTTAATGTTTGGTGGAATGGCACATTTCTTAAATCAGATCCAATGCAGGCAAGATTGGGCATTACTCACAATGCCAATGAAGATCTATGCGAGGCATTGGTAAGAGAAACAATAATTATTGATTTGGCTGAGGCTTTTGCTGGTAATCCTCTGCAATCCCCAACGCACTTGGATATAACAAATCTTAGTAAAGATCAGACCATTAGAATAGATGCTTTGCTGGAAGAGATTGAACAAGGTGCTACATGCGACCTTAATGTAACCTTTGGCCAGGTGATATGTGGTGATGGGCTTTTTGGAGCTAATTGGTTTAAGTTAGATGGTTTTGATTATTATGATGAAGGAAATCTTTTACTTCAACCGGTCGCTACATCAGAAGGTGTTGATATACCCTCAGATTTATCTTTGGGGGATTACAAAATTGGTATCGAGATAATGCACGGTTTTGTGTTTAATTCAGGTAAAGCTATTTGTATGGCTTATCCCGGGCCTTCGGTACCCATCAAAATCACTTGTATCGAGCCACGATAATTAATTTGATCTGAGCTTAAATCTTCTGAGCGTTTAGCTTACTCTGAAGACTCAATCAACCAAAATCAAATTTTTTAATCCCAGATTTGTCATTGGAATTTTGTCATGAAGGGTTAAAGCCCAAAAAATCAGGCACTTAGGTCGAGGAGGCATAGCATCGCTATGGTGACGAACCAATAAAATGTTTAGTGTCTGATTTGAAGTGATTTAACCATGTAATAGAAAGTCTAATGACTATTCTGAATTCAATGCCGTTTAGTTAAGGGGTTAATTAGTTGATTATCAATTTATTAG
>CAYSCZ010000021.1:0-45116 GCA_964429655.1 uncultured Roseivirgaceae bacterium
AATGAAAATATTCGCATTTTATTAAGACGTTTATTATAATAGAAAGTCTAATGACAATTCTGGATTAAAATAAATGATAAATTACTATATAATGTGTCCTCTTAAATACATGAGGGCTGAAAGTTTTAATTAGTGACAATGGTTACAGCAACTACTTCTATGGGTTAAAACGCTTTAATATAAAGTCCAGTGGGATATGATTTTCAATAAAAGTCTTGGTATATAGAAAGAAAAAAGTGACCACGAATGACCAAAAAGCAGCACTTATCCACATTGATCTGAATATTAATCGCTTATCGTGTCCTCCAAAAGCATTTGCCAGAATAGCCCCTCCCGGAGGTGTAAAAACCAGTGGAGTCAAGAAAGCAACCCCATTAACACCGTACTTTCTCCATATCTTAACAAACTGACGATTTCTTTTGGTAAATATTTTCTTTCGCTTTGGCTTTAACAATTTAAGAAAAATATTGTGTATTCTTTTTCCATAATAAGTAATAGTATAAATCGTAGTCATCATCCCTAATACATTTATGATAATGATTTCAGGGATAGAAAGCCCAAAAGTGATTCCCAGTGCAGGACCAAAAACAAATTTCAATGCACTAGAGAAGTACATTGACAAATACTTAAGCAGCAATGAAATCATTTATCGTGTTTTATGTATACCATTCTTGAAGAAAGATTGGTGATTGGAAACTATTATCACATTTTCTTTCCATAGGCAAGATCGCCTGCATCACCTAACCCAGGTATGATGTATGAATTCTCATCCAGTTTATCATCAAGGGCATAAATCCAAATTGAACCCATAAAACTATTACTGGATTGCACATTGGCTAAACCCATGACAGAGGAAAGTATTGAGATAATATGAATTTTCCTTGGTTTACCATTAGCAAGAATCGATGCGATGGCACGATTGAGTGATTTGCCAGTGGCAAGCATCGGATCCAGTATTATTACTTCTTTGTCTTCGAGATGAGGCGACTTGAAGTAATCAAGATTGATAAGCACATTATCGATATCCCCACTTTTATCGCGATAAGCCCCAATAAATCCGCTATCAATATCATCGAAATAATTCAAAAACCCCTGATGGAACGGTATTCCGGCCCTCATTATTGAAATGACCACCAAATCATTAGTTGGCAAATAAAGCTTAGACTTACCAAACGGTGTTTCAACCACTTGCTCCACATAGCTTAATGTTTTGGAAAACTCATAGGCCATCACTTCCCCAACCCTTTCAAGGTTCCTTCTAAACCTCAGGCGGTCTTTTTGGATGTTTTTATCCCTTATATCACGCATAAATTTATTTGCGACAGAGTCTGTTTTATTCAGAATATTTATTTCCATAGATTGCTATTAATAATGATCAAATGTATATGGAATTGTTGAAAGAGTTATGCGAAATTCATGCTCCCTCCGGAAACGAGGACAAACTGGTAAAATTCATAATTAAATATATTAAAGATAATAGCGGTAAATGGGTCGTCAAACCTGAGGTATTATATGGGGAAAGTTTTCAAAATAACATTTTACTTATTTTCGGTAAGCCAAAAACTATAATTTTTTCGCATATTGACAGCGTAGGATTCACCGTACGCTATGAAAATCAATTGGTTCCCATTGGCGGTCCTGAAGTAAAAAATGGATATACACTTAATGGTCAGGATGATTTTGGACCTATAGAATGCGAACTTATTGAAGATGAACATCATCAACTATATTACGATTTTGGCAGGGGCATTCAGCGAGGTACTACTTTAACGTTTAAATGTAAGTTTAAGGAAACTTCACAAACCATTCAGTCATGTGCTTTGGATAACCGTGTTGGTGTTTTTGCTTCATTAAAAATTGCAGAAACCCTAAAAAATGGCATCATTGCCTTCAGCACCTGGGAAGAGCATGGCGGTGGCTCCGTTCCTCATATTCTAAAATATGTTACTGACAAATACCCAATTCGCAACGCACTAATTGCAGATGTTACCTGGTCGACTGATGGAATAAACCTGGGTGATGGAGCAGTTATTTCGCTGCGCGATAGAAATATTCCTAGAAAGAAATTTACTGACAAGATTACCTCAATAATAAAAAAATCCGGATTCAAATATCAGTTGGAAGTTGAAGCAAGTGGATCAAGCGATGGAAGGGAAGTACAACAATCCCCCTATCCGATTGACTGGTGTTTTCTGGGAATACCTCAGAAAAATCCACATACTCCTAATGAAATCATAAACAAATCCGATTTAAATGATATGATCAGAATTTATAAAGTTCTAATGGATTCGTTATGATATTACTGTATATAAGTTATGTCAAATCCCATATTATAAAGTTCTACCTCTGCACCAATATACCCTAAAGCAAACCAATAATCATGGGTTAATATCTCTTCAAATAATTGCTTAGCTGTCTGCTTGCGCCCATTGTAGTAGTGCCAGTTCGCCAGGCCATATTTTTGTGTTATGCTTGTTAATTTGCTTGAGGTTTCGCTTGAAAGGTCTTTTGGCTCAATTAAACTTTTATAGAGTAGTAGTCTTTTATGATAAGGAAATTTTTCAATGATTCGCATTTTAGGCTCTATAGGTTCCAGAAGCGATCCTGCAACTTCTCTATTGCCTATTTTTCTGTAAGTCATGTACAGCCAGTCTGTACTGGCGACTAAGAGATCATCATTTTTACTGAATTCCAGGCATTTACGGAACGATGATATGGCCTTATCATAATTACCCCTAAAATAATAGGCTATACCCAAATAATACCAAACATTAAACTGTGAGGTGGTCAGTGGGACATTACGATAATTTGGAATCCCATCTTCTTCAATTTCTACGGGGTCTCCACGCATATAAAATGCAGCTCTTTCCAAATCATTAATTGCCTTTTCAAATTTTCTTAAAATGATATAGCTATAACCTCTATGCCTTAAAAGCTTAAATGATTCAGGATATTTATCAACTCCAACCGAAAAAATCTCTATTGCTTCTTTATACCGACCTAAATAACCTAACCTCCTGCCATACCAGATAATAGCTTTGAGGCTATCAGGATTATTTTCATAATTAATTTTTGCGACATTGAGGTCCCTTTTTCGCGTTCTTAATATATAATCCGGCAGTGCCATCCTGGTAAATGACCTTCCAAATAAAGAGACTGCAAGAATCTCTACATCATTGAATACTTCTTTCTCTGTAGTATCTTGTGATATGATTACAGGCCGCTCAATGCCCGGACTTTTTTTGATTTTAATACAACCAATAGTAATTAGGCCTATTGAAAGTACTACAATAAAATAATGGGTCAATATCTTTACTTGTGTGGTCAATTGTTTCTCTTAATAAGAATATTATTTAACGTTAAAATACCATCATAAACATTATATACTACTAACCTATAAAGCATGGATATAGTATCTCAATGACGAATTTTAAGCAGCTTCTATACTAGAATACTCAATTACATTTACAAGGTTGATACCATATTATTAAATATTCATCATTCAAATACCATTCACTTGGAGGTATGATTTAATTCAACGGTACACTGATGGCCTTTAAAAAATTCGTTTATCATAAAGGTAAACATTTAAAGTGGGGTGGTCAAAACTATTTTTTACCATTTAAATTATAAGTTTGTACACTGATCAAAAAAGATTTAGCGATGGCAGTTACACCTTCTTCAATGCTTCCACTAAGTACACAAGCTCCTGATTTTAACTTACAAGATACGGTTACTGGCAATAAAGTTACTTTAGGGGAATCTAAATCTTCTATTGCAACACTAATCATGTTCATTTGTAATCATTGCCCATATGTTATTCACATTAGGGAGGAACTGGTGAAGGTTATCCATGAGTATCAAACAAGGGGGATTTCTTTTATTGCCATCAGCTCAAATGATATTCATAAGTATCCTGAGGATGCACCAGATAAGATGAAAGAATACGCTTTAAAATATAATTTCAACTTTCCTTATCTGTATGATGAAACCCAGGAAACTGCAAAAGCATACCAGGCAGAATGTACCCCGGATTTTTACCTTTTTGATAAAAATTTAAAATTGGTTTACAGGGGTAGATTTGATGCATCTACTCCAGGTAATAACAAACCGATTACTGGAAAGGACTTAAAAGACGCTATGGACTGCCTGTTAGATAAAAATGAAGTTCCCGCGGATCAGCATCCGAGCATGGGCTGTAACATAAAATGGAAATAATGTCCAAGCCAGTAAGTTCCTCCGCAAAAAGGATTACGACGCATAAGCTAAGAGATATGAAAAAAAATGGAGAAAAGATCTCTATGCTTACTGCTTATGATTATTCTTTAGCAAAAATTATTGACAAATCCGGTGTGGATGTGATCCTGGTGGGTGATTCTGCCTCCAACGTAATTGCAGGTCATGAAACGACAATTCCGATTACACTGGAGCAAATGATATACCATGCGTCTTCCGTAATTAGAGCGGTAACCAAAGCATTAGTGATTGTTGATATTCCATTTGGCTATTACCAGGGTAATTCTTCAGAGGCACTGCGTTCCTCGATACGTATAATGAAAGAATCTGGTGCCCACGCTGTAAAAATGGAAGGCGGTATTGAGGTGGTAGATAGTATCAAACGAGTAATCAACGCTGGCGTTCCAGTGATGGGGCACCTTGGATTAACCCCTCAATCCATCTATCAATTTGGAACCTACACCGTTAGGGCAAAAGAAGAATATGAGGCTGAGAAATTGATACAAGATGCTATTCTGCTAGAAGAATCTGGGTGTTTTGGATTAGTACTGGAAAAGATTCCAAGCGAGCTTGCGAAAAATGTCGCGCAAAAAATTAGTATTCCAGTAATAGGTATAGGAGCAGGTAGTGAGGTCGATGGTCAGGTCTTGGTACTACATGATATGCTTGGCATTACAGATAATTTCAAACCTCGCTTTCTCAGACAATATGCTAATCTAAAAGAAATAATCTCCGAGTCAATAACAAATTACATCGAAGACGTTAAAAGTATGAGGTTTCCTGATGAATCTGAGCGCTACTAGCATTCAAATTAACACCATTTGTTCACTTTTATCTAAAAAGAGACATACAACCAGATTTAAATTATAAAAACCTGGAAGCTTAATTCTTAGTTTTCACTTTACATGCAGAAAAATATTCCATTATTCCCACTTAATATCGTAGCCTTTCCCGGCGAGGAGGTAAACCTCCATATTTTTGAAGAAAGATATAAACAATTGATCAATGAATGCTATGAGCAGGCCATGCCTTTTGGTATACCGGCTTATATAGACGGTAAAATAGATTATGGCACGACTGTCGATATTACAAAGATTGTAAAAATCTATGATGATGGTAAAATGGATATCAAAACCATTGGCCATGAGGTTTTCAGGGTAAAAGAATATTTCGATGTGCTGGGAGAAAAATTATATGCCGGAGGTATTGTAGAATTCATTTTCAATAACGATAATGGTGATCCTGTGCTACACCAGGAGATGATGGAATTGGTAAAAGAACTATTTAAATGGCTAAAGGTAGCAGTTAAGATCAATGATCCGGATGCTGTAAACGCTTATACTTTCGCTCATAAAATTGGATTAAAGAAAGAGGAAGAATATGAGTTGCTTAAACTTGATCAGGAAAATGACCGGTTAAGATTTATAATTGAATACTTGAAACGCCTTTTACCAATGCTAGAAAGGGCCGAAGAAGCCAGGGAAAAAATTCGCATGAATGGACATTTTAAACATTTAGACCCTTTGAGGTTCTAGAAAGATATTCCATGTTATACTTTTTTGATTCATCTTACGGACAGGTAGCCCTATTTTTTTTGGGTGGATTGGTATTCATTCTAACACAGTTAATAGCTGGTTGGCTTTTAAGGCCCCATAGACCCAACGAAGAAAAACTCACCACCTATGAGAGCGGAGAGGACCCAACAGGTAATGCTTGGGGCAACTTTAACTTCCGGTTTTATGTGATTGCCCTGATATTTATACTATTCGAAGTCGAGTTAATATTTTTATTCCCCTGGGCAATCGTCTTTTCTGATAAAGACTTATTAGCGCAAAGTAATAACCTGTGGGGATGGTATTCACTAGTTGAAATGTTCATTTTTGTATTTCTTCTGGTCATAGGATTAGGTTACGTATGGAAGAAAGGATTTCTGGATTGGGAAAAGCCTAAAACGATTCCAAAAGATATTGAAACCCCCGTACCCAATAAATTGTATGAAGACTTAAACAAGAAAGTAAGTTAGAATGGGACTTCTAGACCAAAAATTTGGACAAGGTGGAATAATTATTACCAAAGTTGATGATCTTATCAACTGGGCTCGTCTCTCTAGTCTATGGCCTATGGGATTTGGGCTGGCTTGTTGTGCTATCGAAATGATGTCAGCGTATGCTACAGGGTATGATATGGATAGACTGGGTGTCTTAACAAGACCTTCTCCAAGATTATCTGATGTGATGATTGTAGCAGGAACTGTAACTTTCAAAATGGCAGACAGGGTAAGGAGGCTATACCAACAAATGGCAGAGCCAAGATATGTTGTGTCCATGGGTTCATGCTCGAATTGCGGGGGCCCATACTGGGAACACGGGTATCATGTGGTAAAAGGGGTGGACAGGATTATTCCTGTGGATGTATACGTACCGGGATGCCCACCCAGGCCTGAAGCCCTCATCGGTGGTTTTTTAAAATTGCAAGAGAAAATAAGACAGGAAAGTTTAATGAAACCCGAAGCGTTGGAAAAACTACTGGAAAAAATAGATGCTAAAGAAGCCCCGGTAAATGGAAATTGATAAAATAAAGCAGATAATCTTAGATGAATCTGAGGGTGAAATAATACCTGAGGAGATTGATAATATAACACCCGCAGGATTTAAAATTGAAAAAGATAAACTAATCCCTTTCTGTAAAATTATCTTCAATCATGAAGCGCTTCTATTTGACTTACTGGCTTGTATTACAGGGATTGACAATGGAAAAGAACCAGGAACAATGGATGTTATATACAATTTTACATCGATACCTTTCAGGCAAAACCTTTCACTAAAAATCTTATTGAATAGAAACAATCCGGAAGTAGATTCCCTATGTAATTTATGGAAAACGGCTAATTGGCAGGAAAGGGAAGTTTTTGACCTGCTAGGCATAATCTTTATTGGTCATCCAGACCTGCGAAGAATACTGCTGCCTGCCAATTGGGAAGGTTTTCCCCTCAGAAAGGATTACACCACCCAGGAATATTATCACGGCATAAAAGTTGATTATTAAAGATGTCGCAAACAATCCAATACGAATATAAACCTGAAAATTTAATACGTTCAGAGCCAAATAAATACCAGCAAGCTGACTTAAAAGATGGACAGATGGTTTTGAACCTGGGGCCGCAGCATCCTTCTACGCATGGCGTATTAAGGCTAGAGCTGCTCACCGACGGAGAAATAATTGAGGATGTAGTCCCCCACTTAGGTTACCTGCATAGGTGTTTTGAAAAACATGCCGAATCATTACCTTATAACCAAATCATTCCTTATGTAGATAGAATGGATTATCTATCAGCGATGAATTCGGAACATGCATTTGCAATGGGGGTTGAACAGATGCTGGGGATCACTGAAAAAATACCAAAAAGGGTAGAATACATCAGGGTTTTGGTGGCTGAATTAAACAGAATAGCCGCTCATTTTATTGCGCTGGGAACTTATGGTATTGATATCGGAGCCATCACACCTTTTTTATGGGTAATGAGAGACCGGGAACACATTTTAAGATTGTTGGAATGGGTCTGCGGTGCGCGGATGCTTTACAATTATATTTGGATAGGCGGATTATTTTATGATTTACCTATTGGCTTTGAGGTGCGATGTCAGGAGTTTTCTGATTACCTGAAACCAAAACTTGATGAGCTTAATGAAATCCTGATCACCAATAAAATATATATTGAGCGAACAGCAAATATTGGTGTTCTTCCATTAAAACTTGCTATAAATTATGGTATCACAGGTCCAATGCTCAGGGCATCAGGATTAAGATATGATTTGAGAAAAATTGATGGCTATTCTGTTTATCCTGAAATAGAATTTATTATTCCGATGGGGAAGGGTGAGATGGGAACAACCGGCGATTGTTGGGACCGTTCCTGGGTTAGGCTGCAGGAATGCTATGAATCAGTTAAAATCATCGATCAATGTCTAAAGAAGTTAACTACTGATCACAAAAGATCACCTTCATTTGATCCACAGGAACTAGTGCCAAAAAAAATCAGGCCAAAAGCTCAAGATCTTTATGTAAGAGCAGAGAACCCCAAAGGAGAGTTAGGATATTTTTTCAGGGCTGATGGAAAATCTGACAGACCATTGAGATGTAAGGCACGAGGTTGCTCTTTTGTCAACTTATCGGTGTTGCCGGAAATATCAAGAGGGCATATGATATCCGATTTAATAGCCATTATTGGATCAATCGATTTTGTACTTGGTGAGGTAGATAGATAAAATTGCATAATAAACTTTATTTATTATGTATATTCTAAATTCCTCTCAAATAAAAGCATCTGATAAATACACCATTGAAAATGAGCCTGTTTCCTCATTAAATTTAATGGAAAGGGCTTCAAACGCTTTTACTGAATGGTTTACTTCAAGATTTAACAATAATTATCAGATACATATTTTCTGTGGAATAGGAAATAACGGCGGCGATGGCCTTGCGATTGCGCGCTTGCTAATGGCAAGAAAATATAATGTGACCCCTTTTGTTGTGGGTGATCCTGAGAAAGGAAGTCAAGATTTCAAGGCCAACTTCATGAAATTGAAATTGATTACGGCGATTAAAATAATCTCCTCAATAGAAAAAGACCTCATCACTAGCCATGAAAAAAATATTCTTATAGATGGATTATTTGGAACTGGATTAAGCCGGCCTCTATCAGGTATTTTTTCTGAAATAGTTGATTACATTAATCAATGTCAGGGAGTTAAGATTGCTATAGACATCCCATCAGGTTTGTATTCTGATAAACACAGGGATTCTGATATTATTATAAATGCAGATCATACTGTTTCCTTTCAGGTGATAAAGCCGGCATTTCTACTACCCGAAAATGAAATTTATGTTGGTGATTGGACGGTTTTGGATATCGGTTTGGATGAACAATTCATTAAGGGATTGGAAAAAAGATATTATGCTTTAAGCCGGGAGACGGTTCCTGGAATTAAGAAAAGAAGAAAATTCATGCATAAAGGCAATGCAGGCAAAGTACTTTTAATATCCGGTAGTTTTGGAAAAATGGGTGCAGCAGTACTGAGCGCCATAGCATGTTTGAAATGTGGCATTGGGCTTCTGACAGTTCATGTTCCGAAGTGCTGTGTTGATATCATGCAATCTTCCGTACACGAGGCAATGGTTAGCGTAGACTTCAACAAATTCATTATTACAGACATCCCGGGCATAGAAAATTATGACTTCATCGGCATCGGACCGGGTATTGGATTATCCTATAAAACATCCAGGGCATTATTCAGGGTCTTAAAAAAAGTTAATAAACCAATGGTACTGGACGCTGATGCTTTAAATATAATTTCCAAATATCAATGGATAGATGAAATACCAAAAAATTCTATTTTAACTCCTCATCCAAAAGAATTTGAAAGGTTGGCAGGAGGCTGGTCAAATTCTTATGAAAGAATAGATAAACAAAAGTCACTCTCATTAAAATACAACCTAAACATTGTTGTAAAAGGTGCACACTCAACGATTACTACTTCTACGGGAGACGTTCATTTTAACACCTCTGGAAATCCCGGTATGGCAACAGCGGGAAGCGGAGATGTCCTAACTGGAATTGTTTTATCATTTCTGGGTCAGGGATATTTGCCAATAGAAGCATTGAAACTGGCAGTATTTTTGCACGGCATGGCAGGGGACGAAGGAATAAAATCGATACCAGAAGAATCATTGATAGCAGGAGATTTAATTACTAACATCCCAATTGCTATAAAAAAACTGACGTATTAATTATTAATTATTAATTGTAATTGAATTAATATATAATTTGATTTTATCAAGAAAACTAATAACGTTAACTTTGATTAAAAATTATCTTACAATGTAAACTTTGAATATTATTTAGCGTAACTTGTAATCACATATGGATAAAATTTTTACTGTTTTAATTTTTTTATTTCTATCGATCACCAGCTTACTTGCCCAGAAAAATAATACCGTTGAAAGGGAAGTAAATGTTTTTTTTGACAGTAACGAGTTGAAAGTAAACCTTTATCCAAACCCGACAACAGAGTACCTATATGTGGAATTAGATAATAATAGAATTGAGGAAGCTAATTTTGAGCTTCATTCAATAATAGGAAGCCGTATTAAAATTGATCCTGAGCTAGTATCTAATAATAAATATCGAATTTCTGTGAAAGAATTTCCACGCGGATATTACTTTCTTATCCTCAAAGATGAGCTTACCAGATATAAAAAAGCATTTAAGTTTCTGAAAAATTAAGTTTTTACTGTTTAATTAATCCATAATGCTTTTTAAACAGATTTTCGTACGCCAATGCTTTTTCATTTTCTCCTTTCTGCTTGAATGCTTTGGACAATTCGTTCAATACAACTAAGTTTGATTGTATCTGCCTGGTATCATTGATACTGTTCTCACTTATAAATGTTAGCATTTCATCTGCTTGCTTACCCATTATATCTGCGATTTTATTTGCCAACTCTTCTTCACCAAGTTTAATTAACATACCGACCTGTTGAACCACAAAATAATCATATGGAATTGCTTCATGAGGCATTTTTTCATGAGACATAAGTAGCAGCTCCCTGGCTTTTTCATTTTCACCTTCGGTTATCAGTTTTTGAGCTAAGGTATTAATCGTAGCTCTATGATTCAAAACAAAACTTCTGTAATCAACCGAATTATAAACATTAGGATTATCCAGTCCACGCCATTTGAACTTATTCATAATGTTATCGAACATCACATTATAGTTTACCTCATCATTACTTTCCACAGGTAGTAATCTGTAAGCCAACCCTTCCTGAACAACATACTTTTGAATATCAATATTTGTATTAGAAAGTGAGGTATTGTTGAAATAGATTGGCCTTTCCCAGTCATTGGCTGCTATGAAGTCAAGTATAGCTAAGTCTTTTTTCTCTAAACCTCTTCCTTTAACCCGTATTCTCATTTTTGAAACCAGCTCATCCTGTAGGTGGTCTGGTATTATTCCCATGTCTTTAACCTTAGCGGTGTCAACATTCAGGTAAAAAGTCTTAGAAGGCACGGAATTGTAACTTCTAACTCTTAATCTTGGATTACCTTGTTTGATAAGCTTTATAAATTGTTTTGCATCAATTGCCCCTTTAATTTTTTCCACCACAGGTAAATAGTCATTTGGTCCTCCTTGTACATAGTCTTTCAGGGATAAATTAAATTTAAGAGGTTCCGACTCATAAGCCTGCCTCATCATTTGCTCAATATACCAGTCAGTATTAAAATAGCTCAATACAATCACTCGAACATCTGTTCTAAAGCCCTCAACTTCCTGTACATACCATAGGGGGAAAGTGTCGTTATCACCTCCGGTAAAAATTATAGCATTAGGGGCACATGACGAAAGGTAATTTTTAGCAGAATCAATTGAAAAATATCTATTGGATCTATCATGGTCGTCCCAATTTTCTGCCGCAAGTATGGCAGGAACAGTCATTCCGATCGCAATTGCCAGAATTACACTAGCACGGGTATTTTTCAGTGCCTTAATTAATAATTCATAGAGAAATAGCACACCAAATCCTATCCAAATGCTAAACGCATAAAATGAGCCCACATAAATATAATCCCGCTCCCTAGGCTCCACCGGTGGTGAATTCAGGTAAAGTACTAAAGCAGCACCCGTGAGAAAGAATAATAACAAAATAACCCAGAAGTTCTTGATATCATGCTTATAATTAAAGATCAGACCGAGAATTCCAAGTATTAATGGCAACATAAAATATATATTCCTTCCCTTATTATCCTCTATCATTGTTGGTACTTCTTCGAATGCATCTGATATACCTACCCATCCAGCATCCTGTATATCCGATTCCCGCCCTGAAAAATTCCACATAAAATATCTGAAATACATATGCCCCAATTGTCTTTTAAACATGAATTCAAGATTATCGGCAAAAGTAGGGTCTTCATTTTTCCGTAATCCGGTAATCTCTCTATACCGCTTCGGGTGATTCCCGCTCTGACTGTACATTCGTGGTAGAATAGTAGTTTGATCAGGATCGTAAACATATTCTACTTTATAATCCCTGATCTCATATTTATCTTCTCCTCTTTCATAAATTGGCTCCCCTTTCTTTTGATCGACCACCTGAGCCGTAAAGTATTGTCCCTTGAATAAGGGCCTGTTACCATATTGCTCACGTTTTAAATAGGATATAAAACTTAAGAGCTCCTCAGGGTTATTTTCATCAATAGGCGGATTTGCATTTGATCTTATGGGAACCAAAGCATAAGAAGAATAACCAATCAGAACAAACGAAGCTGATAACAAAACAGTATTCAGAATTACCTTATCCTTTTTAATTGAATAAATAATACCAAATACAACAGCTACAAGAAAAAGCACAATAAATATTACCACACCCGAACCAAATGGCAGGCCAATGGAGTTTATGAAAAATATTTCAAATTTTCCGGCTAAGATTGGCAAACCCGTAATTATACCATTCATAATACCGATGATAATAGCTCCGGATATTATCATGGTTAGCAGGATTCCCTTAATGGTGATCTTATCTGTTTTCTTGAAGTAAACGATCAATGCCAGTGCTGGTATTGTAACTAGGTTTAGCAAGTGTATTCCTATGGAAAGCCCGATGATGTAGGCAATTAATATGAGCCATTTATTAGCCTGGCTTTGATCCTCTATATTTTCCCATTTGAGAATTGCCCAGAATACGAAGGCTGTAAAAAAAGAAGACATTGCATATACTTCTGCCTCCACAGCAGAAAACCAAAATGAATCAGTAAAATTATAAGCGATCGCTCCCGCCAGGCCAGCCCCGAAAATAAGGATGGTTTTATCCAACCCTAATACTTCGTTTGATTTTGTAAAAATTTTCTTTGAAAGGTGTGTTATTGACCAGAATAAAAATAAAACAGTAAAACTGCTGCTCAAGACACTGATTATATTAATCCAATAGGCTATTTTAGTCTCATCCCCTAAGGCCAGCATTGAAAATATACGACCAACCAATAAGAAGAATGGAGCCCCCGGAGGGTGAGGGACCTCTAATTTTGAAGCACAGGCAATAAACTCCCCACAATCCCAGTAACTGGCTGTTGGCTCAACTGTTAGAAGGAAGACTATAGTAGAAAAAGCGAATACCACCCATCCCAGGATTATATTTATCTTTTGATAATTATCCATCTTATAACTTTTAAAATTAGTTTGCGAAAATAGCTATATTGATTTTATTTGATATAAAGGTCCTAAAATTATGCTGATACTTTTTCAAACTAACAAAAAAGCATCGGATATAAGATAAATATGAGCTTATGGATTTATTATTTAACCCTTTTTAACCTAATTCTGTAGCAATTAAATTATAATAAAATGAGCGAACAAACTGAAAAACAAAAAGCACTTCAGCTGACCATAGATAAGCTTGAAAAAACCTATGGCAAGGGCACAATTATGAAACTAAGTGACAATAAGGTAATTGATGTGCCAGTCATATCCACGGGGTCATTGGGCCTTGATATAGCTTTAGGTGTTGGAGGCATACCTCGAGGACGAATCATCGAGATCTATGGCCCGGAATCTTCAGGGAAAACGACATTGTCCATGCATTGTATAGCAGAGGCTCAAAAAAAAGGGGGGTTGGCTGCATTTATTGATGCTGAGCACGCATTTGACAAGAATTATGCGGAAAAATTAGGAATAGACACAGAAAATTTGCTTATATCTCAGCCAGATAATGGTGAGCAGGCTCTTGAAATTACTGAACATTTAATTCGATCAGGGGCTATTGATATTATCGTGGTTGATTCCGTAGCAGCATTGGTGCCTAAAGGTGAACTTGAAGGAGAGATGGGCGATAGTAAAATGGGCCTCCAGGCAAGATTAATGTCACAAGCTTTAAGAAAACTTACCGGAACAATAAATAAAACCGGGTGCTCTTGCATTTTCATTAACCAACTAAGGGAGAAAATTGGCGTTATGTTCGGAAATCCCGAAACTACCACAGGCGGAAATGCTCTAAAATTTTACGCATCCCTACGTCTAGATATCAGAAGACTAGGCCAAATCAAAGAAGGCCCGGACAATATTTTAGGCAACAGAACCAGGGTGAAGGTAGTTAAAAACAAGGTTGCGCCTCCTTTCAAGGTGGTGGAGTTTGATATTATGTATGGAGAAGGTATATCAAAAGTTGGAGAAATAATCGACCTGGGTGTTGAGTTGAATGTGATCAAAAAATCGGGAAGCTGGTACTCTTATGAAGGCAACAAGTTGGGACAAGGCCGCGACGCTGTGAAAGTTCTGATCAATGATAATCCAGAGCTGTTAGAAGAGCTTGAAAAGAAAATAAAAGAGCAAATCAATAAATAAAACATCTATAATAATTCATTTGCCAGATTAGCCAACTCGGAACGTTCTCCTTTCTCCAGTGTTATATGAGCATATGTCGGATGATTTTGAATCCTGTCAATTAAATAGGACAAGCCGTTACTTTGTGAATCCAGATATGGGGTGTCTATTTGATAGATATCCCCGGTAAATGCAATTTTGGTGTTATCTCCCGCACGGGTTATAATAGTCTTAACTTCGTGGGGCGTTAGGTTTTGCGCTTCATCAACAATAAAGAAAACATTTGACAAGCTACGTCCTCTTATGTAAGCCAGTGGTGTAATTAGCAACTTTTCCTGGTTAATCATTTCCGTTATCCTGGTGAACTCCTTATCGGATTCATTGAACTGGTTTTGAATGAATTTCAGGTTATCCCATAAAGGTTCCATATAGGGATTTAATTTGGATTTGATATCCCCTGGTAAATAGCCTATGTCTTTATTGCTTAAAGGAACGATAGGCCTGGCTAAATATATTTGTTTAAAGGCCCTTCTTTGCTCCAGAGCAGAGGCTAAGGCAATCAATGTTTTACCTGTACCCGCTACGCCATTTATGCTCACCAGTTTTACTGATGGATTTAGCATCGCATGTATTGCGAATGTTTGTTCTGCATTTCGAGGTTTGATGCCATATATGCCCCGCTTTTCTACTAAGTCAACGGATTTATTTTCTGAGTTGTAATAAGCTAAACACGAGTTCTTATTGCTTTTTAGGATATAATAGTTGTTGCAAACATCTTTCTTTCTTCCAAAGATTTCTTTTTTATCTATCGTACCTTCTTTGAACAATGTATTAATAATATCCGGGGAGACATCATCAATTTCAGATTTTCCAGTAAATAATGAGCTGACATTTTTAATCTTACCTGTTTCATAATCCTCAGCTTGCAAATCAAGGCTTTTAGCTTTCAGTCGCAGATTAATGTCTTTCGTAACCAGAATGACCTTCCTACCTTTCTCCTGCTCCTTAAGTGCAAGTGCTGCATTTAATATCTTATGATCATTCTTATGGTCATTAAATATTTTCTGTGCATCTAACTCACTATCGGTATCCATCAATACTTTTATCTTTCCTTTAGCTCTTCCATTCAGCGGGATCCATTCCTGGAGCATGTGGCTTTCCGATAGGCTATCCATTAACCGGATGAATTCCCTTGCTTCAAAGTTTTTAGTGTCATTACCCTTTTTGAATTGGTCCAGTTCCTCCAGCACAGTTATGGGCAAGCCGATGTCATGCTCCTCAAAGTTTAAAATTGAATCATGAGAATACAGGATGACTGAAGTGTCTAATACAAATATTTTCTTTTCTTTTCTTTTTCCCATTTTTATTCGATGTGTGCTACTAATTCATAAAAATCTTGATTCTCTTTTGGGAGAATTTTAACAACCTTGGCCAGTACCATAAGTATCAGCTTTCGGCTAGCCTCTCTTTTTTTGATGTTTGCCAATTCAGCATACTGTTTTATTGTGATGTATTTGTTTTGCTCAAGGTAGGAAAAAAGAAGTTTTTCATGGTGACCGATACGTATTTTTACTCCTCTGGTGCTCGTGGATCTTTTTAAAATTTCTTTCATCTCAGAACTGGCCTGAACACTTTTATCATGTAGTCGAATATAAGCCTTAACCGAATTACCACCATTAATTTTTATATAGTGTGGCTTTTTTTTACTTGGTTTTATTGTGTAGGCTATCACCGATAGGGAGTCATTTAATGGTATAATGTCAGTTTGATAGTCTAATACAGGCCTGCATAGATCATCAATAGCTTTTTTCATCAAAAAATTATCCTCATCCGGATATTTTAGGCCCATGATTTTGCCTGAATCTTCCACACCCACAAGTATTTGTCCTCCCTCAGTATTAGCAAAAGCTACAAACTCCCTTAAAATTTTATCAGGATGTGCAATTTTCCTTTTAAACTCAAGCTTATCATTTTCACCCTTCTTCACCAATCTTTTAAATTCAGGAAGGGTCATGATGTATATTTATTTAAAATCTTCTAAATCACTATCACTTTCGGGGATGTTAAACATACTACTTAATAAATCTTTGAACTGTGTTCCCCGCTCTAGATTATGTTTGCTCAACATACTAAATTCAGCCAATCCGTGCAAAGCAAACTCCATTAAAAAAAGTTTAAGCGTGTTGTCATTGGTTTTATGATACTTTTCAATGAGTTGGTTTAGGCCAGGAACCTTCTCCAGCGCTTTTTTGTATGACTGACCGGATAGATCGTTCATTAAATCCACAACATTTCCTTCTTCGAACCAATCAGTAATTTTTTTATACGGGTTTGGCTTGTCTTTCTTTTTTCTGCTGGTTTCCGGATCGGGAAAATAGCTTAAAAATTGTGTCCGGATCGCTTTGCCTATGAGATTTTGCGCAACAATACCCGGGCCTTCCTGCTCACCTTCATAGACTAATTCTACTTTTCCCGTTATGGAAGGGATTAATCCCGTGAAATCAGACATTCTGATGTTCGTATTAGCTTCACTGTTCAGCAAAGCTCTTCTCTCAGCGGCACTGATTAGATTTTCATATGCGGAAATGGTCAGCCTCGCTGACACCCCACTCTTAGCATCTACATATTCACTGATCCGTGCCTCCACAGCTATTTGTTCGATGAGGTCACTGGCTAATTCATTAACATAGACCGTCTTTCGCTGCTCTTCTTTAATTTTGGCTTCCTGATGGGTAATCTTTTTACCTATTTCAATATTCTTTGGATAGTGTGTAATGATTTGGCTATCAATTCGATCTTTTAATGGTGTTACAATGCTTCCTCTGTTTGTGTAGTCTTCGGGGTTAGCGGTAAATACAAATTGAATATCCAGGGGCAGCCATAGTTTAAAACCTCTTATCTGGATATCGCCTTCTTGCAATATATTGAATAAGGCTACCTGAATTCTGGCCTGAAGGTCGGGCAACTCATTGATCACAAAAATGCCCCGGTGTGATCTTGGGATCAATCCATAGTGCAAAACACGTTCATCTGAATATGGTAATTTTAATGATGCCGCTTTAATCGGATCAACATCTCCTAGTAAATCAGCTATGGTAACATCAGGCGTGGCTAGTTTCTCTGTATACCGCTTTGATCTGTGCAACCATTCAATGGATGTGTCGTCTCCATGTTCCTTGATTTGGTCTTTAGCATATCTTGATAAGGGTTCTAAGGGATCATCATTTAATTCCGATCCTTTTATGATCGGTATATATTCATCTAATAAATGGATCATCATCCGTGCAATCTTAGTCTTTGCCTGGCCTCTAAGACCGAGAAAGTTGATATTGTGCCTTGCAAGAATTGCCCTTTGAAGATCAGGTATTACGGTATCTTCATATCCCCAGATGCCTTCAAACACCTCTTCCTTTACCTTTAATTTATCTATCAGATTTTTTCTCAATTCCTCTTTAATGGGTATGTGTTTGTAGTTGATTTTTTTCAACTCACCTAACGTATGAAGGCTTAACAGCCTCGATGATGGTAAATCCCGATAATCCATGAATTGCTAAAAGTTTTTTCTTCTGTTTTTTTTGTAGTCTTCGAAAATGAGGTGACCTAGTCCTTGTAGGTCTGAATAGTAAGCATTACCGTTGTTCGCCTCAGTAAATTCTCTTACAAATTGTTTCAGGTAAGGGTCTGAAGTAATCATAAAGGTGGTAATGGGTATTTTTTGTTTTCTAAATTGTCCTGCCAGATTAAGTGTTTTATTGATAATTTTTGGATCGAGGCCAAAACTGTTCTTATAGTATTTTATACCCTGTTTCAAACAGGTGGGCTTACCATCTGTGATCATAAACACCTGTTTGTTTTGTGTTTTTCTTTTTCTCAAGATATCCATAGCTAGCTCTAGCCCGGCAACTGTGTTGGTATGGTATGGCCCTACTTTAAGATAAGGAAGGTCTTTTATTTCTATTTGCCACGCATCATTCCCAAATACCAGTACATCTAAAGTATCTTTAGGATAGCGGGTAGTGATTAACTCAGATAGAGCCATCGCTACTTTTTTGGCCGGCGTAATGCGGTCTTCACCATAAAGGATCATTGAATGACTGATGTCTATCATCAACACTGTTGAAGTTTGAGTCAGAAATTCTTCCTCATAAACTTCCAAATCATGCTCGGTTAAAAAGAAATTGCTATATCCGTGATTGATCTGAGCATTTCGTATGGAATCCGTCATGGAGATTTGATCGGGAGCATCCCCAAATTGGAAGTCCCTTTTATCTGTTGATCTTTCATTTCCAGGACCAGTGTAATTTGTTCTATGATTCCCTTTGCCGGATTTTTTTAATTTTCCAAATATTTCTTCCAAAGCATTCTTCCGAATGGTTTGCTCGGTTTTGGAGGACATCTGTATTTCTCCGGATTTATTGTCTTCAGTTATATATCCTTTTTTCTTTAAATCTTCTATGAAATCCCCAATTCCATATTCGTCATTTGTTAAGTTGTATTGCCTGTCAAGTTCCGTCATCCATGAAATGGTTTCATTGACATCTCCTGATGTAATGACCATTAGTTGAAGAAAGATATCAAGTAAATTCTCAAAAGTTGATTTCTGCTGACTCTGCTGTGGTATATACTTAGAGAAACGATGTCCTAACATGATGAGCGTTCCATTACATTTTGAGATTATACGATATGATGCGATGACAACATCATAAAACTATTTATATTTCAAGGCTTTTTCTAAGAACAAGACAGGATCAACAAAGGTTTTTCTTGAATATTTTAAATTATCAAAAACCAAATGTCTAATTCCAGGTAAAACTTCAAATGACCAGGATCATTTTTTAAGTACTGGAAATTTATTTTTTAGGCATTGATCCAAAGATTAAATCCCAGAAAGGTGAGGATACGCCAAACGCGTGTTCCGAATCTTTGTAATGATGTATTCCGTGATGTACCCACAATATTTTAAGGAAGTTATTGGGCGGTCTGAAAGCATGTACAGAATAGTGAACACCAAGATAGGTTGTATAACCCATTAGAAAACCTGGTAGGAATCCTAGCGCATAATCACCCATTATAAAATCGAATAAAAAATAAAATACCGCTGATAACAATAAGCTTAGAGGAATGGGCATAGCTAACCGGTCCTTATCCTTGGGGTAATCATGATGAACACCATGAATGGTATATGAAATTTTCTCTTTTTTCGGAGTATCTGGCTTCATATGAAATACAAACCTATGCATGATATACTCGATCAATGTAAAGGACATAAAACCAGCTATGAATAGGATCACTATATTTAAAACGGTAAGACCGAAGGTTGCTATTCCAATATAAATACAAACCGCGGATATTATTGTATAGATTGAAAGCGGAAATAGTATATGCGTACGCGTTAGGCTTTCTAATATTTGGTTATCAAATAAAATTTTCGTGCCCTTGTGATGAGGAGTAGTAATATTTGCCATAGTCTAAAATCTTTAATTAAAAGTAACCGTAAATATAAATAATATTGGCAGATGTTTATTATTCAGGCAGTTACTACAGTTTTCATAGTTGCCAGTATCTCATTGTAAAAATCTTCATACAAAGGCAAAACTCTATTTATATCAAATTCCTTCGCCCTCATTAATGCGCCATTTTTGAATTTATCCAGATTTTTATCATCTAAAATTTTTATTGATTTTTCTGCCATACCCTCAATATCCCCTATTTCACAAACATACCCGGATAAATTATTGATGTTTAATTCCGGTAATCCCCCGGCATTGGATGATATCACAGGGACTTCACAGGCCATGGCTTCCAGTGCGGCTAATCCAAAACTTTCTTTTTCAGAAGGCATTATGAATAAATCCGCAACCGAAAGCACTTCCTCCACGGTTTCCAATTTACCCAGGAACCTAGTATCGTAATCGACTTCTAATTGCCTGGATAATTTTTCTATTCCCGAGCGCTCGGGCCCATCACCAATCAAAAGTAATTTTGAAGGGACTACATTTCTTACCCTTTTAAATATTTCCAGGACATCCTGCACCCGCTTTACCTTCCTAAAATTAGAGGTATGGATAATCAGCTTTTCATCATGCGGGCATATGGCCTTTTTAAAATGGTCTTTCTTTTGTTTTTTAAACCTTCCCAAATCAATGAAATTGGGGATCACCTTAATGTCGGTGGTTATATCAAAAATATCATAAGTATCATTTTTAAGATCTTCAGATACTGCTGTTACACCATCAGAATTATTAATAGAGAAAGTTACAACCGGTTCGTAAGACGGATCTTTTCCAACCAAGGTGATATCAGTACCATGAAGTGTTGTAATAATTGGTATATTTCTGCCTCTACTGGCTATTATTTGTTTAGCCATAAAAGCCGCAGAGGCATGGGGAATTGCATAGTGAACATGCAATAGGTCCAGTGCTTCAAATTCAACGACATTTACCATCTTACTGGCTAAGGCCAATTCATAAGGTGGATATTGAAAAAGTGGATATGTTTTGATACCAACCTCATGATAAAACAGGTTCTGTGAGAAATAATCAAGCCGTGTGGGTTGAGAATAAGTGATAAAATGAACCTGATGCCCTTTTTTGGCCAGCCCTTTACCCAGTTCGGTAGCTACTACTCCGCTACCTCCATATGTTGGGTAGCACACTATTCCTATTTTCATGAATCGGAGAGAATTGATTCGTAAATAATATCTTGCACTCTAGTACGAATCTTCTTCTCATGTAGTTTGTTATTCTTCACTTCAGGATATATCCTGTTTGAGAGGAAAATATAACATAAATCATAATCAGGATCTGCCCATATCATGGTGCCAGTAAATCCTGTATGTCCGAAACTATTCATGGTTGCATATTTTGATACCATTTTACGATTATAGCGTCTTGGTTTGTCCCACCCTAAAGCCCTTCTGTTTTGGCGAAAAGCTTTTTTAGTGAACTTATAGACAACCTCAGGGTGGAAATACCTTTCTCCGCCATATTGCCCATAACTCAATATCATCTGGAGGTTTTTTGCCAGCGAGTTGGCATCAGCGAATAATCCGGCATGACCGGCTACCTCGCCCAGTATAGCCGCGTTTTGATCATGTACAGTGCCCCAGATTTGGGTTTTCCTAAAGTAATAGTCATACTCAGTCGGCGCGATTTGTTTTAGATCATAATTACACAGTGGTTTGTACTGGATGTGATCAGCGCCCAATCGGTCAAATATGTGCTGACTTAAGAAATCCTCTATTGGTTGGTTTAAAATGTGTTCAACTAATACTTTCAAAATAATGAATCCAATGTCGCTATAGCGATAACTGTATGATTTTTTCCATCCCGGCAGATACCTTAAGTCTGAGTTTACCACTAATGACCAAACAGTATCCTTAAGCGCCTCTCTGTTAAAATCCTGACTTGAGATATAAACCTTGTCATAACCATTTTGTTCATTGTCATTAAGTTTTATACCACCTAATCCATCACCACCAAATGTTTCTTTCCATAAAGGAATGAAAGACTTCAATCCTGCCTGATGGGCCAGGATATCCTTTATGACCAGATCTGCTTTGTTGGTGCCCTCTAATTCGGGCATATAATATTTAAGCGGTTTATTAAGGTCCATACGATTTTGGTCGACCAGGAACATTAGCGTCTGGGTGGTTGCGACCACTTTGGTAAGGGATGCCAGATCATAAAGTGTATTTGATTTCACAGGGTGTACTTTATCATAAGTGAAATGACCATATACCTTATCAAATATTACTTCTCCATCTTTTAAAGCCATTACCTGACACCCAGGCGTGGCTCCTTCATCGATTGCTTCTTTGATGATGTCATCGATTTCATTTAGTCTTTTATAATCAATTTTATGATTAGGCCTCAGGGGAGCATAGGTTATTCTGGTCCGCTTATGAATCGAAAAGCCATCTCCTGTTTTCATAAAAGCATCCAGGTCATAAGGTAATTGACCATTCACAACATGACCCCCGAAGATAATCTGAGGGAATAATTTGGTAGCAATTTCAGAATATTCATGCGTCCAAACCACTGCATCAAATTCATCATACCCCAATTTTAAATCATGATGTGTTACTAGAATAGTCTTTGTTGCATCACCTGTCAGTACAGTAATTTTATTTAACCTTTCCTCCTGAAGACTATGAGAAGAAAAATTATTAATAATTACCAAATCATAATTAGCCAGACTTTCTGGAAGGTCCCCGAAGTGGTAATGGTATGCGTAACCATATTTATTAATCAATTCCCTAAATGTCGAATCCCCGGGTCTTGATATGGTGGCAATATATTTCAGATCAAGATTTTTTACAGGTAATAAGTTGTTGTTATTCTTAGCCAGAACAATGGAATGATCAGTAATGTCAAGTCTAAAATTCTCATAAGTTTCTCCAAAAAAGTTATGTCTTAAACTTTTAATTGATTTTAAATAGTCATTGCTTGCCTTAAAATAAGCTTTCGCCTGTATAATTTTTTTTGCTGAATTTTCAATCTGCTTTCTTTTTAAGTTACCATCAATAGCATCGATATATTTAGATATTCCCAGGGAAGAAATTTCATCAATTAGCATAAAATCACCACCTGATTTTAGGGTGGACAAAGGATCGGCATAATTAGCGGCTGAAAAATGTAATAAACTTGGATTCTCTGAGATGTAATTTTTATAGAACCGTTTGTTGAACGACATTTCCTTCAAGGGAAGAGCATTGAAATATTTTTCTAATGGTTCAAACTGTAGGTCGGTTTTTGACTCATCCGATTGATAAAATCCAGAATGACTAATTCCACTGTCCGACAGGCCTGATAAAAAGCTCTGTATTGCCCTGTCGCTATACGATTTTTGAAACTTAGATGGATCTTTTATGATTAAATCAACACCCAGGCTATCCAAAACTTTGCCTACATAGAAACCATAATTGGCAAGAAGTTCTCTTTTTCTAATGCTCGCTAGTTGATTGAAGTTGGCGATAGGTAAATCATTATTGAATGCCAGGTTATCCCCAATTTTAAATCCAATGATCGGTGAAGGGGATAAGTTTTTAACGTCTTTAATTAAGGATAAGCTTTCGGAGGATAAATCACTGAATATTACACCTCCTAATTTATATTTATGGGTTAAATCACGAATGACGATGTTTTGTACAAAATCCGTTTGATCATCGATAGATAAGAAGATCATCTGACCTATTTTTTCTTTATCGGATAAATTATCTAACGTATTTTCAACCCATAGCTTTTTGTCATCTGATATACACAGAAAACTGTTGATGAATACATTAAAAATTAATCCAAACAAAGTGATTAACCTTGCCAAAATTTTATTCGTTTTCCTGATGAATGATAATTGTACATTAGATAAGAAATTACTTGCAAAACAAGAACATTTCTAATTAAGTTCTTATTGATTTTAACATTAAAAAAAGGAAATATTTATTTTTCGTATGAAATTCCCTTCAATATTTAGATTACCAAAGCATCAAAGGTTTCATTACCAACCCCGGTTTTATGATCCTGTTAAAGAAGATATAGAAAATAGAAGGAAAGTTTATGCAAAAAAATACGACCATAATGATATTGAATATAAATCTTCAATTTCCGGGGCCTTTAAAAGAAAAAGAACAAATGTAAAATCTTTAAGTGCATCATTAATACAGCTAATCATAGCTGTCGGTTTGATGGCTACATTTATAGGATGGTTATTTTATGGAAATGTTGTATTTAATTTCTTTCTAATAATAATTCCCATCTATTTTGTGCTTAGGTTAAGAAATATATTCAGGAAGAAAGAAAAGGAATGAGGGATTTGATCCATTTAATGCCGGACTCACTTGCCAATCAAATAGCAGCGGGGGAGGTAGTCCAGCGGCCAGCATCAGTGGTAAAAGAATTAGTTGAAAACAGCATAGACGCCGGCGCTAAAAACATCACCGTGATTGTAGATGAAGCCGGGAAAAAGAAGGTGCAGGTAATTGATGATGGTCATGGGATGTCTGAAACTGATGCGAGAATGTGTTTTGAAAGACATGCTACCAGTAAAATCAAAGTATCAGAGGATTTATTTAAAATCAAAACCAAAGGTTTTCGTGGGGAAGCCCTGGCTTCAATTGCAGCAATAGCCCAGGTGGAGCTGAAAACAAAAGTCCCGGATAGCGAATTAGGCATATTCATTCGAATAGAGGGGTCTAAAGTTGTAAAACAGGAACATACTGTCACAGAAAGGGGTACGTGCTTGTCTATCAAGAATTTATTTTATAATGTCCCAGCCAGGAAAAATTTTTTGAAGACCAACCCTGTTGAATTGAAACACATAACAGATCAGTTTACCCGACTGGCACTGGCACATCCTGAAATAGCATTTTCGCTTTATCAAAATGATTTGGTTGCCCATAGCCTCACTCAAGGTAACTTGAGTGGAAGAATAGTTGGATTATTTGGTAATAATTATAAAGGGCAACTGGTCCCCTGTTTGGAAGACACCCAACACTTGAAAGTGCATGGTTATGTGGGCAGGCCTGAATTTGCCAAAAGGACCAGGGGCGAGCAATTTTTCTTTGTCAACAACCGGTTCATTAAAAATAATTATTTGAATCATGCTGTACTAAACGCCTATGAAGCACTTATTGGGAGAGAGCATTTCCCATTTTATTGTTTATTCATCGATATAGATCCGCAGGACATTGATGTGAACATTCATCCCACAAAAACAGAAATAAAGTTCAAAGATGAGCGAACGATTTATGGTATCATAAAAGCCGCTGTTAGACAGGCATTGGGCAAGTTTAACATAACACCATCACTTGATTTTGATATAGATACAAATTTTGAGGGTCATACCAACAAGCTGGAGCGTGACATCCCAACCAAAGCAATCGGTTTACCTGCTGAGCAAAAAAATCAATTATCTCATTGGGAAGATCTCTACCGAATAGCAGAAAAAGAATCCAGGCCAAAACCTCAAGATTATCAGGAAAGCATAACTTTTCAAAGTGATTTTAATACTAACAGCCACAAGGAAACCAGTAAGGAGAAAAAGTCACCTTTTCAACTCCATGGGCAGTATATCATAAGGCAGGTGAAGTCTGGAATGATGATTATTGATCAAAGACTGGCACATGAAAGAATTCTTTATGAAAAGTATTTCGACAATTTAAAAAATAAAGCGGTATTAACCCAGCAGTGCCTTTTTCCTCAAAGCATTGAATTCAACCCCTCTGATATTTTATTGATCATGGATATGCAAGAGGAAATTAAAGCTTTGGGTTTTGATTTTGAGCGGATAGGTGAAATAAGCATTGTCTTGAATGGTATACCATCTGACTTAAATAAAAGCGCTGAAAAAAATATATTTGAAGAATTAATTGAGCAATATAAATACAATCAATCCGCCTTAAAACTGGACGTTTCCGATAACCTTGCAAGATCGCTTGCAAAAAAATGTGCCATCCAATGGAATGAAAAACTCAATACCGAAGCGATGGATGAGATTATCGATAAACTTTTTGCCTGTCAACAGCCAAATTACACAGCCGACGGTCAACCAATATTTATACTGTTTAGTTTAGATAAGATAAAAAGTTTGTTCTTAAACCGTACTTGATGTTTAGATTGACCCCAATGGTTAAAAATATACTGCTAATTAATGTTGGTATATTTTTTCTCCAAAGCTTCATCCCAATAAACTTTATAGACCTTTTTGGACTGAGATATATTTTTGCCCAAAAGTTTGCCCCTTATCAATTTGTAACCTATATGTGGATACATGGTGGGTTTGGGCATCTGTTGGGCAACATGTTTGCAGTATTCATTTTTGGCCCTATTCTGGAAAGACTATGGGGCGGCAAAAAATTTCTGACCTTTTATCTGATAACAGGCATAGGCGCAGGAATTTTATTTGGGGCGGTAGATTTTATTGAAAAGAGACAGTTGGAAAAGGACAGACAGGCATTCCTGAACAACCCTAATCCCGACAATTTCAATTTATTTATTCTCGAACATCGGTCGCAAGGCTTTAACCTGAATGGATTAGCAGACTACAGCGATGATTTTTACGAATACCCTGAAAATTCCCAATACATAGATCAGTCGGTGGCCATAGTAAACGAGATTTACAATGATCTATGTAATATCCCCATGGTTGGAGCATCAGGTGCCGTTTTTGGAATATTGATGGCTTTTGGCATGCTCTTTCCAAATATGGAACTATTACTGCTCTTTCCTCCTATTCCAATAAAAGCAAAATATTTAGTTTTGTTCTATGGACTTTTTGAACTATATGCTGAGTTTTCAAGAATGCCCGGAGATAATGTTGCACACTTTGCACATTTGGGTGGAATGATCATCGCTTTTGTACTCATAAAATACTGGAGACAGAACTCAAATAGACTCAATTAAATTATGAATAGCATTCTTGACGATTTTAAAAACGCCTGGAATAAACCCGATAACGGTTTGATGCAGATAATACTTATCAACCTGATTATTTTTATCAGTCTGATCGTGTTGAGGGTTTTAATGATCCTATCAGGATTTGAAGATGTTTATAGCTTTATTATAACTAAACTAATGCTTCCTGCTTCTCTGAATGAGTTTATTACCCAGCCCTGGACTATTTTTACCTATTTCTTCACCCATGAAGGATTTTTCCATATCATCTTCAATATGCTTTTTCTGTATTGGTTCGGAAAGCTCATTGTTGAATATCTTGGAAATGATCGGGCAGTGAGTTTGTATATTTTGGGCGGATTGGCCGGCGGGTTATTTTATATGTTAATGTACAACCTGATACCTTTCTATCAAACCCGAATACCAGGGTCGTTGATGCTCGGAGCCTCAGCAGGTGTTTATGCAATTGTGGTAGGTGCCGCTACTTTTATGCCCAATTATACCTTTTATCTACTACTAATTGGTCCGGTGAAGATCAAATACATTGCGTTTTTCTATGTGCTTCTGTCATTTTCGCAAACTATTGGTAGCAATGCAGGTGGTGAGCTGGCGCATTTGGCAGGAGCTTTGATCGGCTATCTATTTATCACCCAATTAAGACGAGGGAGTGATTGGGGAGAACCGATCATCAATTTTTTGAATTATATAAAAAGTTTTTTTGTTCGACAGCCGAAAATCAAAGTTACACACCGGTCTAAGACCCCATCAAAAAACCCTTATTCGACAAGAAAAGAAAAAAAAGCAGCTAAAACTGAGCAGGAAGAAATTGATGCCATATTGGATAAAATCTCACAATCAGGATATGAAAGCCTTACCAAAGAAGAAAAGCAAAAACTATTCAACGCCAGCAAAAATGGATAAACGTTATTTCTTATGCTGCCAGGTGGTTGATAAGTAAGTCCCTCTACCCCCTACCACGATTCTTTTTATGTTTTTACCGGTGTAAAAACAAATGCCTCCTTCCATTCTATTATGTGTTAAAAAATATTTGGGAAATGTATCATGATTCGCCTCACCTTCTATGGCTATACTTAACACCTCATGTAGCTTTTCAAAAAGGGTATTTATATCCTTTTCCTCGAGGTTAGATATCGATGTCTCAGGATGGATTTGACTTTGATATAATATTTCATCAGAAACCCAATTGCCAATTCCGGAGATTTTGTCCTGCTCCATTAGTCTGGACTTTACAGCTTTCTTGCCTTTAAAAATGGCTTTAAATTCTTCAAAAGAAATTTCCAGTGCATCTTTTCCTATTTTCTTTGCCGACAGATAATCGGGTATATTTTCGGTAATCTCAAGAAATCCAAACTTACGTTTTGACAGGTATACCAAACGCAAACCGTTGTCCAGGAAAAAGATGACCTGGGAATATTTAGGCTCATCAGCATTTTCCTGGAAGATGTCCCAGGCGCCGGTCATCCCAAAATGTACAACCATGAATTTACCGTTACTGAGGCCTATGAATAAGTTTTTACCTACCCTTTTGGAGGTTACCAATGTATTTCCAACTAAATCTTTGGTGAACAATTCATCCTGATACCTAACGATCTTGGAGGAGTTGATCTTAATTTTTTGAATACGCCGGCCTAAAGCAGTTTCATCAAAGAATTTATTGAATATAGTAACTTCCGGTAATTCCGGCATCGATAAAAGTTTATTGTTTAAAAGTAAAATTTATCTTATCAACTCGCCATATCGTTCATTAAATCCTTTTATGCCAAATATTCCACCGGTGTGAAGGTAGATTATTTTACTTTCTGATGGAAAATACCCCTGCTCGATCAAATCATAAACACCAAAGAGTGCTTTTCCGGTGTAAATTGGATCTAATTGAATGCTATGTTCCGCTTTGTATTTATTGATAAATTGTATTAGTGAATCATTGAATCTTCCGTATCCACCAAAGTGGTAATCATGAATTAATCGCCACGAACCTTTTTTCACAGTTGTTAATTCATCAATCATACCTTCCAGATATTTTTCCCCTTTTAACACGGTTATGCCGAGCAATTGTTTGTTTTTTGCGGTATTGTTAACAAGCCCGGCTAAAGTTGTGCCAGTGCCTACAGCGGTAATAATATAATCATATGGTATCTTTATCTCATCTATTATCTCTTCACATCCTTTTGCCCCCCATTGGTTGTGTCCGCCTTCCGGAATAAGGTATGCTTCCGGAAATTTATTCTGAAAAAATGTAATGGTTCTTTCTTCTTCCTTTTTCTTGTAATCCTTCCTGGAGATGGAGATTATTTTCATCCCCAATTCATAACACCTCTTTAATGTTGGATTACTTTGAGCATTTAACTCATCCCCTCTGACCACGCCAACTGATTTCAACTTAAAGTAGTCTGCTGCAGAAGCTACAGCTAATAAGTGGTTTGAATATGCCCCTCCAAAAGTTAACAATGTCCGATACTCGTTATCTATTGCATTGGCAAGATTGAATTTCAGTTTTCTCCATTTATTGCCAGATATTTCTGAATGAATTAGATCATCACGCTTTATAAATAATTTTATATGACGTTCTTTTAGCTTTGTGTCGTTAATTTTTATTAATGGTGAAGGTAACTTGAAAATTGACATTGGTCCTTTTTAATTCTAATTATGTTCTTTTTGATTAGCTTTATGAATTTTGACAAAATGATTGTAAAGTAAATGAGCTTGATTGAATCTGAGGTTGTAGAGGAATTATTATATGAACACCATAGGTTTACTGTGGATCCTAATCAGGAACCGTTAAGGATTGATCGTTTCTTGATGGATCGGCTTAAAAATGCCAGCAGAAGTAAAATTCAGGCAGCTGTAAGAAACGATTTTATTCTAGTCTATGGGGAACCTGTTAAGCCGAATTACAAAGTTCAGCCAGGGGATATAATAACCGTATCATTGCCAGAGCCTCCACGGGACGATATCGTCGTTCCTGAAAATATTCCAATCGATATTGTTTATGAAGACGAAGAATTAATAATTGTCAATAAACCAGCTGGCATGGTGGTTCATCCTGCCTACCAAAACTGGACAGGGACATTAGTGAATGCACTTGCCTGGCATTTCCGACAACTTCCCGTATTACCAAATAATGAAGGTCGCCCGGGTTTAGTTCATAGAATTGATAAAGATACATCTGGTTTATTGGTAGTTGCTAAGACAGAAGATGCAATCGTGCATCTTGCGAACCAATTCATGAAACACAGCATTGAAAGAACCTACTATGCGCTTGTTTGGGGGGAACCAGACCCTCAAAAAGGCACCATCAACAAAAACCTTGGCAGAAGTGAGGCTGACAGACGAGTGACTGTTGTTTATGAGGAAAGGGATACAGGCAAAAGGGCAGTGACACATTTTGAGACCTTAAAGAACCTGCGCTATGTAAGTTTAGTGAAATGCAACCTCGAGACCGGAAGGACTCATCAAATACGGGCACATATGAAGTATATTGGACATCCGTTATTTAATGATTCAGTATACGGCGGCGACAAGATATTAAAAGGAATGGCTTTCTCAAAGTACAAACAATTCGTGGAAAACTGTTTTAAAATATTGCCAAGACAAGCACTTCACGCAAAGTCTATTGGATTCATTCATCCTGGAACGCAGAAATATATCCAATTTGATTCCGATTTACCTGCAGATTTCAGCGGTGTGGTTGAAAAATGGGAAAAATACCTTAACTACCAATGATCAACATAATTTCAGGTAACTTCCCAGCCATTTTACACTTTCAAGATAAGGCCCAATAGCTTTCTGCACCTTTTCATTATCGAAATGATCATCGAAGTCAATATAGAATTTATACTTAAAGTCTGTACCCATCTTGGCAGGCCTGCTCTCAACTTTACACAAGTTGATGCCATATTTGTGAAATTGTTCTAAAAAATCAGCCAATGCACCAGGCTTATCCGGTAATCTGGCAAGTATTGATGTTTTATCTGTCCCCGAAATTTGATTTTTAAAATCCTTGCTGAGAATTAAAAATCTAGTGTGGTTTTGGTCTGAATCTTCAATATTATCAAATAAGATGGGTAATCGGTTTAATTGAGCTGCAATGTGAGCAGCTATGGCTGCGCTATCCTGCTCTTTTAAGGCTAATTCACAGGCTTTGGAGGTTGAATTCACCGGAATCAGTTTGACGTTGTCCGCAAATAAATCTGAAATAAATTTTTTGCACTGTCTGAATGCTATATCCTTGGAGTATATCTTTTTTATGTCTCTGATGCTGTCGGATAATGAAGCAAATGCAAAATGTATGGGCATAGGTATTTCCGCCACTATGTTTAGATCATATTCACCTAAAAGATCAATGGTTTCCTGTACAACACCCTCCTGGTTATTTTCTATGGGTACCACACCAAATTTTGCCCTTTCAGTGTTGATTGTCTCAAAAACTGCATTTATTGATCCTAAAGGGACATATTCACTCATCGCTCCATATCTTGATTCAGCAGCCTGGTGTGTAAAGCTTCCTACCGGGCCAAGATAGGCAATCTTTTCAGGTAGCTCCAGGTTACGACTAACAGCAAAAATTTCAAGAAAAATTGCTTCAATAGCTGACCGCTTCAGCAAACCCTGGCTTTTTCCTGTTAACCGGTCTATTATTTTCTGTTCCCTCTCCGGGCGATAGACCGCAGTCTTATTATCTGCTTTAATCTTTCCAATGCTTTTAACATGCTCCATCCTTTCATTTAAGAGTTGGAGTATGTTATCGTCCAGTGCGTCAATCTTATTTCTTAATTCTTCTAATTGCATCTAATATCCAAAATAATCGTCTCAATTTATAAATTAATTCTTTCGAATAACAATTGCTCTTCACAGTTGAGTTGGGTTATTAGGTTTTGAAAATACGTTCTTCTAAATTTGGAATTTATAAAAAAGGATTATGGATAGAGATAATAAGGTATTTGAACTAATCAATGAAGAAAAAAGCAGGCAGGTCAGAGGAATAGAATTAATAGCATCTGAAAATTTTGCCTCTCCTCAAGTACTGGAAGCTGCGGGGTCGGTACTTACAAATAAATATGCAGAGGGTTTGCCATATAAAAGATATTATGGAGGTTGCGAGGTGGTAGATCAGGTAGAAGATTTAGCAAGGGAAAGATTAAAGGAACTTTTTGGTGCGGGTTGGGTAAATGTTCAGCCTCATTCAGGGGCACAGGCAAATGCTGCCGTAATGCTGGCAATATTGAAGCCCGGTGACAAAATACTGGGATTTGACTTATCTCATGGCGGACACTTAACGCATGGCTCAACCGTAAACTTCTCAGGCAAGTTGTACCAACCAATTTTTTATGGCGTCACTGAAAAAGAAGGGTTGGTAGATTATGATCAGCTAAGATCCGTTGCACGAAAAGAAAAACCCAAATTAATTATTTGCGGTGCATCAGCCTATAGCAGAGACTGGGACTATAAATTATTCAGGGATATTGCGGATGAATCAGGTGCCTTATTATTGGCAGATATATCACATCCATCAGGACTTATAGCCAGAGGGTTATTGAATGACCCACTGGAATATTGTCACATTGTGACATCAACCACCCACAAAACATTAAGGGGTGCACGCGGTGGTGTAATCATGATGCGAGAGGATTTTGAGAACCCATTAGGTATTAAAAACTCTAAAGGGAAACTTAGAAAAATGTCAGGATTACTGGACTCAGGTGTTTTTCCCGGAACTCAGGGTGGACCTCTGGAGCATATTATTGCTGCAAAAGCGGTAGGTTTTGGCGAAGCTTTAAGCGATGAATATTTTGATTACATCGTGCAGGTGAAAAAAAACGCGGCAGTCATGGCAGAAGCCTTTGTGAATAAAGGTTATAAGGTAATATCAAATGGTACCGACAATCACTTGATGCTGATCGATTTGCGATCGAAAAGTCTAACGGGCAAGGACGCAGAATCTGCTTTAATTAAAGCGGATATTACCATAAATAAAAATATGGTTCCTTATGATGATAAGTCTCCATTCATAACCTCAGGAATGCGACTTGGTACAGCAGCGGTGACCACCAGAGGATTGACGGAGGAGGATATGGTTAAAGTCGCAGACTTGATAGATAATGCATTGAAAAATCATGAAAATGATAACATCATAAATGAGATCAAGGAGGAAGTGAACAGATGGATGCGTTCATTCCCATTATTTAAGGAAACTTTCAAGGTTGAACAATAAAATCTAACAGATTTAAGAACCACTACATGGCCGCACCTTTAGATCAGCTTTCAGATCAGAAAGAAATGTCATTTCTTGACCATTTGGAAGAGCTTAGATGGCACTTGGTAAGATCATTGGCAGCAATTATTGTTTTTTCTATTATAGCTTTCGTGGCGAAAGGTTTCTTTTTTCATATCTTAATTTTAGGGCCCTCACGGCCTGACTTTTGGACCTTTCAAGCTTTATGCCACATTGCTGATCTGATTAACTCTAAAGTGTTATGTATTGAAAAGTTGCCATTTATCATACAAAGTCGACAGGTAACCGGTCAGTTTTCAATGCATATTACGTCTTCTTTCGTTATCGGAATAATTTGCGCTTTCCCATATGCTTTCTGGGAAATATGGCGCTTTATAAAGCCAGGTTTATATCCCAAAGAAAGAAAAGCAACGCGAGGTGCAGTTTTTTATGTTAGCTTTCTTTTTATCCTGGGGGTTCTTTTTGGATACTACATTGTAACACCCATCTCTATTAATTTTTTGGCAAACTATCAGTTGGATCCATCCATACTCAATGAATTTGATATTATATCTTACGTATCGACAGTGATCACACTGGTTTTAGCCTGTGGTATTCTTTTTCAATTACCAATAGTTACATATTTTTTGACAAAAGCAGGGATTACCTCGTCAGCTTTAATGAAAGAGTATCGCAAACATGCCATTGTTGTAATTTTAATTTTAGGCGCAATGTTAACCCCTCCTGACCCTTTTAGCCAGGTGTTGATTGCTATTCCATTGATAACTTTATATGAAGTAAGTATATTGATTGCCAAAAGAATCGAGAGAAAAGAAGCTTTGGAAGAGAAAAAATATCTTGAATCAATAAAAAAATGAAAAGTACCATAGCAATCGGTGGAGACCACGCCGGCTTTGAACATAAAGAGAAATTAAAATCTTTCCTTACACAACAAGGATATCATATCAATGACTTTGGCCCATACAAAAATGATAGCGTAGACTATCCTGATTTTGTTCATCCATTATGTGAATCCTTGGCACAGGGAGATAGCTTATATGGTATACTAATCTGTGGTACCGGGAATGGTGTCGCAATGACCGCTAATAAACACAGTGGCATTAGAGCCGCCCTGTGTTGGAACACTGAACTGGCTGAACTAGCAAGAAAACATAACAACGCCAATGTAATTTGCTTTGCCGGCAGGTTCACAGCCTGTCATTATGTGGAAAAGATGGCTTTGAAATTTTTAAATACAGCGTTTGAAGGTGGAAGGCATCAAAGAAGGGTTAATAAGATCAATTGTTAGTGAGGATCATATTTTAACACATTTTCATCTGTAGTAGGCTTGTAATACTCGCGAAAAGGCATCCTCCGGGTAATTTTACCTATGTCCTCATCAATCAATATGACGTATTCCGGCTCTGAATCAAATAAATGATAAACCAAGATAGACATTCGGTTCTTGTAATTAAATTGAGACATTTTGTACCTGGTAATATCCCAATTTAAAAATGGCCCTGCCAAAGAATTTTCATGATACAAACCAATGTTGTCACCTAAAACTGTGATGGATGAGTGAACGATACCCCATTCAGTATTATTATCAGTATTATTATCAAAATAGACGGAGGATAAAATTGTACCCGTTAACAGCATAATAACTGCCAATTCCCCCTGCACACTTTTTTTTATACTCAGGACCCAATGCGTTAAGAAAAAAGCTATACATGGTATTATAAAAATCAACTTATGGAATCCTGAATCTTTTGCCATGAACATTGTAACAATCCCGAACAATAAAAAAAAGAACAACGCGTATTGGAGCTTAACCTGAAAATTTGCGTAACTCATAAATAAGATGATTTTAGCGGTTGAAACCAGCAACAACAGAAGCGGGAAAATAGAAAATATGATTAAGGATGAGTAATCTTCTAAAACGTCGCTGTTGAGATGGTAAAGTGAACTAAAGAAAAATTCTATGTATATGCCCAGTGAGTTTTTAAAATAATAATAGAAAATGATGATTACATGAAGCAGGATGAAGCCAAAAGTTAACAGCAATAGTCTTCTTGGAATTACAGAGGTGTAAATAATCAATATGAAAATGAAAAAAATAAGAAATATTGTATAAGGCAAATAGAATAGTGAAGCTAAACCAAGGTTATACCCCGCATAAAGAAATATTTCATCTCTTGCCACTTCATCAATCCTTTTAAAAAGGTAGTTTAGAGAAAACAGTACGAACGTTATTCCCATTAACTGAGGCGATAGCGTCATAAAGTCAGTATGTAGATTGGATAGGATTATAAATATTAATGAGGGGATGTAAGTATTTTCTTTATAAGCACGGTTCTTTATAAGAAGGGTATTAAAAATGCTTATCTGGATAGTGATGAAAAGAATTGAGGCTAATTGTAATGAAAGGCTACTCTTGCCAAATAAAAAATTTAAAAGATAGTAAACCCAGGAAGCCAGGGGCGCAGTGTTGTCCCAAACATCCAGATACATCACCACACCTGGTTGATTTAATGACTCACCTAACGTAAGCCATTTTATTTCTTCATCAGAAACAGGAATACCGTTTATTAAGAAAGGAAGCCGTATGACAATAAGTAATCCTAATGCTAATAGTATTCGATAAGGATCATTTATCTTGAAAATGGTTAACAAGTGCTAATTTTGTTATCTGGGAAAATAATGTTGAAAGATAAATACAAAGAAAAGAATGGATAGCAACAGACAATTGAAATTCGCGAAACTTATACAGAAAGATTTGAGCGATATCTTTCATAAAAATGGTAGAAGCTTTTTTGGTGATGCATTCGTCACTATCACCCAGGTTAAGATGAGCCCTGACTTAAGTATCTCAAAAATTTATTTAAGCCTCTTTATGGTCAATGATAAAAAAGCACTCATTGAAGGATTAGAAGAAAGAAAATCTGAAATTAGAAAGCTATTGGGCAATAAAATAGGTAAACAAGTGCGGAAAATACCCGAATTAATATTTTACAATGATGAAACAGAAGATAATGCAAGAAGGATAGAAAAAATTATAGATAATCTGGATATCCCTTCTGAAGAAAAAGAATAGCTATGAATTTATCATTTTTTATTGCCAGAAGATATTTTCTGTCAAGAAAGAAAAAAAACTTCATTAACGTTATTTCAATCATTTCAATGGCACTAGTGACTGTTGGAACGATGACGCTGGTAATTGTTCTTTCTGTGTTTAATGGACTTGAAAACCTCCTTACCACCTTGTATGGATCATTTGATGCCCCCATTCAGATTACCTCAACTAATGGTAAATCATTTGAAGTGAGTGAGCAATTATTAGGCAAAGTTTTGGACGTTAAGGGTGTCGAATCCATAACCGAGGTGATTGAAGATAATGTACTAGTAAAATACAATGAATCGCAGTCAGTATTTAGGATGAAAGGTGTGAGTGATAACTTTATTGAGCAAGGTAGAATGAAAGAAGCATTGGTAGAGGGGTCATTGGATTTTTATAAGGAAAATAAAATACATGCTATAATTGGTCGGGGTGTGCAATACCAATTAGGCATAAGCTTAAGGAATGAATTTTATTCATTACAAACACACTATCCGGATAATATAAGACCCGGATTGACAGACCCCAGTAAGTTATTCAGCGTTCAGTATATCTTACCCGGTGGAATTTTCGCTATAGAAAAGAACTACGATGAAAACTATATAATAGTGCCGCTGAAATATGCCGAATCACTTTTCAATTACAAGGGTAAGCGCACATCCCTGGAACTGGATATTAAGGATAATTATTCTGTTGGTACATTAAAAAACAATCTAAAAACCACTCTAGGAGATGAATTTCAAATAAAAGATAATAAAGAACAGCATGCAGACTTTTACAAGATCCTTAATATCGAAAAACTTGTAGTCACCATTATTTTTGTCCTGGTTTTAGCAATCGGTTCGATTAACATCTTTTTTAGCCTTACTATGCTGGTAATCGATAAAAAAAGAGATATTGCCGTCCTGTATACCCAAGGTGCCACAAATGGTTTGATAAGAAATATATTTATAGCAGAAGGGTCTATCATAGCATTAAGCGGTGCATTATTGGGAATATCATTGGGGTTGGCGATAACTTATCTTCAGGATACATTTGGTTTTGTTTCCATGGGTATGGAAACAGCTGTGGTGGATGCCTATCCAGTAAAAATTGAGGTTTTTGACATTCTCATCACATCTGTAATTGTGGTGGTAATAACAATTTTTTCTTCTTGGAAACCGGCCATTGCTGCTTCTAAAGAATTTGACCTGCAACAACTTTAAACAACTTCTCTGGGATTTAATAATAGCTTTATTTTATCAATAACTTTTTTAAAATATTTTTTAATACTTTTCAGATTGCTTTTTAGGTAATTGGTATGAAAGTATCCCCGACAAGTCCATTTCAGATAATTTATTCGATTTATCAGCATGAGTATCTAGGGTTCTTATTTGATCCTTATGTGATGCAACTGGATCAAAATGGTAAAATGACTTTATCAAACCAAAATATATCCTCAAAAAATGCCATAGAGTTTCAATCCAGGCTTGATGAAAAAGATTTTCAGATCATTTCACTGACTGATGAAATGCACATCGAATACATCGCTCAAAAATTTGGTGATAAAAACCTGAAGAGTTATGAGTTTTTAATGAAAGTCTACCATAAGGAGAAGGGTAATAAGTTGGTTCAGGATGAAATTCAAAGGTTTCTTGAGATCAGGAGGGCAGAGGTGCTTTCACTCATTGGAGATAAGTACGTCTTTGAAATGGGCAATGATGGATTCCCAGCCTGGAAAAAAATAGATGTCTTGAAAGAACAGGCCTCGGTGTTGTTTCACTTTCGGAAAAATGAAGATAACACACATTACTTTCCTACAATCAAATTACATGGCGAAAAGCTGGATTTTCAATATAAAAACAGCCTGGTGATCTGCAATAGTCCCGCATGGATGATAGTTGACAGCAAGCTGTTTACCTTTCAAAAAAAAATAGAAGGGAATAAAATCAAACCTTTCCTGAATAAAAAGTTTATTGTAATACCCAAAAAAATAGAAGATACCTATTATAGAAAATTTATCCCCCAGCTTGTTAGTTCATTTGACGTTTATGCAAAAGGGTTTGACATAAAAACAAAAAAAGTAAATCCTTGCGCTATCCTTAATATTTCTGAAATACGGGGAAATACAGGTAATCCCCAATTATTTGATGTAGATACATCAGAATACGTTGAAGATAAAATTTTGCTGGAATTATTCTTTCAATACGGTGACTACCGCTTTAAGGCAGACAGACTTTCAAACTTAAATGTAAAAGTAGAGCAAGATGGGAATAACTATACTTTTTACCGGATCATTAGAGATGTGGAAAAGGAAAGAGAATACCTGTCCTTCCTTAGAGAACTGGCGCTCAATTTAAAAAATGCCTATACCTCCCTGCCTAAATCAAAGGCTTTTGAATGGATATCAAATCACAAAGAAAGACTAATTGAGAAGGGTATAAACCTACAGCAAGGTAAAATAAAAGATAAGAAGTACTTTATCGGAAAATCTTCGATATCTATTAAAGTAAATGAAGAGATCGATTGGTTTGACATTAATGCAGTCATAAAATTTGGCCCTTATGAAATCACCTTTAAAACTTTAAGAAAACAAATACTCGCCAAAAAGCATGAGATCGCACTACCTAACGGAGAAGTAGCTGTAATCCCCGAATCATGGTTTACTGAATATTCTGAGCTTTTTAATTTCTCAGAAGCAAACGAAAAGTCAGAAAACCTTAAACTAAAGAAACATCACTTAATGCTTGTGGATGACCTTAGAAAAAACAACCTCGCTAAGGTATCACTGAGCCGGAAGCTTCAGAATTTGAAGGATTTCACAGATATAAAGGAAGCATCCATCTCCCCAAAATTTAAAGGTGAGCTACGACCCTATCAAAAAGCCGGATACAATTGGTTATCGTTTTTAAAAGACTACAATTTTGGTGGCTGCCTTGCAGATGATATGGGATTAGGGAAAACCATCCAGACCCTGGCGCTTCTTCAGGGAGAGAAAGATGAAAACCCAAACACCACAAGCTTGCTCATTATGCCAACCTCGCTCATTTATAACTGGGAGATGGAAGCAAAAAAATTCACACCTGATCTAAAAGTTTTGGTTTATGTTGGCTCATATCGCAAGAAAGATTCTTCATTGTTCGCAAATTATGACCTTGTTTTAACCTCCTATGGAATTACCAGGGTTGATCAGGAATTATTCAAAGGATTTTATTTCAATTACATAATCCTGGATGAAGCCCAGGTGATTAAAAATCCCTCCTCCAATATTTCAAAAACAGTCAGAAAACTTAAATCCAAAAGAAAACTTGTGCTGACCGGAACACCGGTAGAAAACAGCACCATGGACCTATGGTCTCAGATTTCATTCGTTAATCCCGGATTATTGGGGAGTCAAAGCTATTTTAAGAACCATTTCCTCAATCCTATTGAGAAAAATAAGGATGAAGAGGCTGTAGAAAAACTGAACAAATCTATAAAACCGTTTATCCTCCGAAGAGAAAAGAGACAAGTAGTAACCGAACTGCCGGAAAAAATAGAATCTATACAGTATTGCAATATGACGGAGGAACAAAACGAAATTTATGAGGAGGTAAAATCATCGTTCAGGAACAAAATACTTGAGCAAATAGAAAATGATGGCATAAATAACGCCCACTTCATGCTACTGCAAGGACTTACGAAGCTCCGGCAAATAGCTAATCACCCTTTAATGGTAGATGAAAATTACGGAGGCTCATCAGGGAAGATCGAGGATGTGATCCACATGATCAATAATGCGTTGGTAGAAGATCATAACCTGTTGGTTTTCAGCCAGTTTGTAAAACATCTAAGTATTGTAGCAAAATATCTTAATCTTGCCGGAGTAAAATTTAAATACCTGGATGGATCGAGTAAAAATAGAATGGAGCTTATCAATGATTTTCAGAATAATGATAAAATAAAAATTTTCCTCATCTCGCTAAAAGCAGGAGGAATGGGCATTAATTTAACCAAAGCAGACTATGTATTTATACTTGACCCATGGTGGAACCCAGCCATTGAAGCTCAGGCCGTCGACAGGGCACATCGAATCGGACAAAAAAACCAGGTCTTCACCTATAAGTTTATAACAAGAAATACCGTTGAAGAAAAAATATTAACCCTCCAGCAGAGAAAAAAATCATTGGTTACCAGCCTCGTAAAAACAGAAGAAAATTTTTTTAAATCACTTTCCAGATCAGACGTTGAGACCATCCTGGATTAAATCCATTTGAAAGATTCAGTCGAAAAAAGGGAATAAATTATAATTGTATTGTTTTTGTCGCATAATTCTGCAATTTGAAATCGATAAATACTATGAAAAATCCCTTTCACCTTATCACCTTCTTTTTGATCTCACTCAATTGTTTTCCGCAGGTTGATTCTACCCGTTTGATTGAATATAACAAGCCTATCAAAAGCATTTATGCCATTTTAAGAATAGTAGATGATACTAAATCACTAAAATATTCTAAAAAAGTACAGAATGAACTAAAAAAGCAGTTTGAGCGAAGGAATATTTCTGTTGAGAGCATCTATGCAGGATATCAGGAATTAACATACAATGAAGCGCTAAAAAAGAAAGCAAATAACTCAAATGCAAATGCTATTATGCTTCTGGTACAAAAGGAAATTTTTGACCCAGATGGCGGCTTATTTGAATTGTACTTGTTTGACCGGGCAACAGAAGAATTATTCTATAATAATAAAATTATCTTGTCTGTAACCAAAGGATTGCGTCATAATCCTATCATCTACATCCGAAGCGGCCTGGAAAAAAAACTCGTGAAAACATTGTTGGATACCCTGGAAAACGATCAAATACTTTAAAATATCATTTTAATCCTATTAATTGGCAGTTTTTTTTATAGAATGTGAACGAGCGTAAAATCTTCAATAGCACTTAGTCAGGCCGATTGTACTTTGGCAGGAAACATTACCCTGATCAATATTCATCACCATCCAACCTTCAACTTTGCTTACGCTTCCTCTAATTGTAAGAAAGAATAGATAGTTTTAACCCAGAATTGTCATTAGACTTTTTATTACATGGTTAAATCACTTCAAATCATACACTTAACATGTTATTGGCTCGTCACCATAGCGATGCTATGCCTCCTCGACCTAAGTGCCTGATTTTTTGGGCTTTAACCCTTCATGACAAAATTCCAATGACAAATCTGGGTTTAAGAACCCTTCAATATTGTTTTTATTTCATTGAGTTTTAGTAGCGCTTCTACCGGAGAAATGGTGTTAACATCTGTGCTTTTAAGGATGCTTAAGATTTTTTCAAACTTAGGATCAGATTCGAACAGGCTCATTTGAACGCTTTGGACCGGTATTTTTTCCATATCTATTTCATTTTTCCCGATGTTATCTTTTCCCAGTTGACCGAGGATTTCATTGGCCCGGATTACTATTTCATTGGGCATCCCGGCCATCTTGGCTACATGGATCCCAAAACTGTGCTCACTGCCTCCTTCTTTGAGTTTTCTGAGGAAGATGACCTTATCATTTAATTCTTTCACTGCTACGTTAAAATTCTTCACCCTGGTAAGCTGGTTGGTTAGTTGGTTCAGCTCATGATAGTGGGTGGCAAATAGGGTTTTAGGTCTAAACTTATGGTGGTTATGCAGGTACTCAATGATTGACCAGGCGATTGATATCCCGTCATAGGTACTGGTGCCGCGCCCGATCTCGTCCATGATCAACAAGCTATCGTCACTGAGGTTGTTTAAGATGCTGGCTGTTTCTGTCATCTCTACCATAAAAGTGGATTCACCTTTGGATAGGTTATCAGACGCACCTACCCTTGTAAATATTTTATCCACAACACCGACCTCGGCAAAGGCAGCCGGCACGAAAGATCCCATTTGGGCCATTAAAACGATCAATGCAGTTTGACGGAGCAAGGCTGATTTACCGGCCATATTGGGTCCTGTAATTACTAAAAGCTGTTGTTTTTCATTATCCAGATATATGTCATTAGGAATGTATTTCTCCCCGGGGGGCAGCATTTTTTCGATCACCGGGTGTCTGCCTTCCTTAATGGTAATGTGCTTTTTGGCAGAGAGTTCCGGTTTTATGTATCCACATTGCAGGGCGTTATTTGCGAAGCATAAGTAACAATCCAGTGCAGCAATGATCCTGGCATTTTGTTGGAGGGGCTCTATATAATCCTGCGAAAATGCTACCAACTCATGGTACAGCCGGTGTTCAATGAGCACGATCTCATCTTCGGCTTTTAATATCTTATCTTCGTATTGCTTCAGTTCATCCGTGATGTATCTCTCGGCATTGACCAGTGTTTGTTTCCTGATCCAATCCTGAGGCACTTTGTCTTTATGTACATTGGTTACTTCCAGGTAGTAGCCAAACACTTTATTGTAAGCTATTTTCAGAGAGTATATTCCCGTACGCTCTATTTCTCTTTGTTGTATCTGAATGAGATAATCTTTACCGGAATAAGCAATTTTTCTGAGCTCGTCAAGTTCTTCATCCACACCGTCTTTGATGATCCCACCCAGGTTGGTAACAATAGGCGGCTCTGGTTTTACTTTTTTCTCTATCTGGTCAATGAGTTTTTCACAGGGGTTGAGGCGGTCTGCCAGTTTTTGCAATCCTTCATTGGATGAGGCAGCCAACAGGGTTTTTATAGGTTTACTAATCGACAGGTTTTTATTCAGTTGAATAAATTCTCTTGGGTTAATTCTGGAGGTAGCAATTTTTGATACCAGTCTTTCCAGGTCCCCTATTGATTTTAAATGATCACCGATGGCCTTTCTTAGAGGTTCATCCCTAAAAAATGATTCAACGATGTTAAGCCTTTCTTCGATAAATTCAGATTCCTTCAGTGGCATCACCACCCATTTTCTAAGTTGCCGGGCACCCATGGGTGTGTTGGTGTTGTCCATTACATCCAGGAAAGAAGTGCCATCGCCTTGCTGGGGTTCCAATAGTTCAAGGTTCCGAATGGTGAAACGGTCCAACCAAACATATCTTTCATTTTCAATCCGGGCAATAGAGGAGATGTGACTAAGGCGGTTATGTTCCGTATCTTCGAGGTAAAACAATATAGCCCCTGCGGCTATGATTGCTTCTGCCATTTCGTCAATACCGAAACCTTTTAAGTTGGAGGTGTTGAAATGATGAATCAGTTTGTCATAGCCATAATCCAAACTGTAGATCCATTCCTCTAAGCAGAAAGTACTGTAATCGTCATGGTACCGGCTTTGGAAATGGTCTCGATAAGGCTTAGCATAAATAATCTCAGATGGTTTGAAGTTAACTAAGAGCTTGTCGATATAGTCTTGGCCACCATGGGAGACCATAAACTCACCGGTTGAAAGGTCAAGCAAGGCTATGCCTGTGGTTTGCCTGGAAAAGTGCAGGGAGCACAGGTAGTTATTTTTGGATTGGTCCAGCACATGGTCATGCAGCGAAAGTCCCGGGGTGACTAGTTCTGTTACGCCGCGCTTCACAATACCTTTTACTTGCTTTGGATCCTCTAGTTGATCACATATGGCCACCCTATTGCCCGCCCTTACAAGTTTCGGCAAATAGGAATCTAAAGCATGATGCGGAAAGCCAGCCAATTCTATGTGCGATGCAGCACCATTAGCACGTTTGGTGAGCACAATGTCTAAGATTTTAGCAGCTTTCACCGCATCCTCTCTAAAGGTCTCGTAAAAATCCCCTACCCTAAACAGTAACAAGGTACCCGGATATTTCCCTTTGATGGCGTTGTACTGCTTCATCAAAGGTGTTTCAGAAGGTTTTGATTTTTTAGTTTTTCTCATCCATTTTTACAGAATCTCTACCTATACGATTAATACAATATTAACCAATATGAAGTCGAAATTTGATGAGAAAGCTTAGAAATGAAGAATTGGAAAGACCTTCCATAGAGGATTTTAAAAAGCTTATAAAAAATAACGTTATCATCCTGCTGGACAATGTGAGAAGTATGAACAATGTGGGCTCAGCTTTTCGCATAGCAGATGCTTTCCTTGCTGAAATGGTTATCCTCACAGGCATTACTGCCCAGCCTCCGCACCGTGAAATCAACAAAACAGCATTGGGGTCAACAGAATCTGTCGACTGGAAACACTTCGAGACTAACCAGGAAGCTATAGCCTACCTGATTGCCAATCATTATGAGATCATACCCATTGAGCAGGTAGATCAGCGGACCTGGTTAATTGATTTTAAACCGGAGAAATCGATGATGTATTGTTTTGTGTTTGGAAATGAAGTTTTTGGGGTTTCAGATGAGTACCTAAAAAAGGCTGAACGATGTGTGGAAATACCACAAGGAGGAACCAAGCATTCCCTAAACATATCTGTCAGCATAGGAGTGGTGATGTGGCATTATTACTCAAATATTCAATAGTAGTCTTCTACCGCAGTTAGCAGAAATTCCTCCCCCGTAAAAGTTCACTTTATTAATAAAATCTGAATTAAAAATAGAGAAAAAACCAAATACATGCGATGGATTAAAAATAGGAGCTTCATCCAGAAGAATTAGGTTTTGATCTACGCTGCCGTCCCTTACGTTAAACCCGTTGTATACCTCTCCCACCTAAGTTACACCAGGAAGAGTTTGAACACTTTTTAAAACATATACCTCACCTAAAACAGCCCGTATTTTTTTTAGTGTGCTGATATCAATAGTGTTTTTACCGGAAATGGTGGAGGTTATATTATCCCAGATTTGTCATTGGAATTTTGTCATGAAGGGTTAAAGCCCAAAAAATAAGGCACTTAGG
>CAYSCZ010000022.1:0-44037 GCA_964429655.1 uncultured Roseivirgaceae bacterium
ATGACATAGAAACCGATTACCTGTACAATAAAGGAATTGAAAGGGGAATTGAAAGGGGAATTGAAAAAGGTATTGAGAGGGAGAAAATAATCATAATAAAAAAAGCTTTAACAAAGAAAAAACTAACCATTGAAGAAATTGCCGACTTGGCAGACGTCAGCGTTGATCTGGTAATTACCATCCGGTCTCAAATAAATTAGGAGATAAATAATATTTTCTGACGCAATAACATTATCTGTTTATCTCACATACACTGTTTTAGCATTTACAAATTCTTTTATGCCCAATGAACCTAACTCTCGTCCAAAACCACTTTCCTTTATACCTCCAAAGGGTAAGCGGGGATCTGAGTGAACCAATTCATTTACAAAACAGTTGCCGGCTTCAAGTTTGGATTCTGCAATTTCCATTCCATTTTCAATATTTGAAGTAAATACAGCTGCACCTAACCCGAAGGAGGTGTCATTGGCTATTCGAATGGCATCTTCTTCATCTTTTGCAGTGATAATAGACGCTACCGGTCCGAATATTTCCTCTTCATAAGCAGGCATCCCCGGACCAACATTATCCAGTACGGTAGCAGGATAGAAAGCACCTTCCATATTGGGTATATCTCCTCCCGTAAGCAGCTTAGCGCCTTTTTTTATACTTTCTGAAACCTGGTGGTTTACTTCGTCGCGTAAGTCTGTTCTTGCCATAGGCCCTAAATCAGGATTTGATAGTGGATCACCCATTATTTTATCAGTCATGGCAGCAACTACCTTATCTGTGAATTCTTTTTTTACAGATTCTACAACTACAAACCGTTTAGCTGCTATGCAACTCTGACCACTATTGATCAAACGGCCTTTCACACATTTTTCTACCGCATGATCCAGGTCAGCATCTTCTAAAATGATATAAGGATCACTTCCACCCAACTCCATTACCGTTTTTTTCAGCATTTCACCTGCCTTTTTTGCCACAGCTCTTCCGGCTTTTATACTACCTGTGAGGGTTACCGCTTTTACAATTTGGTTTTCAATAACTGCATTAACCTGTGCTGTGGATATGAATAGTGACTTAAACAGATGAATTGGAAATCCGGCTTTTTTAAATAGGAAATCAAGCTCGAGTGCACAATTAGAAACATTACTTGCATGTTTTAGGAGACACCCGTTACCGGCTACCAATGTAGGGATGGCATATCTAAACACCTGCCAAAAAGGGAAATTCCAAGGCATTATACCCAGAATAACTCCTAAGGGCTGGTATGATACATAACTCTTAGAAGCTTCTGTTTCGATTATCTGATCTGCCAGAAAATCCGGGCTATTGGAAGCATAATATTTGCAAAGCTTGATACACTTCGCAATCTCGGCGATGCTTTCTTTGTAGACCTTACCCATATCCTGAGTGATGATGGTAGCATAGTGTTCTTTATTTTTATCTAATTCTTCCGCCAACTTAATTATTTGGTGAATTCTTTTATCTATTGATACTTCCTTCCACTTAAATTGCGCTTTTTGTGTGTAATCAATAGCAATGTGGACTTCGCTGTCCGACATATTTTCGATTTCTTTTATGATGGTAGTCATAGATGATTTTTTTTATCACTATTAAATTAATGAAAAACAAGCAAAAGCCTCCCATTAAGAGAGGCTATTAATCTTGCTAGCCAAGATATAAATTATAAGTCTAATTTCTTTGTACAACTAAATTATTGTCAACATCCAAAGCGCCTCCATCATAAGCGTTTTGTTCTGCATTGAAATATTCCGTCCAGCTATCGACTTTGCCAGTAAGTATTGCCATACCATCATCAACGGCAATATCCACATCTGAATTATTCACATAAGGTGACCACCATATTTGGTTTTTTATGTCTCTTTTGATTTCAAAATCAGTTTTTAAAGGACTGTAATTGTAAGCATATTGATCGCCATATGGATAATAATACAAATGGTCGTAATCAAAAACATATGGTGTAGAAGTTGCTGCTGCTTTTAAATTATTATTTACACTTTTAACACCAAGTACTTTTGATGCTATATCAGCAGCTTCATACTTTTCGAAGTAGTTATCCACTTCACCGGATAATGTTACCGTTTCATTATCCGCAAAAACTGAAATAGCATCTTCCCTTAAATATGGATTTCTATCGATTGCGTCTTCAATATATTGCTTGATTGTATTGGAAGTAGGCATCTCTGTTCCTCTTACCTTTAGAAGGTTATCTACACTCCATACACCAACTGTATTTTTGGCGGTCATTCCAGCAACATTTTTAGCTTTCAGGTTACTTACCGTTCCTGTCAGCGTCACGTGACCGTCATCAACATTTACTTCTGGCTTGAATGAATAAATCCGGGGATCATAAAGGAAAGCATCTTGTATTGCTTCTTTAATTTCCGTATCAGGTTTTACTGTATATTTTGATTTTCTGAGTTCTTTGTCTCTCGCCCAGATTTTCACTTCTAAATTGCTGGCATCGACAGATTCAACGCCTGACACATAAGCATTGGTCTCTGCCTGTACTTTTTCACTTGAACTGGCTACAGTTCCCGTTAGTGTGACCTTGCCATCCTCTACTTTTACATTGACTAAAGCATCATCGACATGAACATCCCAATGCAAAGTTTTTTCTATCTCTGCTTTGATCTCACTGTCCAATCTGTCTGATTTATAATTAAAGTAAACTTTATTGTCAACAGACCTGACACCATTTACCTGTTTTACAACCTTTTCTACCAGCTGCTTTTCTTGCCATGATTCTACCTCACCAGTGAGGGTTACATGTCCGTTATCAACATCAGCCTGTACCTCATAAGATTCCGTTGCAGGATCCAATAATAATTCTGTATTGATGTTATCATGGAGTTGAGCGTCAGAAATATTAGTTTTCTCTACTTCTATGTGATTAATTACAGAGCGGACGCCTTTTACCATACTGGCGATTTTTACGGCCCTGTCTTCCTGTAAAATATTGTCAACTTCTCCGGATAGTGAAACCACACCATCCACAGTGTTAACATCAATGTCATTCCAATCAACTTCATCCTTTATCATAAATTCCTTGTCTATCCATGCGGTGATATCAGAGTCTGAAATATCCTTTAAAGAATTAATTTCTTCCGCATCCTTTGGTGGATTGGAACTATCAGATGAGGAGTTGGTAATTCCATTTTGGCAACCGGCTAATAACCATGCCGTCAAAAGCATTATCATTAATGAATTATTTTTTTTCCTATTCATAAGAACTAAATATTAAGATTTTAAAAATTTTTTATTCGTATTTAATTATATTTTACCTTTTTACTCAGAAAATTTATGCCAGTCTGGTCTGGTACATTTTAGAGTTAATTATCCAGCTTATAATAGTGTTTCCGGGTTTTTTGTATGTGTAGGAAAGCAACAACTACAGCAATATTGTATACTCTTCCCCACAGAAAGTACTTTTATTTGTCGCGGCTTTATAAAAAAACCTCCGAAAGCTATTCCGGAGGTTTTCAGAAGTGCATGTTATAATTCCTTAGATACCGCTTATTGTTTCCTTAAGCTTTGATGAAAGTGAATCTATTTGTGTTTTTAGATTTTTAGCCATTTGATCGGTCTTTTTCTTCATCTCCTCGATTTCTTTTTCAGAAGCATTGCCTATATTGGTCACTATCTCAAATAGATCTTTCCTTTCCTGACGGATTTTAGTTATTGCTGCGGCCAGTTGTTGTTTTACATCTTCGGAAGATTCAGCCATTTTTTTCTCCAGGTCTTCAATCTGACGATCTGTTTTTCTGGCTAATGAATCTACCTGTTGTTTAATTTCATTTCTTTTCTCATCCATAATTTTATCTGTTTGTTGATTATTTGTATTTTTTTCTTTCGATGAACACCCAACCAGGCTCATTATTCCAAGTAATATGAATATGATTGGGATGATCCGCATTGGTTTATATTTATTAAATTGTTTCATTATTTATCCTTTTTTGTTTCTTCTGGATTCACGCTGTTTGCTACCACTTCCTTATCATCCATATCCTGTTTGACAAAATCATAGGAGGATTTCACAAAATCAGCACGATCCTGATATACTACTATTGGTGTTTTCATTAATTCAGGATTCTTAAAGAGTGCCTTTACCGCACCATCCTCATCAAACTCAGTATTAAAATACATTTTATGATAGGTTTCTGATTCTTTATCAACCAGGTCCTCTACACGGCTATTTAGTTTTTCTGCCAGTAGTTCTATCTGAGTACCTGTAAGTTGTTCTTTGCTGATATCCAACACTTTTACAAAATGGTGTTGTAAGGTCTTCGCATATGCTAAAGCCCTTTTTTCTACCAAATCATTTGAATTATAAATAAGCAATATCTCGTTTTTTAATACTTTCATTAGAAGGGTTTTATTAATGTATAGGCTAAAACTGTTCCAAAACCACTAGCGTGCGATGAGAACAGTGAAATAGATATCCCGGATGGTTGTAAGGGCTAAATTTTCCTCGGTTAATTAAAGAGTGTAGAAAATCTGCCCCTTGTTCCCGAAACTTTGTCAAAGTGTTTTTTCATCAAATACGCAATGCCCCAGGTAGTGAAAAATGAGAAACTGCTGTAGATGACAGCTATAGCTGATACAGCGGAATTATCAAGTAGTTGCTCTGCAATAAAAATTGCCAGGGCGCTGTTTTGAAGACCCATCTCAATAGCAATGGTATATTTTCCTTTATGATTAATACCTGTAAGACCAGCAATCATGAACCCGGCAAATATGGTGCTTATGTTTAAAAGAAGCGTAGGTAAAACCAAATGCCAATCACTCCAGGATATCCGTGAACCTCCGCTTTGCTGATCAAAAAGTACATAAAAAAATACAGCTATCAGAATTGCCGGAAGTATATATTTCATCGGTTTTCTCAGCCGCTTTGAGAATTGCGGAAAGAAATGTCTGATTGTCATTCCAACACCAACAGGCAATACAACTGTTGCGCTTATCTCTTTTAATATGTTTAAAAATGAGAGTGAAACATCGGCAGATTGTCCCAAAAAAAACATCGAAGAGAAGCTCATGATTAAGGGTATGGAAATTAATATGAGAAAGCTGTTAAATGCCGTCAGTGAAATGGACAGGGCCACCCTCCCATCAGAGAGGTGCGTCACAAGGTTAGAAGCTGTTCCTCCCGGGCAAGCAGCAATAAGTACTAAACCCACCTTATATAACGGAGCTATTGGCCATAGGAAAGCAATTAAGAATCCGGTCATTGGTAGTAGTATCATTTGAAGGGCTAACCCGACAAGTATAGCTTTTGGATTTAAAAATACCCTCTTAAAATCATTCACGGTAATATTCGAGCCAATACCAAACATGATCAGTGTGATAGCTACTGATATCATAAATTCATAAAATTAGACCTTGTCAATATCTGATACTATATTTCTAATGTAATAAAACAAGGCAAAACTACTTCTTGCCCTCAGGGAGAACTGATTAATATGTTATGAAGTAGTGCCTCGTCCGGAATAAGTTATGTACTATCTGAGGTCTGCTATAGCGTGTTGCTTTTAATAATCTCCTCGTATTCAGGATTATGCTTTACAAAATCCTTTACGAATGGACATGATGGTTGCACATAGTACCCATTATCTTCTACGAAATTTATAGCCTTTTCCACAATCATTGAGGCTATGCCCTTTCCTCTTGCCTCCTTTGGCACGAAGGTATGATGAAAATCCAAGGTTTTACCATTGCCATTTTCATAAGAAAGGTAAGCATCGCCTCCCTCTGCTTCCACGGTAAAACACGCGTTTTTTTTATCGTGTATGATGTCATTTTTATTTATTGTCATAACTATCTATTTTATTACTAATAGTGGAACGTTTGAATGGAATACAAGTTCCTGGGTAATGTTCTGATTGATCATTCGATCAAAAAACTTATGTTCTTTATAAAAAATTACCATCAGATTTCCTCCAGTCTCTTCCTGAAATGCAAATATTCCCTTTTCAATATTTTTACTGAGGACCGTGCTAAAGCTGTACCGGATATCTTTTAATGTATTCTTCAGCATGATAAGGTGCTCATCAGTATCTAATTCCTCATCCTGTATGACATTGAATATATTCAAAGTTGCTTCGTTGCTTTTAGCGAGGTTGATCAAAAAATCAAAATCAGGATTTTCACCAATATCACTAAAGTCCAGGGCAACATTAATCTCAGTAAGCGGTTGGTAATCTGCAGATTGAGGGATGACCATAATGGGGGTATCAACCTTCCTTGTTATTCTATCAGCCGTAGTACCAACAAATATTTCTTTCAATCCACTTGCGCCTTTAGTACCGATAACCGTAAGATCAATATCCCGTTGAGCTGTAACCTCTTTAATGGTTTCAGTAATTATGCCTGGCAAATGAAGTAATTCATAATCAATGTTTGAGAAGCCTTCTATCTCGTTAACTAGTTTTTCCAGCTTTTGCTTGGTTATTTCATTTAAAGGAAACTGGTTATTAACAGGATCCGGTTGTAAACTGGTCCCTGGCACAAACTGGTTGGTGGGAACCATCTGGGCTTCAGGACTAAAGGCATGAAGAAGCACAATTTTAGCTTTAAATGAATGAGCGACGTCCAATGCATAGTTTAATGCATTCATTGAAACTTCATCGAAATTAACCGGAGCTAAAATTTGATTGATTTGATTAGTCATAAAAATTGTATTTAATAATTTTAATATGAGGATTTTCCCCACTTATTAAAAATCGTAAGCATTGTTTAATTCAACCCGTTCTACTAATACCGGCTGGTTTGACTCCCTCAAAACATTTTCAGCCAGACTATCTATTAACATCGACCAGCACTGTGAACGCTTGTAAGTTTTTATCAAAATCACATCAGTGTTTGACCTTTTAGCCCTTTTTATTATTTCATCAGCTTCATCTTCACCAAACAGCACATGGATCTCATAGTTTTCGATATCATAATTCCTTGCAAGTCCCAGGATTTGTTAATGACTTCCTGTTCCTTGATTACTTCTTTGTTTATGACATTGACGAAGTGAATGACTCCTCCAGCTTGTTGAAAGTACTTTGCAAGGGCAAATAATTCACTAGGAACTTCTTGACTTAAATCTGTGACTATCAATATGTTCTTTAATTGAAAATTTGATTCGTGTGATACCGAGAGTACTGGGATATTAGCATGTTGAATGACCTTTTCAAAAGATTTGTGTAGTGTTTCAATGAAAAAATGATAATGGAATGAAGAAAATAGGTTCAGGTAAAATTTAATGTCTTTAATTATTATCTGAACCAATAATTAACCTAGGCTTTATTTGAAGTTATTCAAAACAGCTTGTTTTAGAATATCGGAGCAAAATATGGGCTCTCAATTTTGAATTGTACAGGTAAAACAACCCAGTGAGATACCGGGTATCCTGCAACTTTTGCTGGTACCCACTCACCTGATGTGTTTTTGACAGCTTCTTTAGCTTCATCCTTCGTTTCGTCTAAGACCCACTTCACTCCAGTTTCCAGGTTTTCAGTTGCAATTACATTATCTATGGTTCCATCAGAATCGACAATGAATTTAACATAAACAACACCTTCTATGCCGCTATTTTCTGCTTCATCTGGGTATTCTATATCATTTAATAATTCATCGTAAAAATCCTCATAACCGACTTTAGGTTGTGGTTCTGTTTCTGCAGAATAAAAAACCCCTACACGGTTAGCTACGTTTTCAATTGATTCTCTTAAATTTTCAATATCGATGAGGTGTACTTCCAGACGTTTTTTATCTTCATTTACCGGAATACCTGATATCGCAACTTCTGATACCACACCATCATCATAAACATACTTATAAGTGGCTTTAGGATACACTTCCATTATATCATATACTTCTAAATATAAGGACTCAATCCTGTCCTGTATTTTTTCAATCTCATCATAACTTTTATCTTGAGCTATTACTGAAAATGATGATAATAGAACAAAGATGGCTAATGTCCATCTTACGAATCCTGTAAAGAGATTTAGTTTAGTTTTCATAATAATAAATTTTGATCCTAAAATTTCTATCACATGTAATTCAATATTTATGCCTCTGTAGATATCATGCGAAAAACACTGATTTGATAGAAATTATTGAGGTTACTATTACACAAAACTGATTTACCAGTGGAAAATATTTCACAGGAATTGCATAAAAAGAAGATAATTTTGAGTAAGTGCTTTTAATAGAGTCTCCCAACTATCAATGAATGCTCGCAAGTGAACCTGTTTCTTTTGATTTTATTTGCTTTAGTTAATCCCAGAATTGTCATTAGACTTTCTATTACCTGGTTAAATCACTTCAAACCAGACACTTAACATGTTATTGGCTCGTCACCATAGCGATGCTATGCCTCCTCGACCTAAGTGCCTGATTTTATGGGCTTTAACCCTTCATGACAAAATTCCAATGACAAATCTGGGTTAATAACAAAACCGCACGAAAGATATTTTGAATAGATCATCTGAAATCTCAGAGATTTTTTTACACGATGGCCCAAAATGATGAAACCCCCGGTTTTTATGGGTGCGGCTTCTTTCATCATAGGAATTATATGGTTTGGTACTAAACCCGAAGAAATATGTAAAATCTATCAAGAACCCTGAATACAAAAATTTGAAATATTAGTAGAAAATATTCTACAACATTTTGGGTATAAACCTACACATATGGTGTTGAAAGTGTCCTAAACACTATTATGGATGCATTTTTTATCGTTGGTATAGTATTCGCACAAAATTAGAGAAACAAATTGAAACTATGAATAACGACGTAAAAGAACAAAAACCAATTATTACCAGTAAAGATCCTTCACAAACAAAAAAGAGGAAACCTTATGCAAAGCTTGGTTTCTCAAAACTGGAAACTGCCGAGCTGGTTGACGCTTTAAATAAGTTAATCGCAAACTTTAGTCTTCACTATCAAAAATTAAGAAATTTTCATTGGAATGTTAAAGGATCAGATTTTTTTGATATTCATGAACAGTTCGAAATTCAATATAATGATACCATGGTTGCTGTAGATGATCTGGCAGAACGTATTAGGGTATTCGGTCAGACACCAATAAGTAACCTGTCTGATTTTTTTAATACAGCCGAAATACAGGAAGCGGAGACAAACCTTTCTGCTCATGAAATGGTGAAAGAAATTATTAAAGATTATGAAATACTTGTAGAATACATGTACAGGGCATTAGATGTATCCATTGAGAATGGTGATAGTGGTACAGAAGATATGATTAAAAGTTTCATAAAGAAAACAGAAAAGAACCACTGGATGATGACAGCTTTTTCAAGCGGTGAATAATCTTTTGCTAGAATTTTCAAGTAAAAATTTTAAAATATTAAAAATATAATATCATGAAAGCATTACAAATTTTCATAACCTTAATCGTTGGTTTATTGGGTGGTCTGGCTTATGGCTTACTAACAGCCCCTGATAAAGGTGTAAAAACTAAAAAGAAACTCAAAAAAGATATCAACGCCAGAAAGCGGTCTTTAGATAATCGTATTGATAGCCTGGAGCACAAACTCGATCAAATACTTGAGCGTGCGAGAAGTAAGGTAGAAGAGAGGAAAGAAAGCGTTGAAGAATTTATTGATAAACAAGCTGAAAAAGGAAAAGATGCAATCAATAAGGCAAATAAATCAGGTCAGTCCTCCTAGTTCGATTTGTTTATTTCGAATGGTTTGATGGTGTGAAGAAGCTCGTAAGGGCTTCTTCTTTTTTTGAACTATAATAATTTTTTAAAATCCGCTTATGCTAAGTATGAGCCATTGCCTCAAATAATTAATACAACTAAATTATCAAATTATGAATGTCTCTCATTTACTATTAAAAATACTTGAAAAAGAAGGCATAAAGCATATTTTCGGAATCGCCGGTGATGCCTTAAATCCATTGACTAACGCCATTAACAACCAGAATACCATTTAATGGGTCAAAATGAAACACGAAGGCAATGCCTCCTATGCTGCTTTTGCGCAAGGTGAACTTGGTAGTAATTTTGGTGTATGCGCCAGTACGGTTGGACCGGGAGCACTTCATTTAATCAATGGCCTTTATAATGCTAAGAAAGAACGATCACCAGTGGTAGCTATCACAGGACAGGTTCCTGTCACGCAGCTTAGCACTAATTACCACCAGGAGGCAGATCTGAGTAATATTTTTGATGATATTTGTGCATATCAGGCCATCATAAGAACACCAAATGAAGCTCCACGGATTATTTATAGAGCTATTAAGTCAGCCATTAATTATAATGCTGTCTGTAGGATCGAGCTACCTGCTGACGTTGCGGGCATGAAATTGACCGATGACATTATTATCAATAGCGTGGTCAGGTCTGAATCGTCCGTTGTTCCCTCAAAGGAAAGTATAGATAAAGCTATCAAATTAATCGACCAGTCCCGTGATATTGGCATATTAGCTGGTGCTGGCTGCCGCGATGCCCGGGATGAAGTGCTGGAGCTATCAAATAAGTTGAATGCCCAGTTAGTGATCTTGCTGCCGATGATGCTATTTTCGTTGTAGATACCGGCACATTATCTATTTGGGCTACCAATATAATGGATTTCCATTCCGGGCGACGGATCATTGGTTCATTTAACCACGGTTCTATGGCTGTTGGATTACCGGCTGCTATAGGGGCGAAGCTATTGTACCCAGATAGAGAAGTATGGGCAATTATAGGTGATGGCGCTTTCAATATGTGTATGCAGGACCTCTCTACAGCAGCAGAATATAATCTACCCATTAAAATTTTGGTATTTAACAACTCAGAACTTGGATTTGTGAAAATAGAAATGGAAGAAGCCGGATTGGCCCCAAACCTCGATGCACTGGAAGTAAAGAATTTTAACTTTTCCCAGTATGCAGAACTGCACGGCGGTGTGGGAAAAAAAGTAGAACACGCTGAAAACATTCTCCAGACCGTTGAACAAGCCAAACAGGCCAATAAACCATTTATAATCGACGCTATCGTGAATAGTGAGGAACTGTCTTTACCCCCTAAAATAGGGATCAAAGAAGCAACCAGCTTTGGTACATCTAAAATAAAAGAACTGGTAAAGGCGGTTAATGGGGATAAAAAACAATGGGAGAACATAAAAAATAAAGTGAATGCCTACTTCGACAGAAAAAGTTAATAGACATGAAAAGCGAGTTATATACCATCAAAGGAGAAAATATCTTCATTGTTAAGTCAAATGGAAAGGTAAATTTAAGTGAATCAATAAGGGTCTTAAATGAATTAAGTGCGGAGCAGCGGTATGAACATTGTCGTGAGATATTCTTCGACCTCAGAAATGTTGATTGCGAATTTACAGAAGCAGACCTATTTAAATTGGTTTATAAAATTGCTATTACAGGGGATGTATTACCTACCAAAAAGAGGATAGCAGTACTGGTTGACCGAAACCAAAATTCTGAAGACGCGAAATTTATAGAATACTGGGTTAAGCAATTCGGTGTAAGGAACCTAGAAGTTTTTGTTGATTATGAAGAAGTTAATAACTGGTTAGATAAGGATTTAAATAACATGGCGTAAATAGTTCCAAAATATTGAGCGAGGAAGCGCATGATTCATCAGAATAATGAATTTTTATTTCGAAATTAATAATCAATTATCAGAAATAAATCATAACCATGACATTGTTATTAATAATGAAGTGTTTAAGGGAACCATTCCGTATGCTGAAAAAATCAACCAGATATATTAGGATTGATACCAAAGGATAGCAATTACTTTCAGTGCCTTTTTCATAAAAGCATGAGTAAGTAAGTAAGTAGTCTACTATGGCCAGCTACTCATCCTGATGCTGAATTAATCGATGATTGATTTAATAAGATATCCTAAAAGGAGGGTTAAATCTTTTAAAGGAGGGTTAAATCTTTTAATTTCGGATACAGGAAATTTGTAAGTCTCAATAAACCTTAAACTATCTTTAAATAAACAAATATGAAGATACTAGTCGCTACTGACTTTACGGACCCATCTGATAATGCAGTGAATTACGCTTTTGAGATGGTTAAACAATGGCCGGAAAAACATAATAGTCTATTATTGTTTTACGCATACAGGCCTCAAGTACCATATACTAATGTGCCTTCCATGCCGGTAATGAAAAACGAAGAACTTAACAAAAAACTTCAAAATAAGTTGCAAAACCTTGAAAGTTCGCTTAAGCAAAGCATTGAAGTTGAATCTGTTTTTGAACGTGGCAATATTTCTGATTTGATTCCCGATGTAGTTAAAAAACATAAGCCAAACCTTATCATTTCCGGTCACAGAAATAAAGATGTGCTGGATAAGTCAACCGATGGCAGTCATACCCTTGAAATCATAAATAATATATCCATCCCGATACTTACTGTTCCAGAGAATGCCCGGTACAAAGGTCTAAACCAGGTATTATTAACTTCCGATCTCTCCCCTTTAGAAATATCTAATCACTCCTTGAATTTTTTCAAACAAATGATCGCTGATCATAAGTGCAAGCTTAACGTTTTGTATGTATTCAAAGAAGGAGACCCAAAATATTTAGAAAATGAAATAAAAAACAGCGCTTTTCATAAGGAAATATCAGATATTGACCACGAAAATACGGCAGTTGTGAATAAAGATGTATTCAGCGGCATTGCTTCCTATATTGAATTAAACAGGCCTGATATCCTGGGTGTCGTTCCAAGAGACAGGAATTTTTTTGGCAGTCTTTTTCACAGAAGTGTTACCACAAATACTATTCAGTATGGGCAGACACCAGTGTTGGTTCTTGTTTAAAATCTGCATTTTTGAACTAAACCTAAAAATTTAGATGGCTATTCAAGAGGAGACAAGTAAAATAAAGATTACACGCATTGTATCGTGGATCATTATTTCGGTGACCTTCTTTGCCTTGCTTTATTGGTTAAGAACAATATTGCGTCCTTTTGCGATAGCACTTATATTTTGGTTTATTATCGACACCCTGCTATCATTAATAAGAAAAATAAAGATTGGAAAGCAGCGAATCCCTTACTGGGTAAGTGCAGTCATTTCTTTTTTCATAGTCATCGGAATAATTAGTGGAATAACAGAATTATTGATCTTAAATGTTAATCAGATCAATAATCAGGCAGCTAAGTATGAAAATCAGGCAAATAGGTACATCAATGAATTAAAAGCATTTCTTGGTATTCAAAATATATTAGAATCGATAACCAAAGAATTTAAAATAGGTGATCTAAGCTCTATTGCCTCCTCCGTTTTATCAGGTCTTACCAATTTTATAGGCAATATGGTGCTTATCATCGTTTACATAATCTTTTTACTTATTGAACAGCGGGTATTTAATAAAAAGCTTGAGGGGTTTATTACGAAAAAAAGTCAGCAGGATTTCACAGATGTATTCGATAAAATCCGCTTTGCTGTTAAACGATATCTGACCACCAAAACATTAACAAATTTTATTACCGCGGTATTATGCTTTATCGTGCTAATCCTGATGAAAGTAGACTTTCCATTTCTATGGGCTTTTTTTATTTTTCTAGGGAATTACATACCGTATGTAGGTTCTTTTGTGGCTGTTTTTTTACCCTCCCTGTTTGCTATGTTTCAATATGAGGATCCATTAAAATTTCTATGGGTATTCCTGGCTACAGAAGCTATGGTGGCTTTGGTGGCAAATTATATCGAACCCCGGATGATGGGCAGATATTTAAATTTAAGCCCTTTAGTGATCATATTTTCACTGGTGTTTGGTGGTTTTATTTGGGGAGTATTAGGTATGATACTATCGGTGCCGGTTATGTCTGTAATGATGATCATTTTAGCTCAATTTCCTAACACCCTGCCTTTAGCCATCCTCTTATCGGAAAAAGGAGAGATATCAAGTTTACTGGTAGACAGACAATAAAAAATAAAGTAATAGTTGTGCTAAACCTGTACAATTGCGGGAATTTAAATGATAGTGGAATCATCAACAAAATCAGAATATTACAAATTTGATTGGTATTGTCTAGATGTATAAATAATTATTAAGACAACTCTTGAATATGACCCCAGACAAATTCTGTTTTTTTTACTTAAAGGCTTATTACTACTAACTTACACGATGTGAATAAAAAGAAATTTAAAAAATCTAACATCACTCAGGTTGTCGAAGATAAAGAGACCAAGAAGATGTCAAGGCCGAAAGAGGTGCAACAGATACTGGAGGAACAGATTGACACAAGCTTAAAAGAATTTAACAGATCTAATGTTAGTCTAATTGTCTCAGCATTCACCGCAGGATTAGAAATTGGTTTTAGTGTTTTACTTATGGGGGCTATCGCTTCCTTTTATAGTGATCAAATCTCCACAGATTATTTTAAGTTTTATATTGCCTTGTGTTATCCATTGGGTTTCATTTTCGTGATCATAGGCAGGTCAGAATTATTCACAGAACATACCGCCCTTGCTATATTACCTTTATTAAAAGGTTTTGTGAAGTTAAAAGACCTACTTGTACTATGGGGCTTAGTATATGCCGGAAATATTATTGGTGGATTTTTCTTTAGTCTATTGCTGGTTAATCTAGGTCCTGAAGTTGGTTTTATCAACACCCAGATATTTGGTCAACTTGCCTATGATTTGGTCAATGTTGAATGGAATATCATATTGGTGAGTGCAATGCTTGCCGGTTGGATGATGGGATTGCTTGGTTGGTTGGTCACCTCATCACAAGACACCACCAGCAGGATCATTCTAATCATCCTTATAACATCTATCATTGGCATCGCAGGTTTGCATCACTGTGTTATAGGATCCATAGAGATGCTGGCCGGCTGGTTGGAAGGCGACCGGGTCGATGGCATGGATTATTTAAAATTTCAATTTTGGACAACCCTTGGAAACGCTATAGGTGGTTCTGTTTTCGTGGCCATTTTAAAATACAGTCATGTGAAGCTGAATTGAAGGGCTCATTAGAAAACCAGTGCCGCAAAGCTAGCCAGTTCATTAATTTAAAAAGCTGTATAATATTTCGAAATCAAGAATAAACTTGTTATAAAATTTGTAATTATCTATACTTATTATCCTAATTAAGCAGAAATTTTATAATACTGCATATTTTCTTCGGTTAAATGTTAAAATAGGATAACTAAAATCATTACATCCAATCACAAATCATTTTTTACATGAAATTACTATTGCTACAATCTTACAATAAAATTTCCTGATCTTAACCTTCTAACTCAACCATAGCACAGCCAATTCCATTCAGTTTTATTACTTTTATAATTCATCATTATAATTTATCTCATGCGTAAACACATTCTATTGACTTGCTGTGCAGTATTTACAGCTTTGTTCACCTTAGCACAAACAGCAGAAGAATATTTTAAACCAGTCAAATACAGAAATATCGGCCCATTCAGGGGAGGCAGGTCTGTAACAGCCTCAGGTGTAATCAATAACCCCCTCACTTACTACATGGGCACAACAGGAGGAGGCTTATGGAAAACGACCGATGCGGGTCAACGTTGGGAAAATATCTCTGATGGGTATTTCAAAACAGGTTCCGTGGGAGCCATAGCTGTATCAGAATCGCACCCACACATCATCTATTGCGGAATGGGTGAACATGCGCCCCGTGGTGTACAAACTTCTTATGGGGATGGAGTCTACAAATCAGTGGACGCCGGCAAAACATGGGAAAAAATAGGTTTAGAAAAAACCCAACATATCTCCAGGATCGTGATCCACCCTGAGAATCCTGATGTGGTATTTGTAGCCGCCCAGGGTGCACTTTACGGCCCAAACACAGAACGAGGAATTTATAAATCGACTGATGGCGGTAAGTCATGGCGAAAGGTTCATTATGTAAACGACCTTACCGGCTGTAGTGAGCTATCCATGGACATGAATTACCCAAACATTCTTTATGCCGGCATGTGGCATCACCAACGCAAACCATGGAAAGTGATCAGCGGAGGTCCCGGAAGTGGCGTTTACAAAAGTACAGACGACGGTGAAACCTGGAATAAAATTGAAGAAGGTTTACCTGAAGAAAAAGGGAAAATAGCTATAGCCGTTAGCCGGGCTAACCCTGATAAAGTTTATTTATTAATGGAAAGCGATACCGAAAAAGATCAGGGCGGACTATTTGTCTCCAACAATGGTGGAAAAAACTGGAACATGATTAGTGGTGACAATCGTCTCACCCAAAGGGCATGGTATTACACTGAAGTTTTTGCTGATCCTCAGGATGAGCATACAGTTTATGTGCTTAGTGCACCTGCATTACGATCAATCGATGGAGGAAATACCTGGGAGAGGCTTTCCGGAACGCATGGTGACTACCATGACTTGTGGATCAATCCGAATAATAATAAAAACATAGTCATAGCCAACGATGGCGGGGCAGCAATTTCTTTTAACCAGGGGGATACCTGGTCTGTTCAATCCAACATGCCTACGGCACAATTCTATCGTGTAAATGCTGATAATCTGTTTCCATACAATCTTTATGGTGGTCAACAGGATAATTCAACAGTTAAAATTGCCAATCTATCTTTTGCACGCCGAATGGGTGGTATCAGCCGGCATGATTGGTCTGCCTCAGCCGGTGGTGAAAGTGCTTTCCTTGCTTTTGATCCTGACGACCCGAAGCATGTGATGGGTGGAAGCTACCTGGGCACCATAGAAGTTCTGGATGTCAAAGCCAACGCCAGCACCTCAATAATGGCCGCACCTATCCAGTACCTCGGAAAGGCAGCAAGGGATATGAAGTACCTTTACAACTGGAACGCGCCAATCATTTGGTCCCAGCATGAACCGGGTACCTTCTACCACTGCGCACAAGTAGTGCTTAGAACGCGTGACATGGGAAAAACATGGGAGGAAGTTAGTCCTGACTTAACGAGAAATATTGATGAAAAACAAGGAAAAGGCGGCGGGCCTAACACCAACGAAGCAGTGGGTGCCGAAAACTACGGAACCATCAGCTATATGATCGAATCACCCCATGAGAAAGGTGTTTTCTGGACAGGCAGTGATGATGGTTTGGTGCACATCACCAAAGATGGTGGTGAAAACTGGGAAGATGTAACACCAAAAAGATTACAGGAAAGCCTGATAAACGCTATTGATATATCTCCTCACGACCCAGCCACCGCTTACATTGCCACCACCAGGTACAAATTCAATGATTACACCCCTGCCATTTATAAAACCACCAATCATGGCCAAAACTGGCAAAACATTAGTGCGGGCATACCTTATGGGGCTTATACGCGGGTGGTCAGGGAAGATAAAGACCGTAAGGGCCTGCTTTATGCAGGCACAGAAACAGGAATTTATATTTCATGGAATGGTGGGGAAAAATGGGAGCCCCTCCAACTAAACCTACCCGTAACGCCCATCACAGACTTAATGGCACACTTGGGTGACTTATTGGTAGCCACCTCAGGAAGGTCTTTCTGGATACTGGACGATCTCCACCTGCTGGCTCAATATGAGAAACCTGATAATACTGCCAAAATATATGTCCCCGAAGATGCGGCTTATGGCTTTTGGAGAAGCCCTCTAAACCAGAGCGACACCAAGGCGTTTGATGGTAGTTCAACGTATACAGGTATAAATCCTGCCAATGGGATGGTTATCTATTATGATTTGCCAAAGCTTGGGGATTCAGTAGAAGTGACCATGGAAATCAAGGATAATAATGGTCAATTGATCCGTAGCTTTACTTCAGTAAAGGATGAAGATTACAAAAGATATGATGGTGGACCACCTCCTGAACCGACACTTTCCAAAGAAGAGGGACTTAACCGGTTTGTCTGGGATATGAGGTATCCCACAATGCCCGGCATTCCTAATGTTTACATTGAAGCTAATTACCGTGGCCACAGAACAAGCCCCGGAGTATACGGTATCAATTTAAAATATAATGGAAAAACCATTAAAGTCTCAGGCAAGATCATTGATAACCCACTTTATGATATACCTACATCCCAATATGCGCAGTATGATGAAATAATGGAAGATATGGAGCAGAGAGTTACGGTGATGCATAACATGGTGAACAAACTAAAAGCTGCCCAGGAGCAACTAAAGCGAGTGCTCAAACCACTGAAAGATGAAACATTAAAGAAGGAAGGTACATCACTGGTGAGATCACTGGATGAGTGGGATAAAGAAATGGTACAACGCAAATCAAAGGCTTATGATGATGTAGAAAACTTCGAAAATAAGTTTACTGCAGAATATATGTTTCTTATAAACGCCACAGAAAGCAGCAAACCGAGTGTAAACCAATCCTCCATTGATCGCAAAAAAATATTGGACGCCCAGTGGGAAAAACTAAGTAACCGGGCGAAGGAATTCATAGAATCATCAATACCCGATTACAATAAAAAACTATGGAAAGAAGGTATTGGAGCCATTCAAATCAAATAAGCTCCAAATAAGAATTAATAAATATTTCCGGAACAATAGTTATATGATCCGATAGGTGAACCATCCGGGGCTTTCAATGGCTCCGGGACTTCATATTCCTGAGGATCATCAATAAACGCTTCGATCAGTCCAATGGCATACTCATAGTAAGTCGGATCATTAATTGCTTTGTCTCTGGCTATGGATACTATGTCCATCAGTGCGCTTCTGGATTTTGCTTTCACCTGTGGAATGGCAGCTTTGTGAACGTATAACTGCATTAAATGATCGACTAACACCATCTCAACAATTTTTTGTGTCTCCCGGTCGGATGAATTCCCTGAAGGGGCGTTCCAGGTGTTTTCAATTAGTCTATCCATCATGACCTTTAACCCCGGTTGTTTAGTATCCCTGGCTTTGAACATTACCAGGCGGTTACAGCGGCCGGGGTTTAGCAGAAAGGAAAAAGGCAAACTGCTGGCTACTTTTATAGCTGAAAAATAATCAAATACTATTCCGGTGTTTGAAGGAAAAGTCTCCCTGCTTCTGCTATATCCATGGGCCTTGGGTGGTATTTTCAATAAAATATCTTCAGACAATTTCAAAGCTTCCGGCATTATGGTGCTAATCAATGCATCTATAGCTTTGATTTGTTGTTTGGGCTTTATAAAACTTGAAGCTTCTGTATCGCTTCCTTTAAGAGCGTAACTATAATCCAATCCACCAACAAGTTTAGATGCGCCTTCTATCTGGTACCGATGAAAAAGATACATGGGTACCAGCACCTCTTCTATCGATGAATAAGGCATATCATTTCGAATGGCTGCTTCAGAAAAATCATCCAGTACCTTCCTACGGATATCCATCATGCGGTTCAATTCATCCACAGCATCTTTCCCATTGTCCCAAAGGTGCGCTAACGGATGTGCGCCATCCATGGGGCGGGCATCCTGATCAGTGATGTATTTAAATCCATCCTGGAAAGCCTGATCCAAAACCTTTTTTGCTTCTCTATCGGATTCAAATTGCCCGTAACCATATTTTATGGTCACCTGATCCCATCCCCCGATCCCTACATCGTAAGCTTCACTCAGGTCTACATTACCATTTTTATCCATTTGAACATAAGGATGGGGATAATCCATCACCGATGCACGGTTGTTGTAACTGGCGGTAAAGTTATGGGACAACCCAATGGTATGTCCGACCTCATGCGCTGATAACTGTCTCAGCCTGGCCAGTGCCATCGCTTTCATGGGACTGGTAGAACTGTTTTTATTTTTATAAGGGTTCAATAACCCGGTGGCAATCAAAAAATCCTGCCTGACCCTTAGTGAGCCCAAACTTACATGGCCTTTAATGATTTCCCCCGTCCTGGGGTCAATCACTGACGCACCATAAGACCAACCTCTGGTCGAGCGATGAACCCATTGAATAACATTGTATCGAACATCAAGAGGATGAACACCTTCCGGTAGTACTTTTACCCGGAAAGCATTTTTATAGCCGGCAGCTTCAAATGCCTGGTTCCACCAGGATGCCCCTTCAATTAAGGCAGAGCGTACCGGCTCAGGTGCTCCCCGATCCACATAATAAATGATGGGTTCAACCGCTTCGCTAATGTCAGCATCGGGATTCTTTTTCTCCAGACGATGTCTTATGATCATACGTTTTACCAAGGGTTCATCGATAGGTGTTGCATAATCCTGGTAGGCGATGTAATTAAATCCGGATCGTGGATCAAATGTTCTTGGGGAATAATTATCATCCGGAAGTTTAATAAATGAATGATGTGTCCTCACGGTAACTGCCTGTGGATTAGGCACCACCGAACGTATCCAATCGCCTTCCGGTGTACCTGAAAATGTCAGAATTGCCTCAAAATCAGTATTTTCCGGGAAATTCATGGTTGACGGCATATAAACAGAAGACCTTAAAGGATCAGGTTTATAGTTACCTTGTTTTCGGTCTTTTAACCGCCGTGAAATTAAATGTGAATCCCTCATAAGAAAATCAGTAATGTCAATCAACAGCCTATCCTCATCATCCACTTCCACCAAAAACCCAGCAAGAATTGATGAAGCAAATGCCTCATTAACAGACCTCACCTCCTCTACATTATCACTTACTGCCCTGTAATCCTGATTAGGTTCTACCAGCAAAACCTTTGGTCCATGCCGTTCAAATTTAACCACGCTTTCATCCCCTAACTGTCCCCTATCCAAACCGATATCATTTGATCCGACGCCGGCTGCCAATGCATTCACATAAAGAAATTCTGTGTTTAGTTTGTCCACTTCAAGGAAAATCTTCCCGGTATTATTGTCCCAGTAAAAGTCAAAATACCCTGCAAACTTTTGCATTCCCTTAGTAAAAGAAATAATCGTTTGGCTTTTACTTTCCTGTGCATGAACGGCAGATACCAGGGTTGGAATTGTAAGTATAAAAATTACTAATAATCGCATGGCTTACATTTTTATCGTGAAACAAATTACAAGGATGCCTCCAGTTGATCGAACTGTTCCTTCAATTCTTCGAATCGCTTGTATGCATCGCGGCCTGGAAGCTGATCGGCTCCTAACAGCATATTGTACAAATAAGCTATCTGATCAATTAATTTTGGCTTTCTATAAGTGCCTTCTTTAGTTTTCAATGATTCGATGGCCTCGCTTACTTTCTGTTCCGGATCTTCCGTTTTCTCAAGTTTGTATTGCATTTTTCTAGCTTTGCTTAAGAGGTCTTTAACTTTTAACTGCAAGTCCACTTGCTTATCGATAGCATCTTGAATACCAACCTGCTCTACCCTTGGGTCAAGTAAAAGTTTAAAGGATTGACTTAATAATTTTTCATTTACTGATAACCTTACCAGGTACTCACCGGGAGGGACCAAGCCTCCCCTTTGATATCTTCTCCCGTTTTCCTCGTGCCATGGTCCGGGATAGGTCATATCCCAATGGAAGCGGTTTAATCCTTTATCAGCTGTCAGTTTATTGTTGACCAGGTATTCTACTTCATTGGTGCTCATATCAACATTCACCTCCTTCCGGTCATTGGCGAGGGAATCATTAGTCAACTTTGCCACTAGTTTACCTTCCCCATCCATAATTTCCAATACTATCGTTGAATCCACTTTTTCCGTCAAATAATAATCAATGATCACTGATGGCCGCGGATAAGATGGCGTTTCGCTATTCATGGCACCGGAGGGATAACGATATCTGATTGTATTTTTTGGCTTGAACAAGGTTACCTCAGTGATATTTTTCAGATCAGCTTGTCTCAGGGTTGAGATATTGTCAAGCACCCAGAATCCCCTACCCATAGTAGACAGGACCAAATCATCCCTGTGAATTTTCATGTCGGTTATGGGTGTAACGGGCAGATTGTTCTGAAAAGCCTGCCAATTCTCTCCATCATCGTATGATATAAATAATCCGTATTCGGTGCCCGCGTATAGTAATCCTTCCCGCTTTGGATCCTCCCTGATCACACGGACCGGATAGTCAGCAGGGATGCCATTATTTCCGGTGGTCAGCAATTTCCAATTTTTACCATGATCTTCTGTTTTAAAAATATATGGCTTTGGGTCACCCAATTGATACCTGAGCACGCTGATGTAAGCTTTGGCCGGATCGTGATTGGAGGGCTCTACAGCATCCACTCGCCCCCCTGTTGGCATTTTGGGGGTTACCTCATTCCAGTTTCCTCCTCCATCTTGGGTGATATGTACCGGTCCATCATTAGCCCCTACCCAGAGTAGACCTTCCTCGATCGGGGACTCTCGAATAGCATAAATGGTGCTGTAAAATTCCTCGCCGGTGATATCCCGGGTAATCGGGCTGCCGGATATTACCTGCTTGTCTGTCTCGAAGGCAGTCAGATCGGGTGATATGGTTTCCCATGTTTCACCCTCATCGGTAGTTTTATGTACATATTGTGAGCAATGGTAGATGGTATTTGGATCATGGGGCGATACATGAATGGGAGAAACCCGCTGGAACCGATATTTCAGTTCTTTAGGATTATGGCCATACATATACTGCGCCCATACAAAGTAAGACTTTTCTATTCCGGTATTTTTATCATAGACCCCAAACCGTCCTTTGCAATTGGAGTAAACAACGTCCGCATCGCCAGGTTTGGGCACTGCAGGTCCGGTTTCGCATCCGCCGGTGTTCATAATGTAACCAATGCCAGATTTTTGAAGGCCATAAGGTGCTTTGCTGGGCACAGCAATCGTGGAGTAGTTGTCCTGTTGGCCGCCATACACCCAGTAAGGGTACTGATCATCAACCTCAACCTGGTAGATCTCTGCCGTTGGTTGATTAAACTGTGTAGACCATGTTTTGCCACCGTTGAAGGTTACATTCACGCCACCATCATTGGCCTGGATAAACAAGTCAGGATTATCCGGATTGATCCACATATCGTGGTTATCGCCATGGGGTGAGTTGATCTGTTCCCACTTTTCACCTCCATTGAGAGATCGGAAGTATCTGGTGGCCAAAGCATAAATTTTATCAGGATTCTGAGGATCAGCTTTGATATTGGTATAATAAAATGGCCGCTTTCGTATACCCTCGTGGTCAGAAACCTGTTTGAACGTCTGCCCCTGGTCTACAGATTTATACAATCCTCCCAATGTGTCTGGCGCTTCAATCAACGCGTAAACAATCCTGGAGTCAGCTGGTGTAACTGTCAAATCAATCTTACCTATTAGTGGTTTTGGCATCCCTTCGTCTATCTTTTGCCAATTTTCTCCACCATCAACAGATCTATATATGCCACCCTCACTTAAATTTCCCCCACTGATAATCGTCCATGGCTTTCTTTCCGCTTTCCAGGCACCGGCATAAATTATCTCCGGATTGCTTGGCATAAGCTCTACATCAGAAAATCCAACATTGTCAGATAAGTATAATACCTTTTCCCAGGATTGCCCTCCATTCCATGTTTTATAAATTCCCCGATCAGGATTACTACTAAATGCATTTCCGATGGCCGCCACATAAACGATGTTATGATTAAGAGGATGTACTTTTAATGCTCCAATCTGACCGGCTTTCTCCAAACCAATAGGTTCCCAGGTCTCTCCCCCATCAATGGATTTGTAGACACCTTTGCCGGCAATCAAATTGCTGCGCAGCCCATCCGAACCGGTACCGACGTAAACAATGTTAGGATCATTTTCTGCAACTGCGATGGCGCCAATAGATGGCGTTCTAAAAAAACCATCAGAAATATTTTTCCAGGTGGTCCCATAATCTGTTGTTTTCCAAACACCGGCACCGGTTGCCCCCAGATAAAAAGTACCCGGTTCGAGCACAGTTCCTGCAACTGAGGTGACCCTGCCGCCTCGGTATGGTCCTAACTCCCTGTACTTCATGGCTGAAATATCCTGTGAATGAAGCGCAATTGGAATAATAAACAGAATAGATGCTAAAATACGTGACATATGATTTAATAAATATTTACAAATAGAAAAACTGAAAAATAAATAATATACGGTTTCTCCGTTAACTAATCATATATTTTCTTGTTCAAATAAAATGTATGGTTTAAATATTGTACTAATCAAAAAAGTATTTATGAAGCATTTAGGTTTAATCATTCTTTTTAATATGATCAATCTTATTGATCTTCACTGTCAGAATAACTTCAAGAATGATTATTTGTCCCCGGAATTTCATAAAGAAAGAAGGCAATTGTTAAGACAGGGCATGCCGGAAAATTCAGTAGCAGCATTTTTCTCCAACCCGGTAAGAAATCGTACCAATGATGTTAATTACGTATACCACCAGGATCCTAACTTTTATTACTTAACCGGCTATAAAGAACCGCATGCAGTATTGCTGATTTTTAAAGAAACCCAGGAAATTGACAATAAAGAAACCAATGAGTTAATCTTTATAGACAGCAAAAATGCGTTGGAAAACCTTTATGACGGTCCGGTTCCGGATGTAGTGCAGGTTATGGAAGCCCTGGAAATCAATCTGGCAATAAAAGGTACAGGTTTTAAAGACCTTAACCTTGATTTTTTAGCCTTTGACAGGGTGTTGTTCTATGATTTTTATGATGATTATCGCGATACAGAAGACCCGGCAGACCTCTTTGACCTGGTCAGCCAGTTCAAGAAAAAAATTAATTATGAACAGGACGAATTGACCATAGAACCGGAACCAAGTAACCTGGATGTCAAAACACTGGACCAGATCATGGGGCAATTAAGGGGTACCAAAACCAATGCAGAAATAGATCTGCTTAGAAAAGCCATCGATATTTCCTGCTACGGTCAGATAGAGGTGATGAAAGCCATTCGCCCGGGCATGTCAGAAACGGAAGTACAAGGCATCCATGAATTCATCTTTAAAAAATACCGGGCGGAATATGAAGGCTATCCAAGCATTGTGGGTGCAGGGCATAATGGTTGCGTGCTGCATTATATCGAGAACTACAAACCGGAAATTGAGGATGGTGAATTGATTCTTATGGATCTGGGGGCAGAATACCACGGATATACTGCGGATGTTACCCGCACCATACCGGTGAATGGAAAATTTACCAAAGAACAAAAGACCATCTATGACCTGGTTTATGAAGCACAGGCAGCAGGCATAGAAGCTTGCAAGGCCGGTGTGGGAATCAACGACATTTATTCAGCCACTCTGAAGGTTATAAATCAGGGACTATTTGAACTCGGAATATACAAGAGTCTTAATGAAGAGGATATTACTAATCCCCTTACCGGCAGAAATAGATACTATCCTCATGGATGCTGTCATCACATTGGATTGGATGTACATGATAAAGGGAACAAAAATAAATTAGAAGAAAACATGGTGATTACCATTGAGCCAGGCATTTATATTCCTGAGGGAAGCCCGTGCCATGAGAAATGGTGGGATATAGCAGTGAGGATAGAGGATGACTTTCTGGTGACAAAAAATGGCTGTGAAATGCTATCCGAAATTGCACCTCGTAAAAGTGAGGAAATCGAAAAAATGATGGCCAAACCCAGTGCTTTTGATGACCTGGATTTACCGGAATTAAAAAGAAGCGAATAAACTTTAGTAATCTGTCTTGACCGACTTATCAAAAGGAACAGTAAACTGATAGCCTATTAGGTCCGATTTTTCTTCGTCGATTACATCAAGACCATATCTGATTTTGGAAGTATCGGCATAAACAAATGTGCCAAACATGCGATCCCAAAAAGAAAATATACTCCCAAAGTTCGTATCAGTCCATGGCCTCTCGAAGTGGTGATGGAACTTATGCATATTAGGGGTGATAAAAACATAACTCAGGGCCCTGTCCACTTTATCCGGTAAATGGATATTGGCATGGGTGAAATAGGTAAAAAATACCGTCAATAATCGATAGAAAAGATAAAATGCTAAAGGTGCACCGATAATCATAATCACAAAAAGGGCAAACATTTCACGTATAAAAAGGTCTCCCGGATGAAGTCTTGTGCCTGTAGTAACATCCACATTGGTATCTGCATGATGTACCATATGGAACTTCCACATCCATTTCTTTTTATGCAACAAGTAATGAGCTACATATTGTCCAAAAAAGTCAAAAACCAATACCGTAATCAACAATTCCAGCATCAATGGCACAGTAACCCAGTTTAAGAATCCAAAATCATTGGCATCTATCCAGTAAAATAAACTTACGGTAGCCAATCCAAATAAGCCGTTGATGATTATCGAGGTAAACAAAAACACGAAATTAACCAATGCATGATTCCATTTTTTATAGCTTAATTTGAACAAGGGAGCCCGGCCTTCAAAAAACCACATCAATGTCAGGCAGATCATAACCCATATCAGTTTTTGCAAAGTGGAAATATTGCCGATATATGTTACTATTGATTCCAACATCTTTTTAAATTTTTATAGTAATAAAACCCTAAAATTCATAAATTAATTTAAATTATCAATTGATTATTGCCTGAGTTAATAAGCTTCACCAATGATCAATCGTTTATATTTGATATAGTGCATTGAAAGGACTTTATTTTCAGCATGTTATTTATGATTTATGACCCGTATGATAAGATTAATTGTTATACCGCTTGTTTTAATATATAACCTATCTGAAGCACAAGTATCACTTCCCCTTGCCTCAAGATCCATTTCTATGAATATTGGTGGGGTGGATGTGGTCATTCCATTAGCTTCCACCGCCAACCTTAAAACCAGGGAAGAACTAACCGATGTAAACGTTCAAATGGAGGCTGATTTTAACAATCTACAAAAAAACATCACCACCATACTGAGTAATGTGCTCGGAGAATCACAGGAATGTGGTAACAGACTGAAAGTTACAAACGCACGATTTACTTCCAAAAATCCTGATGCACAGCTGAAAATTGCAGTCCAGTTTGAGAAATGGAAATGCGGAGATGACTATAAAGCTAACCTGCTTCGACAGAGCGCCGTCCTTGACGTTTTACTGACTCCCGGTGTAACTAATGACACACTTTTTCTGGTTCCTTCCCTGCAAGAAATCGCAGTGGCTGAAAAAGGTACTGCCACTATGGATAAAGTTGCAGAAAGAATAATTATTGATTTTATACAAAACAAAGTGGGATCAAGGTTGGCATCCGAACTTCCTAAAGGTGTTTCCAGGTTTGATCCTGTGTTCAATGAAATATATTTTCATAATACTGACAGGGGGATAAGGCTTTTTCTGGATATTTTTATGTCCGTTAATGAACAAGAGTTGGAAATTCTTATAAAATTGCTAAATAAATCGTGATTTTTTCGTATTAGTGATAAACCTCACTTATAAAGCTGACAAGTAATTGAGGATTTTTTAATAAAGCTATTTATTATTGACTTACTGTCAGTAATTTTTTTGTGATTATGGAAGAAGATACCAGAGCATTAGAAATGATAACAGCAGAGGTGGATTTACTTTGTGATGAATGCATGCATGAAATCACTATTGGCGAGGATTATGCATACGACCATGAGGAGGAAAAGATAGTATGCCTTGCTTGTATTGAAAGAAAATAAAGCCCTCCATTGATGAAGGGCTTTACCAATGATTAATTTTTTGGTGGTGAGTAACAACGCCTCCTTTCAATACATCTCAATGGGTCCACCGGACCATTATCAGGTCCCATAGGATTCATCGTCTTAACACACCAACATATTGAATTTGCATCTTCCACGACAAAAGCAGGGCTATTTCCGCCCTCTAGCGTTCCAAAAGCATTTTTTGCTTTTAAGTATCTGCAATATTTTTTATTGAACATATCCATAATCTATGCTATTTCCATTAAGGCTCTTTTAATTAATGTCTTGAATATCGGTACTTTGTAACCATTTTTAGAAAGTGGTTTTGCTATACGCATTGCTGCCTCTGCAGTGGCAATAGCATTTTGTTCATTGATTGACTTACCTTCAATATTTTTCGAGGCTTCCTCCGAAACCATAGGAACAGGGGCTGCAGCCCCAAGAACAACTTTTGCATTCTTAGCTGATCCGCCATTTATTTCTGCCTTTACGGCCACATCAGCCAGGGCCCAGTCATAAGATTCACGTTGACCATACTTCAGATAGTAGCTGCGTGTACCCTTCTTATTTTTTGGCAATATGACAGCGGTTATTATTTCATTTGATTTCAGAATATTTTCTCTTTTCACATCTTCTTTAGGTGTAATAAAGAATTCTTCCAGATCTATCTCCCTGGTTCCTCTCCTGCTTTTAATCTCCACTTTTGCGTCAAAAGCCAGGAGAGCTGTTGATATGGAAGAGGAGTGTACACTAACACATGATTCATTGTCAATGATGGAATGCATCTCATTCTCTCCCTCATGGGCGTAGCATTTTGAGCCACCTTTTCTTAAACAATTATGATGTTCGGATCTGAAATACCAGCACCTGGTTCTTTGGGCAAGATTACCGCCAATAGTGGCCATATTCCTCAATTGTGGTGTGGCAGCATGTTTGATAGATTGATGAAATGCCAGATAATTGTTTTTAACTGTTTCATCCCCTTCAAGCATGGCAAGGGTAACATTAGCGCCAATCCTTAACCCTGCCGAGGCGTTATCGATCTTATCTAGTCCGGCTATATTTCGGATATTGACAATTTGTTGTGGCTGTAAAAGACCTTCCTTCAGTAAGTCAACAACATCTACCCCACCGGATTTCAATATTGAAGTATTCGTTTTACCCATCAGAGATTCAGATACTGTAGCATCCAACTGCTTTAAAGCATCATCTACTGAACTGGCTTCATACCAACTAAATTTATTCATAACTTAATTTTTTAGGCTTTATTTAAGGCTTTTAAAACTTTATCAGGAGTTATAGGCGCATCAAAAATCCTCACACCTATCGCGTTATATACAGCATTTGCCACAGCTGCGGCTGTTGCTATATTGGCTGGTTCACCAATTCCAAAGGCATCGGTAGAGGTATTGGCCGGATATTCTTCCACAATCACCGGCTCAATCACAGGTACTTCAAAGGAATAAGGAATTCTATACTGATCCAGGTTTGGGTTGATTTGATGACCGGTTTCATTATCCATGATCCTGTTTTCATAAAGTGCATAAGCAACACCCTGAATCACACCACCATTGATCTGACTTTCCACCTGAGCAATGTTAAGTGGCCTTCCGCAGCTATGTGCTGCCACTACTCGATCAACCTTTATAAAGCCGGTCTCAGTATCAACAGATACTTCTGCAAACTGCACAGAACCGAGTTCACCTTTGCTAAGCCACTTACCCGATTTAAAGCCGCCATAATCATCTGACCGGCTGGCTGAAGCCATTATCTGGCCCGTTGGCATTCCACCTAATGCTTCTTTTAAGGTGATGGATTTAGAAGGGTTGTTTTTCACCATTACTTTTCCATCCTTCATGTCCATTTGATATTCACTAGCCCCCAACTGAGTAGCAGCTACCTTAAATATTTCTTTTTTGATCTTATAAGCAGCATTTCTGGCCGGAGGTGTGATAGATCCTGTGACAACACTTCCACCGGAACCGGGTGCATCCGGGAATAATGTATCACCAATTCTTATGCTAATTTCTTCTGGTTGTATGCCTAATTCCTCAGCAACCACCTGTGCCAGAACGGTTTTGGTGCCTGTACCAATGTCCTGCACCGCTGAACGTACTTCAATGGCACCATCTTTAAAAGCCCTGATCTCTACTGTGGAATTCAAATTGGTAAATCGTGACCAATGTCCTTGTGCAATACCCATTCCTTTTTTAACCGGACCTTTATCTGATCCCGGTTTCTTTCGCCTATTCCATCCAAACTTTTCTGCTCCCCTAATCCGCTCAACTTTTCTTATTTCGCTGCCATCTACTTTATCTCTTAGTTTGATAGGATCCATGTCCAATTTCTCAGACAGTTCGTCGATCATCTGTTCCAATCCCCAGGCACCCTGAACATTACCTGGTGCCCTCCAGGCTGCCCCCGGACCAGCATTGGTAAAAACATCCCATTGTTCAGTTAAGAAATTATCACTGTTGTAAAGTGCCTGTGCAACCCTTCCGACTCCGGCCCCCAGGCCTACGCCTGCCGTGCCATAAGATTTTTGTTTGATTGAAATAAGCCTACCATCATTTTTAGCACCAACTTTGAGATAATGGATCGAATTAGGCCTGTTGCCCGCAGAAATATGCTCTTCTTTTCTGTCCAACATTAATTTTACCGGGCGGCCTGTCTTCTTAGCCAGGTTACCTGCCATTACGCCAAAGTTTCCTAAACTATGCTTGGCGCCAAAACCTCCGCCCATAAACTCACAAACTACCCGGACCTTACTTCTTGGAATATCAAAATGTTCAGAAAATTCATCCCGTACATTGGTGGTGTTTTGTGTAGAGGCATATACGATAACCTTATCGGGTTTCCAATCCACCACTACTCCATGCGTTTCTAGTGAGCAGTGTGTATGAACCTGCGTCCTGTAGGTACGCTCCAGGACAATATCTGCCTGGCTGAAACCATTTTCAACATCTCCTCTTGGCCCACCGTAAAAACTACCTGTGGATGGCCCTCTCAGATTGCCTATAGTTTTAAGGCCAGCGGCTCCACCACCTCCACCACCGGAGTCTTCCTGCTCTACATCACCTTCAAAAACTGCGGGGGCTCCATCTTTCATGGCCTCTTCCAACGCCACCACAAATGGTCTTTCATCATAAACAACATTTATGAGATTTAACGCTTCTTTAACTGTTCTCATATCCCTGGCAGCGACACCAGCGATGGGCTGACCTGCATATTTTATATCGGGATATTTATTACCATCCCCGCTATCCTGGGGTTGGGCCATATTCACATCCCTTTCAAGGACATGGACTGCATACACTCCGGGATACTTTTCTGCTTTAGATATATCTATGGATTTTATCCTTGCGCTGGGGAGGGGTGACCTAAGCATACCACCATACAACATACCGGCAAGATTTTTATCCGAGGTATATTTTGCTGCGCCCATCACCTTTGCCTTTGCATCAGTACGCTTTATACGTTTACCTACAACTTTCAAATCATCATTAACCGGCCAGCCATCAGGTTCATCTGACGAAACATATCTTGTGATGGTCTTAAGGTTATGACCTGGAATGCCATAAGGTACTCTTATATTTTTATTTGCCATATTATTTACGCTTTAAACTTGTTTAGCTGCTTCTAATGTTGCTTTAAATACATGGGGATAAGTACCACATCTGCATAGATTACCTCGGGTAGCATGTTTCACATCCTCAAGTGTTGGATTAGGGTTGTTATTAACCAAATGAGCACAGCTCATTACCATACCGGGTGTACAGTACCCGCATTGTGATGCATCATATTCAATGAATTTTTCCTGTACAACATGTAACTTGCCGTTTTGTGCCAATCCTTCAATTGTAGTCACATTTTTACCTACAGCATCCATGGCCATTGTCAGGCAGGCATTTATCGGCTTCCCATCCAACCATACCGTACAGGCAGAACATGACCCTCGATCACAGACTACTTTTGTCCCGGTTAGGTCTAATTTTTCCCGAAGCACATCTGCCAGGGTAAGCCTTGGTTCAATGGTCACAGACCTCTGCTTTCCATTAATCTTCATATTAATGATTACTTCGTTAGGCCCAAAAGTTTTTCCCTGGTCATCAGACGAAGCTTCAAAACTACAAGATTGTAGTACCACAGCTCCCGCGGTAGTCATACCAGCACCTTTGAGAAAACCACGACGGCTAATGCCAGACTTAATTTCCGGGCCAACCGATCTATGATCTTCCTCGTTTTGATCCTTTTTCATATCCTATATTGATTTGGTTTTTGAATTATAAGAACAGATTTTTTTGGTTTAATTTCCAAGTTAATAAAACAAACTTGCTTTGTAAAGTTTATAAAGCGCACATCTGCCTAAAACCCATTATATAAAGATGAAAAAGTGCTTTTTACAAATAGATTACATTCGGATTTATTTTAAATATTTACTTTCAGCATCAAAAAGGCCTGCACGAAAATTGTACAGGATTTACATCACAGACTTTATTGACGGCTTAAGCTTCTACTGCTTCCAGTGCCGGTACTTGTAGGAAATCAATGGGTACCTGAGTGGTGCCATGAAGAAAATTGCTGATTGTTTTATCTCCTATCACTATTAAAATGTCTATTAAACCCAGATTTGTCATTGGAATTTTGTCATGAAGGGTTAAAGCCCAAAAAATCAGGCACTTAGGTCGAGGAGGCATAGCATCGCTATGGTGACGAGCCAATAACATGTTAAGTGTCTGATTTGAAGTGATTTAACCATGTAATAGAAAGTCTAATAACAATTCTGGGTTTAATTCTTTTTTGGTTTCTGATAGTCTTAACGGCAAGATACAGGACCAGTAATAGTGAGCTTTCCCCTGCTTATTGTCAATTTTATCCCTATTCAGGTATAATAATCCTCAGCGGTCATTTTGTAAATGGCTTTTGAATTGCTGCGGCGTTATACCAGTCACTTTTGTGAATTGTTTGTGAATGCATCCAAATAAGGGTCTGAATAGCTGTAAACCATCCGTAATTTATAATTAGACCAAATGATTCGATAAACTAAAGCAGTTTTTAATCTGCTAATAAGTAAAGCTGACCAAATGCATTGAAGATGACAATATATACCTAACTATCGATATTATAACGCGCCTTCATAATCCTGTCGAAATGCATAAGTGAAGCAAGTGCAATTTGTGAGTAATTCTGGGATGCGTTTTGGAAGTTCCGATAGTTGGTGACCCAGAGAGTTTTGATTAACTCCTGACCACCATCTTTGGGTTGCAAATACCAAAATGTTCTTCTCATAGTAGCAGGCCCGGCATGATAAACATGCAATACCAGTAGTTTTACCCAAAGTTCATTTGGATTATAAGGTATTTTATAACTATCCAGAAGCTTATAGGTGTGTGGCATGTATTCATGTTTAAGCAATCTGGCTGCCGCCCTTGCTGATTTTTCCAGGTCCTCCCTTTCATCCATAAAACGATTTATCTTAAGGCCATACTTCCTGGCTACCCTGCTCATCAGTTGAAAGTACCCGTAAGCCCCATAAGGTGATTTTTGTAGGCTGGCGGGAGATTCTATGAGCATGATCGCTTGTGCATACCATGGATCAACATGCTCTTCTTTGAAAATCAATACTGCCTTGGGTATGAGTGGGATTACTTGGTCAAACTGATAATAATTTTGCTTACCGGAGGTTATAAAAACATCATCATTTCCTGACATACCATACTTTTCTTTCAGGCTGTCAAGAAATGCTTCCCTTCTTAGTGTTGGTAAATCCCAATAAGAATCTGTTGCAATGGTATCTTTTACCGACCGATCAGTTTCCAGATTTATGATGCTGATTTCCTCATCCATGTTTATTATTTCATACCAAAATGATGGCTGAGGCAATTGATCCCAATTTTGGGTGTAAAGCTGATTATCCAGCACAAACAATGAATCCTTAGCCTGATCGTATTTCTTTTTCCAAAGTGCTTTTATGGAATCGCTGGAACCTGATTTGCTAAGACTGATAGACTTATTAGCTGGTTTAAGAACTTCAATTGCAGCAATGAAGATTATGAGTAATCCAGTTAAAAGTAAGTAAGTTTTATTGCTCATTTTAGCCGTTGTTACCATTCATTCAACTAATAAAAATATACAATTAGCGATGATTAATCCCTACTTTGAATGACTATTAATGCTATCAATAAAAAATTTATTCCTGTTATTAACCAAAAAAACCAGTTAGTAAAACCGCTAAAGAGCGCATGATAAGTCATCGCACCTTGTATGCCTCCTAATATGGGGCCAAATACAGGAATCCAGGCGTATTCCCAGTTAGAGGGCCCTTTTCCATGAATCGGAAGGAAAAAATGAGCTATTCGGGGCCCCAGGTCCCTGGCAGGATTAATGGCATAACCCGTGGTTCCTCCTAATGATATTCCAATTGCACCAACCAGGCCACCTACCAGTATTGGATTTAAGCCGTCAGCCAGCTTGTTTGCTCCTATCATTTGTATCACAAATAGCAAAGTAAAAGTGCCCAAAATCTCAGAGTAGAGGTTTGCCGAATTACTTTTGATGGCAGGGCCCGTACTAAATATACCCAGCTTAGTACCCGGATCTTCTGTTGCTTTCCAATGAGGAAAATAATGCAGCCATATTAAAGTTGCGCCTAAGATTGCACCAATCATTTGTGCCAACACATAACCGGCAACTTTTTCCATGGGGAAGTCCCCGGAGACTGCCAAACCTATGGTAACAGCCGGGTTGATATGGGCGCCACTTATCCGTCCAACAGCGTAAATAGCAAAGGCTACAGCAAAAGCCCAACCCAGTGCAATTACCAGCCATCCTGACCGATGAGCATAACTTTTACGCAGGCTTACTCCTGCGGTAGCACCACTTCCAAAAAGTATAAGCAGAGCAGTGCCAATAACCTCAGCGATATATTCATTCATCATAGAATAATTCGATAATTTTATGCGATTATATGAAATTTACTACTATCTAATTAAAAATTATTTAATCAATGCTTGTAAATAATAGAAGCTACCGGACAATCTGGATTGATCATGACAAGGGTAACCTAATAAATATAATTGACCAGCGTTACCTGCCACATCAATTTGTGATAGAAAAATTGGCCACCGTTCATGATGTTTTTACGGCAATTAAAGACATGCATGTAAGGGGTGCCGGTTTGATCGGTGCCACCGCAGGCTATGGAATGTATCTTGCTACTTTAGAAATGAAAAGGCTTGGCAAAAATCGCACGCATCTATTTGAATCAGCAGAAAAAATCAGAAAGACCAGACCGACCGCGGTAAACCTGTCATGGGCCCTGGACAGACAGCTAAATACATTGAAGGCCGAATCATCCGTCGATAAAATGGTGGAGCTGGCAAAAAATGAAGCACAACGAATTGCGGATGAAGATGCGGAATTTTGCAAGTCAATTGGGAAACATGGTGTTGAAATAATCAGGGAATTAAGTCGAAAGAAAAAGAGAACCATCAATATTCTCACACATTGTAATGCGGGTTGGTTGGCTTTTGTAGATTTTGGGTCTGCGACAGCGCCTATTTATCAGGCTTTTCTGGAAGGATTAGATATACATGTTTGGGTGGATGAAACCCGCCCCAGAAACCAGGGTGCCCGTCTCACAGCCTGGGAACTTTCACAAATGGGAATTCCGCATTCAATAGTTGCAGACAATACAGGTGGACACTTAATGCAACATGGCATGGTTGACCTTGTCATCACCGGAAGCGACAGGACCACTTATACTGGTGATGTAGCCAACAAAATTGGCACCTATTTAAAAGCTTTAGCAGCTCATGACAACAATATTCCATTTTATGTAGCCCTTCCTTCATCTACTTTTGACTGGGAGATTGATGATGGCCTGTCTCAAATACCTATTGAAGAAAGAAGTGAAGATGAAGTGAAGTACACACAAGGTCTCCATGAAGGGACTATTAAACAAGTGCTCTTAACACCGGAAAGTAGCCACGCCGTCAATTACGGCTTTGATGTGACCCCTTCAAAATATGTAACCGGTATAATAACTGAAAGAGGTGTTTGTGAAGCTAACAGAGCAAGCATTTTAAGCCTTTTCCCTGAAAAGAGGAGTGTAGTAAAACATGGATGAAGGTTACATCAAGTTCAGATGCCATTGGATAAATGGTGCATTATTACCTCAAGAAAGACTAAAGGATTTAATCTATTGGAGAAATGTTTTGTATGAAAAGCAGCTGATTGGTGCCTATCCAAGTGGTATTGGTTTCGGTAATATCAGTGTTCGATATCAAAAGGATCAATTCATCATATCCGGATCAGCCACCGGTAATTTGGAAAAATTAAATGAACAACATTTTTCATTGGTCTCTGATTTTGATACTACTAAAAACGAATTGCACTGTTTCGGGCCAATAAAAGCATCTTCAGAATCTATGAGCCATGGTACAATTTACAGATTAGATGATTCATTTAATGCTGTGATCCATATCCACAATCCCGCCCTGTGGGATCGACTGTTGTATCGTGTCCCAACCACAAAGGCTAATGTCCCTTATGGTACACCGGAAATGGCAGGGGAGATTGAACGATTATACAAGGAAGAAGACCTATCCGACAGAAAAATAATAACCATGGCCGGTCACAAGGAGGGGATATTCACGATGGGAGCGGATCTGGAAGAAGCTGGCAATGTGTTGTTTGGTTATTATGACAGTTTATCATGATCTTTTATCAAGGGATGAAGCCAAATAATTATTTCTTGAAAGCTACAAAGACCTCGCAATAACTTCCCTAACCTAGAGCATCAAACTAGGATAAGGATGTCATTCAATTCGATAATTTCTGCACGGTTTACGCTTCTTCCGGGTGGTGTTCGTACTCGTCGATCAGACGCTTCTGAACGTCATAAGGCACTAATGCATACTCTGAAAATTTACTGGTAAAGCTGGCCCTACCCTGGGTAATGGATCTTAAAGTAGTGGTGTACTTATCCAGTTCCGCCAGCGGTGTTTTGCACTTAATCAGCTGATAATGTCCTTTGGCATCCACGCCCATGATCACCGATCTCCTGGTTTGCAGATCAGTCATCACATCACCCATCAATTCTTCAGGCACCAAAACCTCCAGCTCATAGAGTGGCTCCATAATTTTTGGATCTGCTTTAAAGAATGATTCTTTAAAAGCCATCCTTCCTGCGATCTTAAAAGCCATATCATTGGAGTCTACAGGATGCATTTTGCCATCAAATATGATTACCCTGATGTCGCGCACGTAGCAGCCGGTGAGTGGCCCGCGTTCCATCATCTCAAGCACACCTTTTTGAATGGAGGGAATAAACCTGGCATCGATGGCACCACCTACGATACAGTTGTAAAAGACTAATTTCCCGCCCCATGCCAGTGGAATCTCTTCCCTACCCCTGATGCTGTACCCCACAGGCTCCTGCATGTCCTCAAGATAGGGTTGTATCTTCATGCTAACTTCACCAAACTGACCTGCACCACCCGATTGTTTTTTATGACGATAGACACTTTCTGCGCTGTTATGTATGGTCTCGCGATAAGCAATCTTTGGCGACTCAAAATAAATATCCATCTTATAGGTGTTTTCCAGTATCCACTTCACCACGTTGAGGTGCAGCTCACCCTGGCAACCAATGATCAACTGCTTCAGCTCATTGGAGAACCCCACTTCTATGGTAGGGTCTTCCTCCTGGATTTTATGTAAAACTTCCCCCAATTTTTCTTCATCAGACCGATTATTGGCCTTGATAGCCATTCTCAATCTTGGCTCAGGGAACTCCATAGGTGCGATGGCCTGGTTCGCATCTTTACTTCGTAGTGTTTGATTGGTATGGCTGTCTTTAAGCTTCAGCGTAGCACCAATGTCGCCGGTTACCAGTTTATCCACCTGTTCACGTTTCTGTCCGTCAATTATGAATAGCTGATTCATTCTTTCCATCTGACCTGTCTGATGGTTGATCAGTTCAGTCCCTTCTGAAATTTCACCGGAAACGACCTTGAAAAAGGTCATCCTGCCAAGGTTGGGCTCCACTAATGACTTATAAACAAACAACTCAGCCGGCCCTTTGGGATCTCTGGGTATCTTATCTCCTTTCATGGAATGATCGGGAGCTGCATCCACAGCTGATGGTGCGACATTATCAATAAAACCCATTAATCTGCCACTTCCCATGTTTTTCTCGGCAGAAATACAAAATATTGGAAAAACGTCATGATTGAGCATGCCTATCCTTAATCCTTCCCGCATCTCATCCTCATCGAGTGTGCCTTTTTCAAAATATAATTCCATCAAGCCGTCGTCATTTTCCGCAGCTTTCTCGACCAGTTGATTGTGCAATTCATCAGCGCTTTCTTTTTCTGAATCAGGTATTGGTATTTTTTCGGGTTTTCCGCCTTCCTCAGGAAATTTATAGCAGGTCATTTTTAACAGATCAATGATCTGATTAAAACCCTCCCCTTCATTTATCGGGTATTGCATTAATGTTGCAGCACTTCCAAAACGTTTTTTGATAGACTCATAGGCGCTATCAAAGGATGATTTCGGATGATCCAATTGGTTGACGGTAAAGATGGTTGGCTTGCTGAACTGATCAACATAGTTCCAAATCAATTCAGTACCGATTTCAACCCCGTGTTGGCTATTAATAAGAAAAACACAGGTATCTGCCACTCTCACAGAAGCGATCACCTCCCCGATAAAATCATCCAGACCCGGGGTGTCTAAAATATTAATCTTATAATTTCTCCACTCCGTATGAAGAAGGGTTGTATAAACACTGCTTTCCCGCTCATGTTCGATGAGATGATAATCAGAAACCGTATTATGGCTTTCAACTTTTCCCCTTCTGTTGATTAATCCTGCTTCATAAATCATTGTTTCTGCAAGGGTGGTCTTCCCTGATTTTGTGCTTCCAAGAAGGACGATATTTTTAATATGCTTTTGATCAAATACTTTCATAAGTTCAAAAATTTTTGGTGGGACAATAATAACATCGGATTTTAATTTAATGTCAATTGGTAAAAAACACAAATGCTTGATAATAATACAACTTGAAGCACCTGTTTTCATAATCACTTGAACGCCTAATTACTTTTTTTATCCGGTATCCATGAAAAATCATCCGTTCTGGGCATGTTTATCAGCATATCCTTCAGCGCTTTCGGTGGTACAATTGTTTTTCTTTTTTGCAAATCCAGCCATGCTCCGTCTACGTATATCCTGCAAGCCAATGTAAGCTCAGGTTTATAGATTTCATGGAAAATTTTCCATTTAGAACCATCTTTCCGTAAAGCGGCACAACTGCAGCTTACCGTAATACTTTCATTAAGATTTACTTCTCTGATAAAATAGGTTTCCTCTTTAAACAAAATTGGGCCAAGGTCTAATCTTTTGAACATATTTATCGGGAAACCATGGTCATGGAAGTAAGCAATTCTGGCTTGTGCGGCATAGTCATTATAGCTAGAATGCCGCATATGATTGTTGGCATCAATACTAGCCCATAGTACTTCAAATTTTTTAGAATATATATTCATGTTGTTATTATTGAATTAAAAAGACAAAAACTACTTCTATTTAGCGTTAATCAAAATAATATATTGATTTGTAATAATAAGAGACATAAATAATTATTATATAAAGTTTAATAAATGATTTACAAAATTTCATTCTGATTTTGTAACCTTTCCAAAAAGGTGGATTTCCCAATAATGTACACTTTTGTACATAAATGAACACAAAATAATGTTTTGATTTTTTTCAAATCACTGACTATCAATATGTTAATAGTTTTGGCACACATTTGGCACATTTTGTTACAGCTAAACACTAATACACAAACAAAATGAAAAATACTGTTATGATTACCGAAATGAAGATTATCGCTGTACTTATTGCCCTAATTTCACTGTTCCATGTAAATGTCCAGGCTGAAACCGAAGATGATGAAAAGAAAAATAAAAAAGAAGAAACTACGAAGATCACATTAAAACAAGAAATTAAAATATATAAAGACGTTTTACAGCAACTGAATGCCGAATCCAATAGTGTTCACGTTATCCTAATGAACGAGCATAACGAAATAGTAATGAAAGCTGAGGTCCCATATATTGATGTAATCACTGAAGATGCTACCATAGCTGATATCATGAAAGACAGTGAACTAATTGTGGAAGGATATAATACATTCATCTACAAGAGATTTTAAACAACTTTTTTTTCATAATACGCTAATAATAAAGAGGAGCTCTATGGGCTCCTTTTTTTTATGCCTATCCCCCACTCGTTACCATAGCTGATATCATATTTTTGACTAAAATTTCCTTTATTGACCGCCAATCCAACTTTATCAGAGGAATCGAAATAGATCATAGGCTCGCCTGCGCTCACCCCACCAAAGGTTTTACTAAAAAACAGGTCTTTATCGAATACTTTTTTATCCTTTTCCCATATTTCAATAGTGAATATGGCTTTTTCAACGATATCAAATAATTCATGGAATTCTGTTGAAGAGATATTGGTGGAAATATTCCCAAAAGGCATTTCAACATTAGTCAGTACTCCCCAGAGTTCATTATTCTTAATTCGAACATCTGGTGTACCTGATAGTAAGACAAGTCTATCAATTGGTATTTCTTTTCCCATTTCTTCCGGGACATTTTTATTGGAGGCAATTAAAGATGCAACATAAATAAAAACATCACGGCCATGAAAAGTATGAATATTATTAGATCCCGGTCGTCTGAACCTTTTGTCGTTAATATAATATACTTTATGAATAACACCTTCCTGTAACAGAAGAGTCAGCAATCCGTTATCCGGTGCCACAATGTAATGCTCTTCCTTAGTTACTGCTATTACACCTTTTCGTTCTGTTCCTACCCCGGGATCCACTACTGCGGTAAATACAGAACCTGGTGGCCAAAATTTTATGGTTTCTGATAACACATTGGCGGCGTTCAATATGTTATATGGTTCGATTTCATGGGTAATATCGATGATCGTTATATCTTTATTAATGGTTAATGCTACGCCTTTCATCACCCCAACAAAATGCTCTTTTGTGCCAAAATCAGTAATCAGCGCAATTAATCCTGATGTTTTCATATCCTTTGGTTTTTCTACAAATCGATGTCTTATTCCATTAGAAAATTAACCTTAAAAAAATGAAAGCTACTTTTTGTGTTACTATATTTATGAATCACAAGAAAAAACCAGCATGGCATGTCTCTTAAATTAGTTATAAAAACGTTTAAATTCATTGCCTATATTGTGGTAACCACATTATTCACCGGCTTAATGGTTCATTTCCTGAAAGCTGGAGACATCCATAAAGGGTGGGAACAGCTGGTATTTTTCGGAAAGTTTTACAGCTCTCCAGAAGATCTGAAAGAAAAGGTATATAAATCTTTTAGCGAAGCAGAAACGGAATATGAATTGGTGAAAGACCGTTTTGAAGAAATCGAAAGGGATTCACTTAATCGCATCATTCATTCCATATTCGGCACTTATCTTGACCCTAAATCCCAAACCATCATATCGATGCTTGTGGAAAGAAAAGATATGACCCTTACAGAAAAAGTAAAATATGCTGAGAAAGAATTTGAAAGTGATGCTTTTTCCTCAAAAGAGAAAGAAAAGTTTAGAGAAAAATTTGCTGAAGTCTCAAAGTTATTTTTCTTATTCAGTGATGAAGATAATTTTGAAAAAGTGAAGGCATGTACCCACATCATTAAGATGGAATCTTTCAATCCGATGTACCACTACAATGCCATAAGATCAACCATTGAGTTTGCTTTCAACTTCACGGACATCAACAACATCGGTTTTTTCACCAAAGAATTGATGCTGGACCGGGCATTTGCGGATCATAAGATGAAGGACTGGGAAATACAGGGGTTCACAGAATTACAAGCCGAGGAGGTGGACAGTGCTTTTAAAGTTTTTCACGGGTACCTGGAGGAGATCAAAAAATCTGAACTGAAAAATAAGGATTCATTGATATTTCATCACATAAATGTCTTCATCGACCAGTTGAATGATACCTCTTTCCTCGTACTGGAAAAAGAATACCCGACTCAACTAATGGATGTGGTTGTAAAAAATTTAAAAACTATATTCCTGGAATTAAGAAATTCTAAAAGTACAGCCTATCAGGAACTGGTAGCACTAAAGTTGTTGTCAGAGATCGGTCATTTTGAATTTAACTTCTTTATAAAATATGACGACCTCTTTTATGAGTTTATGGAGGATATTGAAAGCTTGCCGGCTGAAGAAAAGCATGATCTTTTATCTGAATTTATAGACCATCTTGAACATATTTCCAGTGAGACCTACACCTATTATATCGATAAACTCAGGTCTTCCCTAAGCCATTATTAAGGCATAACTTCAGCAATTTTCATAAAGAGGCTTTCCTCAGTAATCGGTTTGGTAACCCAATTACAATATTCTATGCTAAGCATTCTAAGCCTGGTATGTTTATCCGATAAAGCAGTAATAAAAACTATTGGTGTATTGTGAGATTTTCTGAGTTCCTCAGCTACCTCCAAACCTGTCATTTTTTCTGCTAATATACCATCCATTATTATTACATCAGGAGATGTTTCCGTCACTAATTCTATCACTTTTTCCCCCGTATCTGTTTTTCCTACCAACTCAAAACCATGATTATACAGCATCACCTCTAAAGACATCAAGGTGATGAGATCATCCTCTACGAGTAATGCCTTTTTTTTCTTATTTGAGTCTTTTGCCATAATCAAAACTGATACTTGGTGAAGATAATCACCTATTTTGTTTTTAAATTAAAATTTTCTAACACAATTCAACATTTTATAAATGAATTTAACATACCAGTATAAAAATAAAGATTATCAATTTAGCGCAATCACTGAAGGCTCTGAAAATACTAAGGCAACAATTATCTTATGTCATGGTGCAGGTGCAGGAATGAAGCATCCATTTATGGAAACGCTTGCAAATGGATTAATTTCTCACAACATTAGAGTGGTAAGGTTTAACTTTCCCTACATGGAAAGTGGCAGAAAAAGTCCGGGAGCACCATTAACATCCCTTCTGGCAATTCAGGAAATCGTTAGATATGTTCAACGTGCTATTACTACTCCATTATTTTTAGGAGGAAAATCTTACGGCGGAAGAATGTCCTCTCATGCTGTATATGAAAAATATGTGGGTAATATCGAGGGCCTGATTTACTTTGGTTTTCCTTTACATGCACCAGGAAAACCATCATTAAAACGTGCCGAACATATAAAAGAAATATCAAGTCCAATGCTTTTCCTTCAGGGAACCAAAGATAAATTGGCGGAGGCAGGACTGATCAAACAGTTAGAAATACCAAACCCTGACAGTAAAATAGTATTCTTTGAGAACGCGGACCATTCGTTTAAAGTACCCGGAAAGGATATGGAAGAGACTTCTGATCGTCTGGCACTTGAAACTTCTGAATGGATCAATCAAATACTTAATCCATGAACCAATACATATTCTTCCCTCAATGGCAGGGCTCAGGAGATTCTACTGAAATTTTTTTTGGAGCAAAACAATTATTAAATTCTGTTAAAAAAGATTACCCATTCCATGAAATTGAAGTAAGTACGGAAAAAGAAGAAGGTGTTTTTTATAAGATTAACAATTTCGAAGTATTGTTAAACCAATTAAGGAGATGTAAGCGTGCGGTCAATGAAAAAACACCTAAAAAAATATTTACCCTTGGCGGTGATTGCGGTGTTGAGTTAATTCCTGTCTCCTATCTAAACTCCAGATATAAAAACATGGCTGTGTTGTGGCTGGATGCGCATGGCGACTTAAATACCCCTGAATCTTCACCTAGTAGTAACTTTCATGGAATGCCTTTAAGGACATTATTAGGTGAAGGGAATGAGACCTTTCTTAAGGAGCTAATTTCAAATATTACTCCTAAACAAGTATTTTTAGTTGGTACCAGGGACCTTGATCGATCCGAACAAAATTATATATCTAAAAATAATGTTGAATTATTGACTGATGATAATATTCTGGAATTACCAGGCAAGCTCTACGAAAAAGGCTTTGAACATATTTACATCCACCTTGATCTGGATATATTAGCTACTAATCAGTTTCCATATGTTAAAGTTCCAAGCAGAAATGGAATCCGTATTAACATAGTTGAGCAATTGATAAAAGCATTAAAGGATACATTCATAGTTACTGGAGGAAGTGTTTTAGAAAGCATCCCGATGGATGGTGCATCATCGGATATGGCCGGAAGTTTATTACATTTGGTATTTGAAAAATAAAGAAGGTATACATTGATAATGTCCCTGGAATCTCTATTTTTGCACTCATTTTTGAAGTTCGGGGTGTAGCACAGTCCGGTTAGTGTACCTGGTTTGGGACCAGGGGGTCGCAGGTTCGAATCCTGCCACCCCGACAAATAAATGAACACCCTATATCAAAAGCCTGCAAATCCTACGATTTGTGGGCTTTTTCATTTTTTACGTATCCGTTCGATTTAACCCAGATTTGTCATTGGAATTTTGTCATGAAGGGTTAAAGCCCAAAAAA
>CAYSCZ010000023.1:0-43504 GCA_964429655.1 uncultured Roseivirgaceae bacterium
TTTTTGGGCTTTAACCCTTCATGACAAAATTCCAATGACAAATCTGGGTTTAATACAAGGGAAACCTGTAAAGGAGCAAGGAATTATTTAATAGCAATGAAAACCCGTTAATCATGTTGCATTAATATTTACTTAATATTAATGTGGGTTCCTACGAAAGCAAGCAACGAGCATGTTCTGTTACACCAATTAGGAAAGAAGCTAAAAAAATTTAAAACATTTAGTAAAAACCGGGAACAGATTAGGTAAAGAGCATATCCATAAGTTGAGGGTAGACATAAAAATGCTCCGCGCACTTTTTATCCATGATAGAAATATCCACAGGGGGAGTATAACAGCATTTAATGGACTGGATGGACGAATTGAAGGTTGGCAGGACGTACCCTATCATACGGATGTCAATGTATATCAGGCAGCGCTTCATTCGGCAGCAATGGATCAAACTGGAAATGATCGGCTGGAGTCAAGACCGATCATAGTTCATAATCTATGGAAAAAATTTAGGGTGGAAGATGTAACCTTTGAAAGAGGTGGTCATGGAGGTGGTAATAAACGGCTTCATGAGAAAATATTTGTTAATCCTGAAAAAAAAAGATCCCTATGACAGGGGCGCAGGATTAAGGGACGGAGCCATGTCTATTCTTATAGTTATGGCAGCACGTAAAAGTATTGAATCCGGGCGTTCGGTTCGTATTGCTGAGTTGACTGATTTAGAACCCAGAGAGAAGAGGGTTTGAGTAGAGAGATTCAATTAAACCCATGACCTTCTCCTAAAATTACTTTCAAACCAATGCTGCCCTATCAGTTCAATCGTTGTTTACTTTAAATTGTTAATTATGCCTTATTTGTATTAAAGATTATCGGGTTATTACTCGGCCCTTCTAACCCTAATCGAATAAGCTTTTGCGGGATTTTTGATTAAAAGTTGATCGATATCCTGATCAGTAAATCCTTCTTGCTTCAACCGTGGTAATACTTCTTTGAAAATTGGGGTGTAAGGTTTTGGCTCTTGTGTTTCTTTGGCGGGGTCATACCATCCTGCATCGTGGGCGATCAGGATCCTATCCAAAATATCCTGCTCTTTGGCATACTTTAATTTTTCTATATGCCTCTCTGTTTCCCATCCCATACCATCCAGACTAATCCAACAACCGGTGTTGGCTGCGACCAGATAGTTGTTAAAATCATTTTCATTTTGAGCGTGTACCCAAATAAAAGCTTCCGGCGACACTTTCTTTTCCTTTAATATTTCCAGTTGTGGCCACAAGCCTACTGCTTCGCCCGTATGACTTGCTATGGTTAAACCAGTTTCCAGGTGAGTTAATGCAGCCGCCTCCACCAATTTTTGATGCATAGGATGAAGGACTACAGTATCATCCACACTGATTTTTATGAACCCGGGCTTTATATCTGTTCCATCTATGCCGTTTTTATATTCATCTATCCACTGAGCTGCCAGTTCATTTGGTGATAAGTCATAGGCATACGCCGGAATATATTTGTTACCCACAGCGCCATAAAGTCCTGTATTGGTAATGATTTGTAAATCAGTGAGCTTACTAAGTTCAGCTAATATTTCTACATCCCTGCCAAGAAAATTTGGTGTAGCGTCTACAAAATATTCTACTTTAAACTGCCTAAGTATTTTCAAATTGGGCAACATGGTATTTATCACATCGTCAGCTTCCCATCTAGACGGATCGATGCTATCTGCACCAATAAAATCAACCAGTATATGTTCATGAGAAAGCCAGATCTCATCTCCCCTGAGCTCTTTCTCTCCGGTAACTGTGTAAACAGACCGCCTATTTGACTGGTTTTTACAGGCAAAAAGCAATAAACTAATTGCGCATAATAAAAATACTGATAACCTATTCATATGAAACCATCTATTTTTCTGTATGCATCAATAACATTTTCCTCGCCTTTCTTTCCGGGTTGGGCATTCCCATGTTCCATACCGATAATTCCAGCAAATCCCCGGGAATGTAGGTATTTGAAAATGTTGAAATAATTTATTTCCCCGGTGGTTGGTTCTTTTCTTCCCGGATTATCCCCCACCTGGAAATAAGCAATTTCATCCCAGGCTTTCTCTATATTAGAGATGATGTTCCCTTCATGAACCTGTTGATGGTATATATCAAACAAAATTTTACAGGAAGGGCTGTCCACAGCCCTGCATATCTGGTATGCCTGTGGGATTTTATTCAAAAACATACCGGCATGGTTGGCCCACCAGTTTAACGGCTCAAGGACCATGACCAAATCATGTGGCTCCAGAATGTCGCATGCCCTTCTCAATGACTCAATCACGTTTGCCGTTTGATAACCCATTTCTAATCCAAGGTCCACATGACCGGGAACCACAGTCATCCATTTGGCATTTACCCGTTTCGCTACTTCAACAGATTCCATGATGTGCTTTAAAAATTCCTCTCGGTACACTTTATCCCCGCTCGTTAGGTTAGCTTCTTTCCAGTAGATCTTATGGGCTACAAATACCCCCATTTTCATTTCCAAAGCCTGCATTTTTTGTGCAATCTTATTTTGTTCATCCACAGACCTGTATTTCATCCCATTATCTTCCAGGGCCTTAAACCCCTGTTCATGAATAAATTGAAGCTGGTCCATGAGGTTGTCACCAGCATTGTTCTTAAACATGCCAAAATGGGGGGCGTAAAGTAAGTTGAATGCATTAGTTTCAGAAGCCATTGAAGCTAAACCTACTTGGCTACCTAGAACAAATATTGAGCTTACAGCAAAGCTTTTTTCAATAAAGCCCCTTCTTTCCATTGAACCTAGCTTTTTAGATAATTGGTTATACCAGGCACCGGAACCGGGTAATTGCCATATTTATCAGGTAATACAGGCGCCTCATCATTAAAAGATTTTAAATCCGGTACCAGCTCAAGGTCAGTGGCCATTGCTTCATCCCAGGTAATCATTTGGCCGGAATAAGTTGCCATCCGTCCTAATATTGCACTCATGGTGCTATTCGCTCCGGTTTCTGTGTCTGCATATTTAAATTGACCTGCTTTTACTGCCGCAAATAATTCGTTATGCTCCTGCTGGTACGGATTAATATCTTTGTCACCCTCATGAGCGTATATCACTTTTCCTTTATTTGATTTGACCAATCCAAAATTTGCACCATGGGTTTTCACTATCCCTTTGGTTCCCTGAAATACTTCTTCATTCCTATTCAGGCACCCCTTTTGATGACGACATTGACTGGCAATAATTTGTCCATCCGGATAAGTGAATTCAACGAAATGGTGATCAAAAATCTGGCCATGATCTTTTCCATTTCTAACTTCCCTTCCGCCCATACCTTGAGCGGAGATAGGATTAGCGCCAATAAACCAGTTGGCTACATCAATATTATGAATATGTTGTTCCAAAATATGATCTCCACATATCCAGGTAAAATAGTACCAATTCCTAACCTGATACTCTAGTTCTGTTTGTTGATATTGACGAGGCCTAACCCAAACGCCCGCACTGTTCCAGTAAACCTGTCCGGAAATTATATCACCTATTTTACCATTCCTAAGGTACTCTAACGCATCCAAATAACACTTCTGATAGTGTCTTTGAAGGCCTACCATCACATTTAGCTTTTTATCGGTTGCTTTCTTACTTGCTTTTAAAACCTTTTTCACCCCAACCACATCAGTAGCTACCGGTTTCTCCATAAAAACATGCTTGCTATTGTCAATGGCATATTCAAAATGTTGTGGCCTAAAGCCTGGTGGTGTTGCCAGGATCACCACATCAGCCATATCAATGGCTTTTTTGTATGCATCGAAACCCACAAGTTTCGTATCCCCGGTTACCTTAATTTGATCAGTATCCTCAAATTTCTTTGACAACCCCTTATAACTGTCTTCAAGCCTGTCAGCAAACACATCGGCCATAGCTACCAGCCGTACATCTTGATCAGCTTGTAATGCCTGTGCTGCGGCGCCGGTTCCGCGTCCCCCACAACCAATAACAGACACTTTAATTTCTCCGGGAGCAGCAACATATCCACTGGCAGAGGCTGGTGTATTAGAAGCCAATACACCTGAGCCGGCAAGAATGGCCGCATCCCGCAGAAACTTCCTCCGTGATTTTCCCTGGTTATCGTAATCATTCATATCATTTTTGGTTTAATTCTAGCATTTAAGCTTTAATAATCCTCAATCGGTTTCACCCAATACATTTCCATATCTTTAGCGTCGGGGGGTATTCTGGGCCTCACTATTCTAAATCCAACATGCAACGCATCTGTATGCCACCAAAGGCTTTTAGGAAATTGAGGATCACGCCTTTTCCAGGATTTATCGGAATATGATCTTGCCGAAGCCCTAAGTTTATCCACATCATCTTTGTAAGATCCTCCCCTCACAACGCGTGGATATAATTTGTCTTCATCTCTATGCATGGGGTTATCCACGGCCTGAAGATGTTCATATTTTGGTTGATAATTATCCAGCACCCATTCAGCTGCATTTCCATGCATATCAAAAAGTCCGTAAGGATTCGGTTTTTTCAAACCACACTTGTTTAATTCATCATTGCTGTTTTCAGCGTACCAAGCGTATTCACTAATTGAATCTTTTGGAAAAGGAAATTGGCCATCCCCCCCTGCTTTGCAGGCATACTCCCACTCTGCCTCAGTTGGCAGTCGGTAATAGTCTCCTGTTATTGCTGTTAACCATTTACAAAACTGTGATGCTGAATACTGGGTAATATTAATTACCGGGTAACCACTCTTATTGAAATTTACATAAGGCATAGTGGCCCCTGATACTGCATCCACCGAAAGTTCAATTTCACCTGTTCTTTGGATTGACTTGTCATTTGCCCGATACAAAAAAAGTTCAAACACCTCCCAGGGCACTTCATAAGTACTTATCCAAAGATCAGATACCTGTACCTGGTGTTCAGGTTGCTCATCAGCTTTGAATTCTGAGCCGGCCTGGAAGACACCTCCTTTTATGGGTACCAGTTTTAAGCTGATCGAAGAAGTTATGCCGAGTTTGTAGGACGTGAAATTATCAGTGTTTTCTTTTGAAGATGAATTGAAGATTAGCGAGATAAATAATAAAAAATACCCTGCATAGACGATCATCTAATAAATATATAAAAATACTGTGAAACATTTACTAGGAATGAACTTAATGCTTTGGAACCAATTTCGAAAAAGATTGACTGTCAATCATTCACTTTCACCAAAACCTTACCAACGCTTTTTCTGGATTCGATCCACTGATGGGCCTGTGGAAGATCATCAAATTCAAAAGTTTTTCCCACAACAGATTTTATGTTGTGTTGTTTTACAAAATTTGTAAGTTCCGTCCATTCTTTTTTTACCAGATCCCGGTTATTGATTAGATAGCCTACGTGTGTAGCAAAAATTCCGATAGATTTCTTGGCCATCTTCATCAATCTGGCTTTAGGTGCATTTTTCCAGGCCGGCCACCAGGTAAATGGATTCCATTTTTTTAATGGAATACTTGCATATCCGGCCACCACCATTCTGCCATAAGGCTTTAGTAATCTTATACTTTGTAAAAAAACATCCCCGCCTACAACTTCCAGAACAACATCAACACCTTCTTCTTTTAGAATTTCGTAGAAAGAATCTTTGCGATAATTTATCGTTTGGTGCGCTCCTAAGTCTGCAACGAGCATCAACTTTTCCTGAGAGCCTGCCAAACCAACTACGTTTGCCCCTGCTTTAGTGGCTAATTGCACAGCAGCAGTTCCCACACCACCGGCAGCCGCTTGAATCAATACCGTTTCTTCGGGCTGCAATTTTCCAAGTCTGAAAAGTGATACCCATGCAGTTATGAAATTCACCAGGAAAGCAGCATTTTCTTCATCCGTCATGGTTGAAATTACAGGGAATGCCATATGCTGGGGCACAACTATTTCTTCGGCATAACTGCCGTATTGTGCACCAAAAATGACTTTGCTACCAACTTCGAGTGCCTCAACACCATCTCCGATCTCCATTATCTTCCCCATACCTTCCATACCGGGTATAAATGGTTTCTTGGGAGCCCATCCATACTGCCCCCTCCTGGCAAGGATTTCAGCATAGTTTAAGCCAATGTATTTGATTTTTATTCTAACATGGCCTGGCTTAATTGTTGGGGCATCAACGGTATGATGTTTTAATACTGAAGGGTGGCCGGCTTTTTTAAGAAGGTAAGCTTTCATCTATTTATCATCTACCTCTTCGTAATCCACATACTCGCCCCCTTTGTAATTATGATTTTGCTTTGAATTAAAATTAACATTTACATTCCCTCCCCTGGGTTTTCGGTTGTTGTTATGACCGCCAAGAAATAGATATTTGGTTACCAGGTTAATGCCCTTGATAACGAGATAGAATATTATGATAGAAATTAAAAGAAATTTTAGCATAGTAATTATTTTTACTATCTACTTAGATAGAAGTTACGTTCTGAATAAATATCTAAGAAATAATCATCCATTAAATCATCAATAAAATAGATTGCTTCTCCTGTAGACTTCATTTCCGGCCCGAGTTCTTTGTTGACGCCGGGGAGCTTTTCAAATGAAAATATTGGTTCTTTGATGGCATATCCATGCTTATATGGATTGAACTCGAAGTCTTTTATTTTTTTCTCTCCGAGCATGATTTTGGTAGCGTAATTCACATAAGGTTCCCGGTAGGCTTTGCAAATAAAAGGCACCGTCCTGGAAGCCCTTGGATTTGCTTCAATGATATACACTTTATCGTCTTTTATGGCAAATTGAATATTAATTAAACCTTTAGTGCTTAAGGCTAAAGCTATCCTTTTGGTATATTCCTCAATTTGTCTTAATACAAAATCTCCGATATTAAAAGGTGGCAATACTGCATATGAATCGCCAGAGTGAATACCAGCAGGTTCGATATGCTGCATAACCCCTATGATGTAAACTTCCTCACCGTCACATATGGCATCAGCTTCAGCTTCAATGGCCCCCTCCAGAAAATGATCAAGCAAAAGACGGTTTCCGGGTATTTCCTGCAACACATCAACCACATGCTCCTCCAGTTCCTGCTCATTGATCACAATTTTCATGCTTTGACCGCCAAGCACATAAGATGGTCTTACCAATAATGGAAAACCAATCTCTTTGCTTAGTTCCAATGCTTCGTCAGCATTTTCTGCTGTCCCGAATTCCGGATAAGGGATATTCTGCTCTCTAAGTAAAGTTGAGAAGCGGCCACGATCTTCCGCAAGATCAAGCGATTTATAAGGCGTGCCAATGATAGGAATGCCATATCTATCGAGCTTTTCCGAAAGCTTAAGTGCCGTTTGCCCTCCTAATTGAACGATAACGCCTTCCGGCTTTTCATGAAGGATAATATCGTAAATATATTCCCAGAAAACAGGTTCAAAATAAAGTTTATCCGCCACATCAAAATCAGTGGAAACAGTTTCCGGATTACAATTAATCATAATTGTCTCATATCCACATTCCTTGGCAGCAAGAACACCATGCACGCAGGAATAGTCAAATTCAATACCCTGACCTATTCTATTGGGCCCCGACCCTAAAACGATTATTTTTTTCTTGTCAGAAGCCACGGACTCTGACTCTTCCTCTATGGTTGAAAAATAAAAGGGGGTTTTAGCTTCAAATTCAGCAGCACATGTGTCCACAAGCTTATAAACCCTTTTAATGCCCATTTCATTTCTCTTATTATAAACTTCACTTTCCCAACACTTTAACAGATGGGCTATTTGCCTGTCTGCATAGCCTTTTTCTTTCGCTTCAAGCATCAAATGTCTGGGAATTGTATCGATATTATATCCCTCCAATTCATTTTCCAAGGCTATTAACTCTTCAATCTGATAAAGGAACCAAGGATCAATTTTGGTTAACTTCTGAATGGTCTTAAAGGGTATCCCTAATTTAAACGCATCATAAATGTGAAATAGCCTGTTCCAGCTGGGCCATTCCAGGCTTTTGATTATGGCCTCCCTATCGGTTAATTCCCTTCCGTCGGCACCTAACCCGTTTCTGTTGATCTCTAAAGATTGACAGGTTTTTTGAAGCGCTTCCTGGAAATTTCTACCTATCCCCATTGCTTCTCCCACTGACTTCATTTGCAAGCCGAGATCTTTATCAACGCCTTTAAATTTACTGAAATTCCAACGAGGCACTTTTACGATCACATAATCAAGGGCTGGCTCAAAACAAGCTGAGGTATCACCGGTGATGGCATTTACTAGCTCATCTAAGTTATATCCAATGGCTAATTTTGCAGCTACTTTAGCAATGGGGTAACCGGTGGCTTTTGAAGCTAAGGCTGAAGAACGGGAAACCCTGGGATTAATTTCGATGCCAATAATACTCTCATCTTCCGGATTCACAGCAAACTGCACATTACATCCTCCTGCAAAATGACCAATACCATTCATCATTTTCTTTGCCAGGTCTCTCATTTCCTGGTAAACAGTGTCGGGTAATGTCATGGCAGGCGCAACAGTTATCGAATCACCGGTATGAATACCCATGGGGTCAAAATTCTCTATGGAGCAAATGATGACTATATTATTTAGATTATCCCTGATAAGCTCTAATTCAAATTCTTTCCAACCTAAAATGGACTGCTCAATCAATACCTCATGGACCGGAGACATATGCAATCCTCTATTCAGGGCTTTCTCAAACTGCGCATGACTATGCACAAACCCCCCTCCTGTGCCACCAAGTGTGTATGATGGCCTGATCACCAACGGGAACCCTATCTCCTGGGCAATTTCTTTCCCTTGCAGGAAACTTGTTGCAGTCCTTCCCTCGCTGACATTCACCCCAAGTTCAATCATCTTTAACCGGAACTTCTCTCGGTCCTCGGTTGTCTCTATGGACTCAATGTTGACACCGATCATTTTTACATTATATTTTTCCCATATCCCGGCCTTGTTGCATTCTATGGCAAGGTTTAAGGCTGTTTGGCCACCCATTGTCGGCAGGACAGCATCTATGTTATGCTTTTCTAATATTTCCCGAATAGATTTTTTTGTGAGCGGTTTTAAGTAAATATTATCTGCCGTGACCGGGTCGGTCATTATCGTGGCTGGATTGGAATTTATTAGGGTAACCTCAATCCCTTCCTCCCTTAATGACCGTGCTGCCTGGGAACCGGAATAATCAAACTCGCAGGCCTGGCCAATAATAATTGGTCCGCTACCGATAATAAGAACTGATTTTATTGAATGATCTCTGGGCATATAAATTCTTTTAAGAGGGGCAAATCGAATGGAGCAAAACTATTATTAAATAGTTATATTCTAAAACCTTTAATATGATATCCATTTTATTACTTGGATTAAATTGTAAGGCATTACCCTTAAGGATTATATTTAACCCAGATTTGTCATTGGAATTTTGTCATGAAGGGTTAAAGCCCAAAAATCAGGCACTTAGGTCGAGGAGGCATAGCATCGCTATGGTGACGAGCCAATAACATGTTAAGTGTCTGATTTGAAGCGATTAAACCATGTAATAGAAAGTCTAATGACAATTCTGGGTTTAATTATTAAACACAAGATATGCGGAGCATTATCACCACCATATTCATGCTGGCTTTTTGCGTGCTCAAGGGCCAAAGCGTAATTATTGATAGCCTGCAAAACAGAATCGGTTCTTTAGAAAATGATACTTCGAAAGTTAAATCCTTAAATAAACTAGCTTTTGAATACAGAACGGTAGATCCTGCTAAAACAATTAGCTATGGTGAGGAAGCCTTGAAAATAGCTGAAGATTTGAATTACAAAAAAGGTCAGGCCGATGCTTTCAGAGTAATCAGCATTGGGAATATCATTTCTGGCGATAATGCGAAAGCAAAAGATTTAGCCATATCCGCAATCCAAATATCCAAGAGCATTGATTATAAAACCAACCTTGCCAGCATGGAAAACATCGTGGGTATTATATTTCAAAATTGGGGCTTATATGATTCAGCATTAACGCACTTCCAAAAAGCTGCCAAAACACAGACACTGCTTGATAATTCGGTTGCCAGAGCAGGGGTAGTAAGCAACATTGGATTAATATACCAGGAAAAAGGTGAGGATGTAAAAGCGTTACAATCATTTCAGGAATCACTTCAAATATATGAGGAGGTAAATAACCTAATCGGTATCGTCAGCCTTCTTAATAATATTGGTGTAATTTATCAACAGCAAAAAAATTATGAAAAGGCACTGTACAGTTATAAAAAGGCCTTAGCGATGGAAAAGCCTAAGAATAGGCCAATAAATGAAGCAAAATTAAACGGCAATATCGGGGAGGTCTATTTATCATTAAGTGCTTATGACTCTGCTTTATATTATCTTAATAGTGCACTTAACATCTATGGTGCAGTAGGGGCAAAATGTGAAATAGCCCGGGTATATTGGGCCCTAGGTATAACAACATTTGAATTAAATGAACTTGTCAAATCGGAGCTATTTTTAAACACAGCATTGCAGACAGCTGATGCCTGCAGCGATAGGCAAATTATGGTTAAGGCCAACCTGGGCTTAGGATCTGTAATGATGAAACTCAATAAAGGCGATCAAGCCATGATATATTATTCAAAAGCATTTCTGGACGCTAAGTCTGTTGGTCTAAAAAGTGAACTGAGCGGGGCAGCTTTGGCGCTTTATAAAATCTATAAGCAGCAATCCAATTACCAAAAGGCGCTCTCCTATCATGAAATATTCCAGATGACCAGTGATTCATTAATAAATGAAGAAAACATTAAGAATCTCACTTTAGTGGAAGCGCATTATGAATTTGAAAAAGAAAGTGCTTTAGCACGGATTCAAGCCGAGAAAGAAAAAATTGCTTTGGAAGCAAGCATCCAACAAGAAAAATCATTCCGAAATATAGCAATGATAACCTCCGGACTGCTAATGATCATCGTCCTGCTCACCGGATATGCTTTTAAAATAAAACATGATTCCAATAAACAATTAAAGGCTCAAAATGACAAAATAGCAACCCAGGCAAATGAACTAGAAAGCCTAAACAAGATGAAATCGAAATTCTTCACCAGTATCTCTCATGAGTTTAAAACCCCATTAACATTAATCCTTGGACTGACCGAGCAATTGCAAAAAAAAGTTATCAAAAACGATACCTACAAAAAATTAGCAATTGTCGATGATAACGCAAAAAAACTATTTAAACTTATAGATGAATTATTGGATTTATCTAAGCTTGAATCTGATAAAATCAGCTTAGCTATGGAAAACTTACATATCCTACCACTTCTCGACAGACTGCTAAGCTCTTTTGAATCATTAACTCAATCGAAAAGTATCAAGCTTAAGTTTGAGTTTTTAGAGGATGCCGACAAAGCTATAGTTTCAATAGACACTCCAAGGTTTGAAAAGATTATTAACAATCTGGTTTTCAATGCTATAAAATACACTGAAGAGAATGGTGAAATCAACGTGCGCAGTAAACTAAGTGAAAACAGAAATAATTTTTTAATAGAAATTACTGACAATGGCATTGGAATTTCCGAGGAGGATCTTCCGTATGTTTTCGACCGGTTCTACCAGTCATCACAAAATCAATACTACAAAGACCCGGGTACAGGAATAGGCTTATCCTTATCCAAGGAGTTAACCGAACAACATGGAGGAGCCATTAGCGTGGAAAGTACTTTAGGTGTCGGGACAACTTTTAAACTGAGTTTCCCAATGGTTGCGATTAAAGAAGCTGAAGAAATAACCCCAATAGATAATGAAAGCGAAGAAGAAAGTTTTGAGCTTAAGTTTAATAACCTGGCAGGCAAAGAGCGGCCAACTGCACTTATCGTTGAAGACCATGATCTTATGCGGGATTATATTGGGAGTGTCTTATCAGAAAATTTCGAAATTACCAATGCCGAAAATGGAAAAGTAGCTTTAGGTATTTTAAAAGACCAAAAAGTAGACCTTGTCATAACAGATCTGATGATGCCAGAAATGGACGGTGGTCAATTCATAGAGATGGTGAAATCGAATGATGAAATCAGCACTATACCCCTCATTGTACTATCAGCCAAAACAGAAGAACAGGAAAAGTTAAATCTACTAAGGCTGGGTATTGATGATTACATCTACAAACCATTCAGCGAAAGTGAACTTAAGGTAAGGGCTTTTAATCTCATTCAAAATTTCATTAACAGAAAGCGTAAAGAATTCACAGCCTACGTACCAGAAGTATCTGAAGATCCGGGGGAACAATTTTTAAATAAATTAAAAAATTACGTAGAAAACAAGATCGGAGATTTCAATATTTCGGTAAGCGCATTGGCAGACCATGCTGCCATGAGTGAGCGGCAACTTTACAGAAAGTTAGGCTCTCTTACAGGGCTAACCCCTGCGAACCTAATCAAGGAAGTGAAGCTGAACAAAGCCATGGAATACCTAAGAACAAAGAAGATAAATAAAGTATCTGAGGTTGCCTCAATGGTGGGCTACGACAGTACATCATACTTCAGTCGTCAATTCCAACAAAGATTTGGTACCAGGCCTTCAGATTACATCAGCAAGTTCTAAATATGCAAAGGTCTACGCTCTGTTGCTGCCAAGGCAGCTTCTTTAACTGCCTCCATGTAAGTTGGGTGGGCATGTGACATCCGGGCTACATCTTCAGCTGATGCCCTGTACTCCATGGCAGTAACGCCGGCAGCTATCATATCTGCGGCACGGGCACCGATGATATGCATCCCCAGGATTTCATCTGTTTCTTTATCTGCTAAAATTTTAACCAAACCTTCGATGTCCATGCTTGCCCTTGCCCTTCCGAGTGCTTTGTAAGGAAATGAGCCTACTTTATATCCCCGCTTCATTTCTTTAAGCTGCTCTTCGGTATAACCTACAGATGCCACCTCAGGCCAGGTATAAACAACTCCAGGTATAAGCAAATGATTGATATGAGGTTTTTCTCCGGCGATTTGCTCCGCTACAAAAATCCCCTCTTCCTCTGCTTTATGAGCCAGCATAGCTCCTTTAATAACATCGCCAATCGCATAAATCCCATCAGCGGGTGTATGAAAATGGTCATCAACTGCTATCCTGCCCCTATCATCTTTATTAATACCCACATTTTCCAAATGTAATGAATCAGTGTAAGGCTTTCTCCCTATCGCTACCAGGCAATAATCTGAAGAAAAATCTATGGTTTCCTCTTTTTTGTTAACCGCTTTGATATTGATCTTATCACCATCTCTTTTCACCTCGGTCACTTTATGGCTCATGAAAAATTTAAATCCTAATTTCTTTAAGGATTTTCGCAATTCTTTACCCATGGTCCTATCCATAGATGGAATTATTTCATCCATAAACTCAATGACCGTTATTTCTGAACCTAACCTGGCATATACTGATCCTATTTCCATACCTATTACGCCGCCTCCAATAATTATCATATGCTTGGGTACTTCCTTTAATTCAAGCGATTCGGTGCTGGTGATGATCCTTTCTCTATCGAGATCAATAAAAGGAAGGTTGGCCGGTTCTGATCCGGTGGCAATGATTGTGTGCCTGGTTTCAATAATCTTTTCCTTTCCTTCATCATCTAAAACCTTGATATTGTTTTTATTAACAAATGATCCATGCCCTTTGATAACCTCAATTTGATTTTTGTTCATGAGAAAATCTACGCCTCCCACCGTTTGATCTACCACCTCCTGCTTGCGTTTGATCATTTGTGGTAGGTTTACTTTCAGATCTTTAAGATCAATTCCATGCTGTTTAAATGTTTTATTTGCATTATGAAAATGCTCGGATGAATCAAGCATAGCCTTTGAGGGTATACAACCAACATTCAGGCATGTGCCCCCCAGTGTTTTGTTTTTTTCTATGATCGCTGTTTTAAGGCCCAGCTGTGCGCATCTAATCGCTGCCACATATCCTCCAGGACCCGAACCGATTACGGTTACATCATACATAAGATATTTGTTATTTTGTTACTTACTAAATTCCCAACAATAATCTGGAAGGATCTTCAATTAATTCTTTTACTCTAACCAAAAAGCTGACCGATTCACGTCCATCAATGATTCGATGATCATATGAAAGCGCCAGATACATCATTGGTCTGATCACAATTTCACCATCCACAACCACCGGCCTTTGTAAGATATTGTGCATACCCAAAATAGCCGATTGAGGAGAATTTATGATAGGCGTAGACATCATCGATCCAAAGATGCCTCCATTCGTTATGGTGAAGGTGCCTCCCTGCATTTCTTCAATGCTTAACTTACCGTCCCTTGCCTTTGTAGCCAGGTTCACAACTTCTTTTTCGATTTCATGAAACCCAAGTCTCTCAGCATTTCTGATAACCGGAACTACTAATCCCCTTGGTGATGAAACAGCAATGGAGATATCGCAGTAATGATTATAAATAATCTCCTTCTCCTCAAAATATGCATTAACCGATGGCCAATCCTCAAGTGCCATACAGCAGGCTTTGGCAAAAAAAGACATGAATCCTAATCCAACTTCATACTTTTCTTTGAACGACTCCTTATATTTCTTTCTCAGATCCATAATCGGCTTCATATCCACCTCGTTGAATGTGGTGAGCATTGCGGTATCGTTTTTTACCGATACCAATCGCCTGGCAACTGTTTTTCTAAGTTGTGAAACCCTTTCTTTCGATTGGTTACGATTTTCTGATCTTTGACTGGAAGATAGGGCCGGTACAGGTTCTGCCTGACTGGCAGCGGCTGGTGATGCTGTCTTTGGTTTTTCTTTAGGAGCCTTTTTTTCAGCTTTTAATGCATCCTCTTTAGTTATTCTGCCGTCCCTACCGGTTCCGTTGACTTCACCAGGAGCTATACTTTTTTCAGCAAGTATTTTAGCAGCAGCCGGGGATGCATGAGCGGTGGCATAAGTTGGTTTAGCAGTTGGTGATTCAGCTTTAGGATCAATGCTTATGTCAGAGGGAGATGATTCTTTAGAGGAAGATGATTCAGTAACTTCAATTTTGCATACCAATGCACCTATTTCTAGGGTGCTGCCTTCCTCAGCTTCAATTCTCAATATTCCTGAGGCTTCGGCTGTCAGTTCAAATGTTGCCTTATCAGATTCTATCTCGGCGATTGGTTCGTCAAGTTCAACCTGCTCACCGTCAGGTTTTAACCATGAAGCAATTACTACTTCGTTTATCGATTCACCAACCGTAGGGATTTTCATCTCCAAAACTTGACCGTGCTTCGCTGAACTTTTTGATGATGGCTCCTCTTCTACCTGATCGGGCTTTCCGTTAGACGCTTTGGCTGCTGAGGTATCTATTTCTGCTATAATCGAACCCACTTCCAATGTATCACCTTCTTCCGCTCTAATGTGTAATGTACCGGCAGCTTCGGCGTTTAATTCGAAGGTAGCTTTGTCAGACTCTAATTCGCAGATTATCTCATCCATCTCTACGTAATCACCCTCGCTTTTAGTCCACTGTGAAATGGTGACCTCAGCAATTGACTCGCCTACTGATGGCACTTTAATTTCTAAACTCATGGCCATAATTTTAAGATACTAATATTATCTTTTTAGTTTTATTTGGTTTTACTTCAATATTAATTTTCAAAGGCTGACTTAACAATCTCTTCTTGTTCTTTCTTGTGAACTTTAAGGTAGCCCGTTGCCGGAGAAGCACTAGCTTTTCTTGTTAACGGTTTGATATCAATATCTTCAATGATCCTGTTAAGGTATGACCAATATCCCATGTTTTTCGGCTCCTCCTGTACCCAGTATATCTCAGGGTCTTTGTACTTCTTCAATATACTATCAAATTGCTTTCTAGGGAAAGGAAATAACTGCTCAAGCCTGATAACGGCTACTTCTCTGGTCTTGCGTTTTCGTTGCTCTTCGTGAAGATCAAAATATACTTTCCCCGAACAAAGAAGAATTCTGGTAACGTTTTTATTGGTCACATAATCATCCCCTATTATTTCTTTAAATCCCCCTTTTGTGAATTCTGAGATAGGTGAAACCACTTTTGGATGCCTTAATAAAGATTTAGGAGAGAATACAATACATGGCTTTCTAAAATCCCAGGTTACCTGTCTTCTCATCAGGTGAAATAAGTTTGACGGTTGTGTCAGATTGGCTACAATCATATTTTCCTCTGCCGCCAACTGTAAAAATCTTTCAGGCCTGGCATTAGAATGCTCTGGCCCCTGACCTTCATATCCATGGGGTAACAAAACGACCAAACCGTTCATACGTTGCCATTTACTTTCAGCACTGGCAATAAACTGGTCAATTAATACCTGTGCCCCGTTGGCAAAGTCACCAAATTGCGCCTCCCATACAATGAGTGCATTTGGAGTAGCCATAGCATACCCATATTCAAAGCCTAATACCCCGAATTCAGACAAAAGGGAATTAAATATTTTAAATCTATACTGATCCTCCTTAATGTGATCAAGGTTACAGTATGGGTCATTGGTATTTGCATCAAACACATAAGAATGCCTATGGGAAAATGTACCTCTTTTAACATCCTGACCTGACATTCTAACGATCTTTTTCTCGCACAGTAATGAGCCATAAGCGAGTAATTCCGCATCAGCCCAGTTAAGTATTTCCTTTTCAAAAAAATTCGTCTTGCGTTCTTTTAGTAATTTTTCGATTTGCCTCAAAGGTTTAAAACCTTCAGGTAGGGTGGTGAGCGCGTTACCCACCTTGGTCACAATGTCTTCCGGAATACTGGTTTCAGGCGACTGATCAAAGTCCTCAGGTGTGGATTTTCTTAAATGGTGCCATTCCTCCTCAATTTTTTGTGGTTTATAAGACAATGGATTCTGTTTTACCTCATTTAATCTATCCTGGAGTTGGCTTTTGAATTCCTTATCAAGCCTGTTGGCTACCTCTTTGTCTACATCACCACGTTCAATAAGCTTCTTCACATAAATTTCCCTTGGATTAGGATGCTTAGCTATTAGATTATAAAGCTTAGGCTGTGTAAATTTAGGCTCATCACTTTCATTATGTCCATGTCTTCTATAACCAAGTAGGTCAATGAATATATCTCTGCCAAATTTTTGCCTGTATTCCACAGCAAGATTGGCTGCAAAATTTATAGATTCCGTATCATCCCCATTGATGTGAAGAATAGGTGCGTCAATAATCTTAGCCAGGTCGGTACAGTAAATACTTGACCTTGCATCATCGTAGTCAGTGGTAAAACCCACCTGGTTATTGATCACAAAATGAATGGTACCCCCCGTAGTATAACCATCCAACCTTGACATCTGGACGATCTCATAAACGATACCCTGTCCGGCAATAGCAGCATCCCCATGGATGAGTACGGGTATTGCTTTCTTCAAATCACCTTTGTATTCATCATCAATTTGTGCTCTTGTGTAACCCAACACCACGGGGTTTACAGCTTCCAGATGTGAAGGGTTCGGCGCTAACTTAACGTATACATTTTTCTGGGAGAGGGTCTCGATGTAACTGGAATATCCAAGGTGATATTTTACATCCCCATCACCCATTGTGAGGTCAGGGTCGGTATTGCCCTCAAATTCACTAAATATTTCTTCATAGGTCTTACCCATGATATTCGCCAGTACATTTAACCTTCCCCTGTGAGCCATGCCAATGACTACTTCCTCTACATCAAACTCAGCAGCCCTGTTTATTACTTTATCCAGAAAAGGAATCGTATTCTCTCCTCCTTCCAGCGAAAATCTTTTTTGCCCTAAAAATTTTGTATGTAAAAAATTTTCAAAAACAACGGCCTCACTAAGTTTTGATAATATCCTCCTTTTATCGGTCAGTGAAGGTTGGAAATCCCCACCATCCTTTTCACACTTATCTCTAAACCAGTCGATAATGGCTGGATCACGCATGTGCATATACTCAAACCCAATAGAGCCGAGATACATTTTTTTTAATCGATCGATAATTTCCCTGAGTGAGGCATCCTCCAATCCAATTTCTCTGGAAATTTCAAATTTTTGATTGAGATCATCATCGATAAGGCCAAATTCCGTATGGTCTAACCTCGCATTATGTTTTCTTCTTGGACGAACCGGATTGGTATCTGACTTCAAATGGCCCCTGGACCTGTAAGCATAAATAAGGTCCCTGACTGATGTTTCCTTAGCAGAAACAGGAGCTTCAACAGTTACCGCTCCGTTGTCTCCATGTTCCAGTGAAAATTCAAAGCCTTCGAAGAACTTTTGCCATGATTCATCGACCGATGCTGGATCATTTTTATAGGATTGATAAAGACCGTCGATGTAGCTGTTATCAGCATTAGAGATGTATGAATATTTATCCATTACCAATTTATAGTAGTTGACTTTTCAAATTTAGACTTTAAAATAATTTATAAAAAATTGCCTATGCGGTTATGCGTTTTTTATTGCTCTTGTCATCTCACGCTTGCCGGATGGGCCAGGAATTATCTCAACCTTAAACCTTAGTTTTTTAAGGTTCCTTTTCAATTGGCCTGTGCAACTGTAAGTGATCCATATGCCATGGGTCTTCAACATCTCAAAACACTTCTGAATCATTGCTATAGACCACATTTCGGATTGCTTGTTTGGTGCAAATGCATCAAAAAAAACAACATCAAAATAATCGATGGGAGGCGTAAAATTTTCAAATGCATTGTTGACTTTATTTATGCTGAAAAATTTATTTAAAGCTATTGCTTGATCCCAATCCAACTTATTGATTTTTAACAAATTATCAGTAAGGGATGGCTCACCATAGTTCAATAGATTAAATATGTCACTATGTAAAGGCCTGTTATCGATCGCTTGATATTCAATATATATTTTATGGTTTATTGCATAATTGAAAACCAGTGCTGCATTAAGGCCGGTCCCATATCCAACCTCAAATACCCTGATATTTTCTAATGCTTTTTGAAGATGATAATGCTTTAGTCCCTGATCCATAAAGACATGTACCGATTCCTGAAGCGCGCCATTTCGTGAGTGATAGGTTTCATTGATTGCCGGGTTCAGTAAAGTAGGTGAACCATCTCCGGTATCGATGATTTTAAGATTGCTCATTTTTGTAAAGCAAGACCGTTGCATGTGCTGAAACACCTTCTTCCGCACCCACAAACCCTAATTTTTCTGTTGTAGTAGCTTTTACAGATATCCTGGATTCATCTATTGACATTACCGATGATAAACATTTCTTCATTTCGGGAATGTGAGGATTGATCTTCGGTTTTTGAAGACATATGGTGGTATCTATATTAATGATTTCATAATTTTCAATGCGCATCATCTTACAGACTTCCATTAAGAGTAACTTACTGTCGATACCTTTATATTTCGGATTTTGGTCTGAAAAATGATAACCAATATCGCGCATATTGGCAGCTCCCAATATCGCATCACATATTACATGAATAAGCACATCAGCATCGGAATGGCCAACTGCTCCGGCTATATGATCTATTTTAATACCACCAAGCCAAAAATCTGCGCCTGCTTCCAATCTATGAACATCATACCCATAGCCTATTCTAAAATTTCCAGGGATCATGATTTATTATATCTGTAAAATAAAGTGGAAGAATTATTTATATCGAAAATAGTATTGGCCTGGTTGATAACATCTGATAAGGTTACTTTCTCAAATATTTCCAATTCTTGATTTACATTATCAATATTTCCCACGAAACTAGAAAAAGCCAGGTTCAATGCACGGTTTAATAATTCAATATCAGAAAAAGCTTTATGAGCGATGACTTGATTCTTAACTTTTTCTAAAACCCTATGAGAAATTTCACCTGATTTTATTTGCCCTGTTATGCTTTCTATTGCCTGGTTAGCTTTTTCTAGAGAAATTCCATGATTTAATTTCCCTGATATTACCAATAATCCGGGATCAATGGATCCGGTCTGAAAACATTGAATGTCATGAAAAATATGATCTTTTTTAACAAGATTTTCATAAAGCAGCGAAGACCTTCCCCTACCTAATACATCCGAAAGAATATCAACCGGGTAATACCTTGGGTCGGTGCGTGCGGGCATATGAAAACATTTATAAATTGCCTCATAAGGCACCTCCCGTATCACCTCATCTTCTCGGGGGGATTGTTGTATGGGCTCTTCCGGGATACTGTTTACACTATGCTTAGCGCTTTCAATTGGTCCAAAATATTTTTCAGCCAGTCTGATAATTTCATCTGGATTAACATCTCCTGCTACAGATAAAATAGCATTATCAGGGGTATAATATGTGTAGAAAAAATCTTTGACATCCTGTAATGTGAATTTTTCTATGTGTTCTACTGACTTGCCAATTGTTGGCCACCTGTAAGAATGTTTTTTATAAGCCAATGGCCTCATTAACAGCCAATAATCACCATAAGGCTGGTTCAAATACCTTTGCTTGAACTCTTCTATAACTACGTTACGCTGCGTCTCAAGTACATCTTCCTTAAAAGAAAGACTAGCCATGCGATCAGACTCTAACCAAAAAGCGGTCTCAAGATTATTAGACGGTAATGAGATATAATAATTTGTGAAATCCGGTGTGGTAAATGCATTATTCTCTCCCCCAACCTTTTGGAGTTCATTATCAAAAGATTCAACATTTAACGACCCTCCAAACATTAAATGCTCAAATAAATGGGCAAACCCTGTCTTATCCTGACTTTCATCTCTAGAGCCAACTTTGTAAAGAAGATTGGTAACAGCCACCTGACTGGTATGATCTTCATGGATAATAATTTCCAGCCCATTATCAAGAAAATGTTGTTGAAATGCTATCATAAAACGTCAAATGTACTGCATTTTCATATCTATGGCTTGAGAAAGTATAGATTTGTATTTTTTATTGAGATATGGACTTTATTAAAGGTGATTTAACAGATCAGCAGCTATTATCATTTTATGATTACTTGCTAAGACCACGCCTGATTGAAGAAAAAATGCTGATCTTGTTACGCCAGGGAAAAATTAGCAAATGGTTCTCGGGCATTGGACAAGAAGCTATTTCCGTAGGTGCTGCCCTAGCATTGTATCAGGATGAATATATTCTAACAATGCATAGGAACCTTGGGGTATTTACCACCAGAAACATTAACTATGAAAAACTATTCGCTCAGTTTCAGGGGAAAAAATCTGGGTTTACCAAAGGAAGGGATAGATCTTTTCATTTCGGTAGTAAGGAACATCATATTGTTGGTATGATCTCTCATCTTGGTGCGCAAACCGGTGTGGCAGATGGCATTGCGCTTGCGTCTAAATTGAAGAATGAAGAAAAGGTAACCCTGGTATTTAGCGGAGATGGAGGTACTAGTGAAGGTGACTTTCATGAGGCTGTTAATGTAGCCAGTGTTTGGCAGTTGCCGGTTATCTTTCTTATAGAGAATAATGGTTACGGGCTTTCTACTCCCAGTCACGAGCAATTTACCATTGAGTCTTTTGTTCATAAAGGGCCGGGCTATGGAATAGAAACAGAAAGCATGGATGGAAATAATTTGCTAGAGGTATACCATGCCATTAGAAAAATAGCTAAAGAAGTAAGAAAAAACCCGAGGCCGTTTTTAGTTGAGGCCAATACATTCCGTATGAGAGGTCACGAAGAAGCCTCCGGCACGAAATACGTTCCCATTGAATTAATGAACTATTGGGCAGGAAAAGATCCTATTAAAAATTTTGAAGCTTTCCTGGAAGATGAGAAGATCTTAAATGATGAAAATAAAAGACAAATTAAAGGGAATATAAAAGCAAATATCAATAGAGCAGTAGATGGTGCATTTAATGAAACAGACCTTATTGCTAACCAGGATGAAGAAGAAAGAGATCTCTTTTATCCCTATCATCCTAAAAGTTATGATCTTGATTTCGAAAATACCACGAAAAAAAGATTTATCGATGCCATTTCAGATGGCTTAAAAGAATCATTAGAGCACTTCCCTGAACTCATCATTATGGGCCAGGATATAGCGGAATATGGCGGAGTATTTAAAGTAACAGAAGGGTTTTATGAAATTTTTGGGAAATCTAGAATAAGGAATACACCAATCTGTGAGTCTGCTATTATTGGAGCCGCCCTTGGTCTTTCAATTAAAGGGATAAAATCAATTGTAGAAATGCAATTTGCTGATTTTGTAACCTGCGGATTTAATCAGATTGCGAATAACCTGGCAAAAACACATTATAGGTGGGGCCAAAATGCAGACGTGGTTATAAGAATGCCTACAGGAGCCGGGGTAGGCGCCGGACCTTTTCATTCTCAATCAAATGAAGCGTGGTTTTTTCATATGCCCGGGTTAAAAATTGTATACCCATCCAATCCATTGGATGCAAAAGGGCTGCTTAACGCATCCATTGGAGATCCTAACCCTTATTTATTTTTTGAGCATAAAGCACTGTATAGATCAATCAGCGCAGAAATCCCAAATCATTATTATCAGCTAGAAGTTGGAAAAGCTGAAATAAAACAATCAGGGGAAGATGCTACCGTAATAACTTATGGTATGGGAGTCCACTGGGCATTAGAAATTGTGAATGAAATTAATGCCAACGTGGAAATCATAGACCTGAGAACTTTGATACCCTATGATAAATCAACCATTGAAAAATCAATTAATAAAACGAATAAGGTGATTATTTTACATGAAGATACGTTAACCGGGGGAATCGGAGCAGAAATCGGTGCATGGATAGGTGAGAACTGTTTTACACAACTGGATGCCCCTGTATTTCGGGTAGGCAGCCTTGATACTCCCGTACCTTTCTCATCCGGGCTTGAAAAAAACTTTTTGCCAAAAAATCGTTTCAGAGTGAAGTTGCAAGAACTTCTTGTATTTTAATTAGAAATTAATAACATTGGTTTTGTGAATAGAACAATTTTTGTTTTGAAATTAAAGTATTTCTTAGTGCCCCTCTTTCTACTATTACTTCCTCTTGTTAGTAATGCACAATTACTTGAGGACAGAAATAAATTAAAAAATGTCAAATCAAAAAGTAAGAAGCCTTTTTTTCTGTTTGACCGGGGAGTAAAGTCAACCGCAAACAAGAAAAGGAATTTTAAGAGGTATGATCCTAAAACCAGGTCTATTGTTAACATCTTCAACAAGCGATTAAAAGATGTGGAGCTGCGTTCTCAATCGCCCGGTTGGGGAAATAAACTAAGTGACCCGGGTATCCGTTCGGCTTCAGGTAGGTATACCATAAAAAGAAACGATACAAATATACGATCAGCATCAGGTCAATGGACGATCAGACGCACTGATCCCAATGTCAGAAGTATATCACAATCACAGCAATTCTCTTTAGATTTTAAAAAATACCAAAAAAATCGTCCCCTCAATATTACTTCTGGTTATCAGGGAAATATAAATCAGGGCGGTTTAATAGAAAAAGTCCGTGAATACATGGCACATAGAAAGCAGGCCAATTACAAGGGCACCGGAATCGAAATCAAAACAGATAAATACTATAAAAAAAGAAATGAAGCATTCAGTTCTTTTGATGGAATGGCCAAAAGAAATACAAAAGATAAATCCATGCACCCCAGTGCCGCGTATTTAACAGGTAAAAGGATATCATCCGATAAAATAAGTAGTGGTTATAAATCCTTTCACCTGTTTTGGACAAGAACATTTGGAAACAAAGTGCAACCTGACGCCGTTACAAACAAGCTTAAAAAACCAAAGTTTGATAAAAAAGAAAAAGAAATTTGGTACTATTAAGAGGCCTATGAATTGGATTAATATTGAAAAAGATGAAATGTTGGAGGAATTAAAAAAAGAATCCTTCAATCAACCGGTTATTATTTACAAGCATAGCACGAGATGCTCTATCAGTGCGACAACTCTATTCCGGTTGGAAAGAGGCTGGAATTTTGAAGAAATTGGTGATTGTAAGTTTTTTTTTCTTGACTTGATCCGGTATAGAAAAATTTCCAATGAAATTGCCGACGTGTTCAATGTAGAACATCAATCACCCCAAGTACTGGTTATTGTTAATGGTTCTTGTATTTACCACGCATCCCACTTAAGTATAAACTATGCCTCAATCAACGAAGCAATAAAATCTTCAAAATTTGAATCACAAAGACTATAGAGACCTCTAACTTTCACAGTTAATTTTCCGTTTGCATTGATACTTTCTTAACTTTATGTGAGTTTTTATGTTGCGCACATCAAAAAATAGATATTCAATAATGCTTTTGATCCTCTTGATCTCATCAACAGCACTTAAGGTTGATGGACAGGATAGGGGCAGCTACGAATATTCAAGAGAATTTATATGGGGGATTAACAAAAATACTAATGGAGGTTTGATTGGAGGTTTTATAATGAGGTTTGGAAGAGCTATCAAAAAAAACCAATTTCAGACAATGGGATTTGAATTGATGAATGTAAAGCACCCGAAAGAATTCAAGTATGTTTCAAATCTAACAGGAAACTCGTTTATCTGGGGCAAATCAAATTACTTATATGCAATCAGGGGGCAATATGGTCGTGAGATGATCATTTTCCAGAAAGCTTCCCAGCAAGGGGTTCAAATCAGTGGTGGAGCTGCTGCAGGACCCTCCATTGGCATTATTGCACCTTACTTTATTGAACTATCTGGTGGTGACAACAGGGTCTCCGAACAATTTGACCCAGATCAGCATGGTTTTAATGAAATCAGGGGAGGCCCAAGATTATTTGAAGGTATCGCTAAATCTGAATTCCGATTGGGGCTGAATGCCAAAGCTTCGGTGAGCTTTGAATTTGGTACTTTCAAAAGTAATGTGACAGGTTTTGAGATAGGGGTTTTAGCAGAGCAGTATGTAGGAGAAACCATTCAATTAATCCCCACTGCAGAGAACGATAACTTCTTCTTTTCTGCATTTATTACATTATTTTACGGTTCCAGGAGATAAATAAATCATTATCCTTTTTTATTTGTTTTAATTGATAAAGTAGCAATATTATGATTGAACTACCGGTAGTAGAGGAGAAAAACAAAAGAAAAAAACCGAATTGGTTAAGGGTAAAACTTCCTGTAGGTAAAGAATATACAAACGTTAGAAAGATTGTTGATGACCATAAGCTCCACACGATTTGTGAAAGCGGCAATTGTCCAAATATGGGTGAGTGCTGGGGCGCAGGAACGGCGACTTTTATGATACTTGGCAATGTATGTACACGTGGCTGTAGTTTTTGTGCGGTTGCTACTGGCAGACCGCCTGAATACGATGAAGAAGAGCCGGAAAGAGTTGCCAACGCTATTAAACTTATGGGCGTAAAACATGCGGTTATCACCTCCGTAAATAGAGACGAACTAAAAGACAGAGGCGCAGACATTTGGCACAGAACAGTAAAAGCCGTCAAAAGAGCCTCACCTGAAACAACCATAGAAACATTGATCCCCGATGTTAAAAGTAACTGGGATGCGCTCATAACTATGATTAATCCTGGTCAGGAAGTCGTTTCCCACAATATGGAAACCGTTGAACGGTTATACAGACGCGTGCGACCGCAGGCTAAATACAACAGAAGTCTGGAACAAATAATGAGGACCAAGGCTTTCGGTAAAAGAACGAAATCAGGTGTTATGCTGGGATTGGGGGAAACAGAAAATGAGGTTTGCCAAATTATGGATGACCTGGTAGAAAATGGCTGCGACATCCTTACATTGGGTCAATACCTCCAACCAACCAAAATGCATCTTGAAGTAGAGGAATATATCCATCCTGAGCAATTTGAACACTACAAAATTGAAGGCTTGAAAAGAGGCTTAAAATATGTTGAGTCCGGGCCGCTCGTGAGGTCGTCTTACCATGCTGAAAGACACGTGAACGTATAAGAATTGTCATGGGACAATTGATCAACGTTTTACTGCATTATTAAATTTATTCCCAATAGTTGTAAGTGTAGATAGTCTTAGTAAATTAGGAGTCTAAAAATATTACCATGAGATTCCTGATTTTCATCTTTTTAGGCATATCATCATTTTTTGCGGCAGCTCAAACCACAGTAATAACAGGTAAGGTTACGGGAGAAGATGGAGAAGCGCTTATTGGAGCCACAGTGGCGGTTCAAGGCACTACGAGAGGTTCGATTGCGGATTTTAATGGAGAATTCAGACTGGAATTGGATCCCGGTGATAGCTTGTTACAGATTTCTTATGTTGGATACCAAACAAAGATAATAGCTGTCGGGAATCAAACCTACTTTGAGTTTATTTTACCACTTGATGTATCAGAGTTACAAGAGGTTATTGTAGTAGGTTATGGAACAACTATCAAACAGGACCTCACGGGAAATATTTCCAAAGTGAGCGGAGAAGAGATAGGTTCCAGACCCGTTAATACTTTTGAATCAGCCATTCAGGGGCGGGCAACTGGTGTTTTTATTCAGGGAACAAGTGGTAAGCTGGGAGAGCGCATTAATGTGAGGGTAAGAGGAACCAGCTCCCTGTCAGCCAGTAATCAGCCATTATATGTCATTGATGGGATACCGATGACTTCTGAGAGCCAAACAAGCTCGATTAATGCAGGATCCAACCCTTTAATTGATATTAACCCAAATGATATCCAATCGGTGGAGATTTTGAAAGATGCTTCCGCTTCGGCAATCTATGGATCCAGGGCTGCTAATGGAGTGATTTTAATAACCACTAAAAAAGGGGAAGCAGGAAAAATGAAATTTGATTTTGATTATCAGGTTGGTGTGTCTCAAACTCCTAAGAAACTAGATACGTATTCCACAGAGCAATACAGGATACAAGACCTTGAAGCTCAACTAAGAATCGCTATATCAAATCCATTAATTCAATTTGATGAATCAACCATCACACCTGAAAATTTAAAATTATGGCTGGATGCAGGAGATGAAACAACCTCCATTGTGCCCACACAAGATGGCACACTGGAGTTCCCTGATCGGTTTCGTTTCAATACAGATTGGCAGGACGAGATATTCCAAACAGGAATCCAACATAGAGCCAATTTTTCATTATCAGGAGGTACTGATAATACCAATTACTACGGAAGCTTCTCTTACAACAATAGCGAAGGTATTTTAATAGGAAACCAATTGGAAAGGTTTACCGCTCGTGCAAACATTAATAGTGATCTAAGCAATAAATTGTCCGTAAATGGTGGCATTAATTATACCCGAACCAATAATGACCGTTTGTTTGAAGATTCACAGCTTAACTCTCCTTTGCAGGTTCTAACAAATTCACCCGGTGATACTTTTGATGAGGAAACCAAAGAGTTAATTGTGCAAAGTGAGATTGATAATGCACTTAATCTGGCGGAATTTTCAGATAATACCTCCAATAATAACCGATTCATAGGTAACATTGATTTAAGCTATGAGATCGTTAGTGGCCTAAAATTTACAACGGAATTCGGATTAGATTTTATTGATCAAAGTGAGGAAATATTTGAAGAAACTGTTTTCAGAGATACCGACGGATCAGTTGTTAGGTTTCCAAATAATGCCATCATCCGCGAAGTTGATGTTTTTAATTACACCACCAACAATTATTTCTCTTACGATAATATCATTCAAGATAATCACATCATTAATGGGGTCGTTGGTTTTTCCTATCAGGAATCGGGGTCTGATCTTATCTTAAAGACCAATCAGGAAGGTTTGAATCTGTCTGAACTTGAAGGGGAACCTGAAGATATGAATGTAGAGGACCCAATTGGCTTTTCTTTTCTCTCTTACTTTGGCAGAGTAAACTATTCATTCAAACATCGGTATATTGCTCAGATCAGTGGTCGTGTGGATGGTTCATCGAAGTTTGGGTCAAACAATCGTTATGGCTTTTTCCCGGCGGTGTCTTTGGGTTGGAATATAGCCGAGGAACCTTTTTTATCTTCCTCTGCCAGTGTTAGCTTGTTAAAGTTTAAAGCAAGTTATGGTTTAGTAGGAAACGATCCTGCAGAAGCTAACCTGTTTGAGACCATTTACATACCGGCAGGATTTGGTAATGAGGATGGTATCAGGGCCTCTAACCTGCCAAATCCGGACCTGAAATGGGAGACTACAGCCCAGCTAGGCATCGGGATAGAGTATTCATTTTTCAAAAACAGGCTCTCCGGTAGCTTCGACTATTACCGAAAGGATACGGAAGACCTGCTATTTCCAACGCCTATTACCTCTACCAGTGGTTTCCCATTTGTGCTTAAGAATATTGGAGAATCCACTAATGAAGGATTCGAGATCGCTTTAGACGGAACAATAATCCAAGGGGAAGATTTCCAGTGGAATTCTTCATTTAATATAACCTTCAACAGTAATGAGATCACCAATATTAATGGTGAGCAGGTAACCTCCGGTATCAATGCTTTCATTGAAGGAGAACCGATCGGGGTATTTTTCATGCGAAAGTTTGCTGGTGTTGACCCTGAGACTGGCCTTGCATTATACGATGACGGTCAGGGGGGCACTACCGATGACTTCTTTGAAGCTCCAAGAATGGTGGCAGGAGATCCTAACCCGGATTATTTCGGAGGGTTTAACAATTCATTTTCTTACAAAAATTTTGAACTAAGCTTTTTATTCCAGTTTGTTGGAGGTAATGAAGTGTACAACAGGACCGGCGAGTTAATATCCAACAGTGGCCTTCAGTTTTTCAATCAAACGGATGAGCAGGCCAACAGATGGTATAGGGCCGGTGACCAAACAGATATTCCGGGAATGGATCCGTTTGCCTCCCTGGCGGATATTGAAACTTCCACACGCTGGCTGGAAGATGGAAGTTACATTCGATTAAAGACGCTGAATTTTTCTTATAGCCTACCGGAAAGGATAGTATCCAATTGGGGATTAAGGTATTTTACCATTAACGTCGGTGGATTTAATCTATGGACTTTAACAGATTACCCCGGATATGATCCGGAAGTAAGCTTTGTATTCCCTGAAGGGGGCGTATCGGAAGTAAATCTTAGTCAGGGTATAGATGATTTCACGACACCGCCGGCAAGGATAATTACCTCAGGAATAAAAATTGGTTTTTAAAAAATTCATTATCATGATCAAAAAGATATTCATCCTATCATTTTTATTGTTGTCGCTCATTTCATGCGAAGACCTGTTAGAAGTTGAGATTGAAGATACACTTGTCGGTGAAGATGTGTTAAATGACCCTGAAAATATTGAAAAAGCACTTATCGGAGCTTATAGTGGTCTTGGGGGAATAGATGGAGGCCAACTATTGGGAGGGGATTTTAATATCATAGCGACCTTGTTAGCAGCTGAAGCAAACTGGAACATCATCGCCAACCCTGAATATATAAGTTTTTTAACACTCAACATATCTCCTGAAAACTTTATTGTAGAAACAAACTGGAATAGGGGTTACGAGGTGATAAATGCTTGCAATACAATATTATCTGCATTGGAGAACATAGAAAACCCAAGTGACAGGATTAAGATTGAAGGGGAAGCGCTTGCCATCAGGGGTATTATATACTTTGAGATGGTTCGTCTATGGGCCCCTCAGTATAGCCCTTCGACGTTGGACGCACCTGCCATTCCTATTTTGCTTGAACCAACTTTAAGTGCAGATCAGGTTAAAACCCCAACAAGAAGCACGGTAAGCGAAGTTTACAATCAAGCTGAAGATGATCTGATGCGTGCTTCAGAACTTCTTGAGGGACTGGGTAAAAATAGCACCAGATTATCCCGGTATGCCTGTCTGGCTTACCTGGCAAGATTGAATCTGCAAAAAGATGAGATAGGACTGGCTTTTGACTATGCTGATTTAGTCATTGAAAGCGGGCTTTATTCCTTAGTGAGTAACCCATTTGATGCTTACAATAACTTTCAAAATTCATCTGAAGATATTTTCGCCATTCAGCAGAACATAGAAAACAATACAGGTGATGTTAACACAGGAACGGGTATTGCTACCTATTATTCATCTTTGGTATCAACTGGTTTCAGTGGAATCGAGATAGACTTATTCACTATTGAAGACATCTATGACGAAGCGGGTGATTTAAGAGCGACTATTTCAAGGGATGTATCAGAAAATGCAGCAGTTGATGAGATCACCACATTGTTTTATAACCAGCCATTTGGTTTTTCTTGTGCAAAGTATCTGGATAATGACCGCGTAATTCCAGTATTACGGTTAGCTGAAATGTACTTAATAAGAGCCGAGACCGGTTTCCTTTTAGGAGATGATCAGCTGGCTTTTGACGACTTAAACATAATTAGGGAACGTGCAGGATTACCCGTATTGGAAGTGAATGCTGATAATATAGACGGCTTCTTAGGTTTCACGGATAATGAAAGAATAAGAGAATTAGCGTATGAAGGACATGCAATCCATGATAACAAGAGAATAGCAGTAATCTCTGGTGATGATTTCTTCCTAAGTGATGATTTTATTTTGCCAATCCCACAAACAGAGACTGATGCTTCAGGGTTAGATTAAGATAAAATCTCGTAAACGTTTCGCTTAATTTTGGTTGCCAGTTCATTTAATGGCAGGTCATTTAAGTCCATGCCGAAGGGATCCTCGATTTCTTCCGCAATAAGTTCTATGCTGACTAAAAAATAAAAGATGATCAAGACAATGGGTATGGTCCAGTAACCAAACTCCCATACAAACCCTATGGGCAGAGTAATGATATACATAAAGATGAATTTCTTTATAAACATGCTATAGGAATATGGAATTGGGGTGGTTTTAATCCGTTCACATTTTCCGATTATATCTGTAAAGCCTTTTAATTCTTTGTCCGCCACAAAAAACTGCTCCCTGGTTATTTTTCCCTCCTCTGCCAAGTGTGTTAACATTTTATACATACCTCGATTAATTATATTGGGTCTGTGATTGCTTTGTATTATCTCTTGCTTTGATTCATTGTCAACAAAATCCATTTCACCAATTAATATACTATCCCTCAGATGCTCTTTCATGGCAAAAACAACATTAGGTATCATTTTTTTAAAGTACAATCTGTCGTTATCACTTTTTACAAACGCACTAATCTTTAGTGCTAAATTTCTGGTATCATTCACTAAAGCACCCCATAGTTTCCTTCCCTCCCACCATCTGTCATATGCCGTATTCGTCCTGAGCACAAGAAATAAACCAAGAATAACTCCAAGAATAGAATGAAAAGCCAATGTACCTTCATAACGGATGTGAATGAGTTCCAGCGTGACTATGCAAAGGATCAGAGTGTAAAAGAAGATGAAGATTATTAGCGGCCACAAAGACTTGATAACATACCTGCTATAAACATCAAAGATTAAGGAAAACCATGATTTTGGATTGTATTTAATCATAAAAAAAGTTGATTTTGTATAAATGTTATTTAATGATTTTCCACGCCTAAAAGAAATATTAGCCACGATATTTCGTAAAGGGCTGATATTTAACTACCCTGAAGGATATTTTAATCCATTTGATAAATAAAGTCACCGCCAAGTGTTAAAAATTTACCCATTAGATTGGCCGTTAAGCAGGAATGAACAGGTAAAATACCGATTAAGTCACCAATTTTAGTTTTGTTAATGAAATCAGTAGGGGCTTGTAATATTCCATGCTCTTGGGAGACCCTTACTAATCTTACATTATCTATCAAGCCGGCCCAACCTTTATTTTCTAGCCTGACTGCTATTCCGTAGTGTAATTTTCCGTCCTCCATGAGATGTTCCTTAGAAAAATGAACAGCACCACCGTAGATAACCATTTCATTTCTTGAAGGATGTTTAGCAACCAAAGGACATACCATGCAAACCGAGATATCACCTATTTCACAGGCACCTATTTTATACTGCATTAAATCATAAAAAATAAAATTTCCAGGCCTGATCTCATCAACATCTTTGAAATTTTCAGATACACTGCATGTTGGAGTATCCCCAACTGATATGACTGGGTTGTGGGCAGAAAACCTGGATTTTAAACTGCCCATGATCTTCAATTGCCTTTCATGGTGCTGATTTAATTCATCTAAGTCGCTTACCGAGTATGTATGGCCTGCATGGGTCAGAAGACCTTGAAATTTTATTGATTTATCCGAATGATCAATAATGCTTTTTATTAATAACTTATTCTTTGGATCAATACCAGTCCGATGGGCTCCTGAATCGATTTTAATATAAAATCCGACATCGTTCTTCAGATTATCTTTTAAAAAGCTGATTGCTTCAATACTTTCTATAAGAATATTTAGTCGGCACCTGGATGCCAGGTAATTAATATCTTCTATCTCAAGAATATTTACGGGGAAAGCAATGGTAATATCTCCCCATCCATTTTCAGTAAAATATTTGGCCATCTGCACGGAAGAAACCGTAATTTTTTTCACGCCGGCCTCCTTGTACCATTTTGAAATTTCTACTGATTGCGGTGTCTTTAGATGAGGCCTAAATACCAGGTCATGTTTTATTGCTTTCGCAGCCATTTTAGCAATGTTCCGCTTTGCTTTTTCCTCGTCAAGTATTAGCGTAGGTTTATTAATATTCAGCATGGATGTCTATTAACTTTTTTGTGATCTCACTTAAATAGGCACCGTTGTATGGTCCATACCAGTTCATGGTGGTGGTCTCGTACTTATTCAATTTATACCACTCATCCTTCGTGAAGTAACCGGCATAACTACCATTAAATCCTGTGATAATAAGGTTCAAATCTTTAGCCCTTCCATATTCTTCCAATGGGCCGACCAATTCTCCTGAAAAGTCTCCGGGCATACCAATGAAAAGGGTTTTCCCTACTTTTAGTGTACTGATATGAGGGGATGATTCCCCGAATATCAAGTTAAATAACCACGGGCGTATTCTGAACCGGTTGTTTATTTTGAAATGTGGGGCCCTTAGTTCCAGGGGAATGGTTTCTCCACCCAACCCGAATTGATATCCAGGGGTCAAAAAATTATTGATAAGCATGATCTGCTCATATAGTCCTGTGCTTACATGCAACACCTTATCCCACCTTCTCAATTTTCCTGCTTCTGGTGCCATGCTTGCCATGGCCCCGGCTGTAAACATTGAAAAATCAATAGAACTGTCTTGCTCCAACATGCGATTAAGTTCACCCGGGTAGTCCCCTGAAAGCTGGATAAAATCCTTATAAAGGCATGTAGCATGAGCGCTAAATGAACTAAGTACTGCTGTTTCACCGTGTGCATTTTCCAGTTTTAATAGCCTTAACCACGGATCTACAGTACCCTTTTCATTCACTAAGCGGTTAAGGACGTAGTTATTCAAATCTATCGCTGCGAAAGCTTGTTTTGAATAAACTATCTTTCTTTCAGCTTTATTTATGGATTGAACAATTGCTTTAATAATGAAAAGTTCAACATTTGGGTCAAAACCTCCGGCAAATAATGAGCCTATGAAACTGTCATTCCATGCTCCAATACTGGAATGTGAATGGGTTGCGCTAAAAAAAACATCATCTTTGGTGTATCCCAACGGCTCTAGCTCCCTGTATACTTTCCGGCTTATGTTGGGGGGAATAACCAATAAATCTGCGGAAACAAGTGCTTTTTTTTTGTGCCCGGATTGAAACACAACGGCCCTAACCCATACGGAATCATGGACGGATTTAAATATCATTGGATCACGAGCACCATATCCTGCAAGCGGGACTTTATTTTCAGGAGTTATGCTCACTTTAGACCATCCTGCTTTTATGGTATCTGCCCTATCATTTTTAATTATCTCCACAGAATCTAGCCTGGCCATCATTTCCTTATAATAAGCCATCTCCTGATAAGGCGTATAATCAACTATTGTGATGATACTCAAAAGAAATGCCACTAATAATCCAATAAAGAGCAAAAATATCCTTAAAACCCTCCTCATCCGGCCCATCCCTCTCTGTCCAAACTTCTATATTGTATGGCCTCTGCAAGATTTTCTATCATTATTTCTTCCTTCCCCGATAAGTCTGCTATGGTACGTGCTACCTTAAGGATTCTGTCATAAGCCCTGGCGGATAATCCAAGCTTCTCCATAGCAGTTTTCAAAAGGGCTTTTCCGGCGGGGTCTATCTTACATATTTCCTTGACCATTTTTGAGTTCATCATGGCATTATTGAAAATGCCATCCATCTTTTTAAATCGATCGATTTGCAGGTCACGCGCTTTCATCACCCTTTCCCTAATGCTTTCAGATGATTCCACCCTTCTATCGGCTGTCATCTCATCAAAAGAAACCGGTGTTACTTCCACGTGTAGGTCAATCCTGTCGAGAAGGGGTCCGCTAACTTTATTAAGGTATCGTTGAACAGCTCCCGGAGCACATACACATTCTTTTTCAGGATGATTATAATAACCACATGGACAGGGATTCATGCTGGCGATCAACATAAAATTTGCAGGGAAATCTATGGTAACTTTTGCCCTTGAAATGGTAACTTTCCTTTCTTCAAGTGGTTGCCTCATCACCTCTAGCACCGTACGTTTAAATTCAGGTAATTCATCTAAGAACAACACCCCGTTATTAGCCAATGAAATCTCTCCGGGTTGGGGAACGCCACCGCCTCCTACAAGCGCAACATCACTAATGGTATGGTGAGGTGCCCTGAAAGGACGATTGGCAATTAAGGAGGCAGAGGGTCCTAAAACTCCTGTTACAGAGTAGATCTTTGTTGTTTCAAGTGCTTCATGCAGGTTCAATGAGGGTAAAATAGAGGGCAGCCGCTTAGCCAACATGGTTTTCCCTGCACCAGGGGGGCCAATCATAATAACATTATGACCACCGGCTGCAGCTATCTCAAGTGCTCTTTTTATATTTTCCTGGCCTTGTACATCACTAAAGTCTGCCTGGTAGTGATTTTGATGATGATAAAAAATATCCCTGGTATCCTGTTTTAGAGGCTCAATTTCAAGGTCACCTTCAAAAAAATCAATAGCTTCCTTCAGGGTCCCAACAGGGATAATATTCAGGTTATCCACAATAGAAGCTTCATTTGCATTTTGCTTAGGTAATACAAACCCTTTAAATTTTTCTTTTCTTGCCTCAATAGCAATTGGTAGGGCACCTTTTATAGGCCGTAAGATACCATCTAATGATAATTCACCCATAACAACATACTCCTCCAGGGAATGGGCCTCAATTTGGCCTGAAGCTTTTAATATACCCAGCGCAATGGGGAGGTCATAAGAAGAACCTTCTTTCTTAAGGTCAGCCGGTGCCAGATTGACCACTACCTTCTGCCTGGGCATGTGGTAGCGATTATATTTTATGGCTGAATCTACCCTTTGTTCGCTTTCTTTGACGGCTGAATCTGGTAGTCCCACCATATAAAATTTCGTCCCCTGACCTACATTTACTTCTATGGTTATGGTTCGTGCATTTACTCCAAATACTGCACTGCCATAAGTCTTAGCAAGCATTTATTCCTCGGTTATTTTTTCAATTAATAATATCAGTATGTGAATAATCTTTATGTGTATTTCCTGGATTCTGTCTGCGTATCGAAAATGAGGCACACGTATTTCAATATCAGCCTGATCAGCTAATCCCCCTCCATCATTTCCGGTAAGTGCTATAACTTTCATCGAAAGATTTCGAGCTGTTTGTGCTGCTTTAATGATATTTTTTGAATGACCACTTGTGCTTATCCCTAACAGGACATCTCCCGCATTACCTAACCCTTCGAGATACCGGGAGAATATATGATCATAACCAAAATCATTGGATACACAACTTATATGACTAGGATCAGAAATCGCGATAGCGGGAAAAGCTGGTCTGTCATGCCTATATCTGCCGGTAAGTTCTTCCGCAAAATGCATGGCATCACAATGGGAACCCCCATTACCACATGAGAAAACTTTATTGCCTTTTTTAAAAGCGCCGGCAATCTCAAGCGCAGCTAACTCTATATTTTGTAGGTTTTCAGTCTTATTTATAAATTCATCTAATACATACTGAGCCTCTAGTAGTTCCTTTTTAGTTTCTTCTAAATACCTCATAATTGATACTATTCCTCATTTTCAATATTGGAACCCTCTTCTATGGCAGGACTACCAGACTTTAAAAGCTTTTCTTCACGCGCAACCTGATTATCATAAAGCTTAGCCTTTAGCGACATAATCTCCTTGTTAAGTGATTTATTCTTTTTTTTCAATTTAAAGATGTGGGTATTTTCTATAATTATCTCAAAAATCAGTAAACCAGATATTATAAACAGCATTATTTGAAGCAATTTGATAACATCCGTAAGATATTTGAACCATTTCCACTTATACATTAAATCAATTGCGGGCTCTGTATATATGGCAAAAAAGAAAATAGATATAATTATGATAATATAAAATATATAATAAACAGTCTTGATTTTATTCATGAAAGGCTAATATCTAATCATTTTAAACTAAAGTTAGTAAAAATACTATTCCTAAACATAATAACTCTCTAAGATGTAACTGAGAAGCTAAAATACATATTCTAATCTTGGCATATTCCACCGGATATTTAGGGAAAGAAAATTTGTTGTATTGCTTTGATCACTAATATCGCTTTCTACTTGTCGATAAACATAATTTAAATCCAGAAAGAAGTTATGTTTTAACATATAAGATATTGCGAAATTGTTTAAAGCAGTGCTAGTTCCAACACCTTGGGTAGTCTCATTACCATTAGTCATTGGAACAGTCACATTGGCTGTTGGAATTAACAAATTACTACCATTATGTTCTCCTTCTAAATCCAGTCCTTGTTCTGATAACATGAGGGTATTAGAAAAACTCCATCTTTCATTAAAACGATACCTGAAAACGCTTATTACCTCCCTGAAATTTGCTCCTAAAGGATGCCCCAAAGGCATCCGATAATGGGTATAACTGTGAAGGTTGGAATGAGTGAAAGTGTAAGGCCTTACCGTATTATACTCCAATTGAATATCAAAATTAGGCACATTAAAGGCATTAAGATATTTCCCGCCTATTTGAATTCCATATTTATTACCCCACCATCCCTGACCAAGCTTAAGCTCATCAATAACCAATTCATCCAACACAAATTGTCCATATATCGAATACCGATTTTTGATATTCCACTTGGCATCAAAAGCCAATACGACATTTTCCGAACTTCCAGCCTGGGTTTCCACCGCTCTGAAAAATATAATTGGGTCTAAAAAAGAAAAATCAAAATCATCATTAACATCCAATGTATCCTCAGCATTAAAGACCACTGCCTCTGATAAACCAACTGTTAGGTTTGGTAAGAGATTGTAACTTAAATGATGAAAGGAAAAGTATTTCCTTGGAAACCTCTCTGCCCCAACTTGTCTACCATTTTCTACTTGAATATCTGAGATTAATTGAGCAATCATATAAGTATATTGAAGCTTCCAGACTTTAGCTTTTACTTCAAGAAAGGGATAGTTATTGGAGAAATCCGAAAGTATAAGCGACCGGTAGCCGTTTCCAATAAAATGCTTGCCATATCCAAGGGTCATAGAAACGTGTTTGGTGGCATTGAAATTGATGTGACCCTGGGTGAATAAATAATCAAAACCAGTATCCCTCCAGTTTTTAGTAAAACCTGCATATGGAATAACCCCCTGCCTTCCAAGTCTTCCATTAAAATCTCTTACATATTCAGGAAACAAGACCTGATTTTCTGTAAACATGGTATAAAAACCAACCTTTTCATCAATTTGCCCATGAAGTTGGACCCCTCTAGTAAATGAAAAAGGCATCTTTTCTGCATTGTCGTCTATTCCAACAGATAGACCGACTATTGGATTAACATGCAACTCAAAATCAGGTATATTAACCTCGTAAAAGTCAGAAGGATGGATATAAAATGTATCTAGTAACGGCTTTTCACTTTTATTCGCTATTGAATCAAATGCCTCCCAGTTATCATTGATAAGGTAAGGCATATAAGGTTCATTTGATCCTAAACCTGATCTAATAAGTGAATAGACCGCTGACCTTTGATAGGGCTTTTTATTGGTAAAAATCTTTTCATCCGCATCATACATTATATCCAAGCGGTCTAACATATGATGATAATCAATATCTATAGGCCTGTAAGAAGTTTGTGCAATTACATTCGATAAATAAATGAAAATCAGACCTACCAGCAATAAGAATCTCATTCAAGCACAATTTTTTCGGAAAGTTAATCTTAAATTGAAAACAGACTCAAATAATGTCCTATGATACATTGTTCAAACCCTTTAAAATTGTTCAACATTGGTAATATTTAAGGTCATCCCCACAATCATGAGACTCACAAAACGATCTATAATCATTTACTTCGGCATCCTGATTATAATTGGCACTATAATATGGGTATATAACTTTTCGGACAACGAATATATTGCTTACTGGAAAGGATTACCTTCTGACGTAAAATGGACAAGTGTAGCACTGGAGATTGAAAGGCCATTTTACCAGCTATTTAATAGTGAAATATCACATAAAAGTGTGCCTAGGCTTGAAAGGTTACAAGTTTTAAATTCTATAAAATTAGGGGCAGACTGGATATGCTCTATGCAGGAAAATAGTGGACGTTTTCACTACTGGTTTGATCCATCAACGAACAAAACCAGTCCTGTTTACGAGGATAACTTTTTAAGACAAGCCGGAACAGCCTATTCTTTAATGGTGGCTTATGAAACAGAAAAAAATTCAACCCATTATGTTAGCGCCTTACAGTCTTTATATTATTTAAACCAGTTTAAACAAATGAAAAATCAGGATACAGCCTACTACCTTTTCAATAAGAAAGCCAAACTCGGTGGGATCGCCTTACCAATGTTGGTGATGCTGGAATTAAAAAAGCAAAAGGGCAGTAAAAAGTATGATCAAGACCTAAAAGCTTTAGCCAATATGGTCCTTTACCTACAGGATTATGAAAATAACGGTGCGTACAAGAGCACTTATGTTTACAGAGGCGATTACCAGTATGAGAAAACATCTGGCTGGGTGTCTAATATCTACCCCGGTGAAGCCATGCTTGCGATGATAGAAATGTATAAAGCATTTGATGGGGATCAATACCTGGAAAGTGTTGAAAAAGCCTATAATTATTACACGGGAAGAAAAAAATGGGTGATAATGCCCGGGATTTCATGGACAGGGGTCCCAACAACTTATCGATGGAAAAATTTTTCTTTTGTCCCATGGACAACGATGGCCATGGTGGAAGCATATCTGGTTACAAATGACAAGAAATATGCTGATTTTGCTTTTGATATGGCAGACTACATACTCTACTGGCAAAATTTAAACCCAAACAGGGAAGCCTTTGGGAGCTTGTTCGGCTTGCCATCAGTTTTTTCCTCCCCATACCTGGAGGCAATTGGTGAAGTAATAAAACTGGCTGGTCATATGGGGCTAAAAGAAAAGTCTGAAAATTATAGCAAAAAAGCTATAGCAGGCTATAACTGGTTAATGAGCCTGCAATACACTAGCGGTTCTGGTAAGGCGCTGGGTGGTTTCAAAAAAACTGAATACGAACCAAGCGTACGAATAGATAATACACAACACACCATTTCTGCCTTGGTAAGAGGAATAAAATATGATATTATTAGGCAATGAAAAAGATCATAATAATTTTATTAATCTTTCTATTTCTGGGTACGGTTGGTGTTTTATATTACTTCAAACACCCCTTATTCATCACCTATACCCATACCCAAAAACTTGATCGGGAAATAGTCCTTAAATCTTTGTTGCTAGGCAAAAAGTTTTTATTACGAAACCAGAGACCAGAAGGAAATTTCAATTATGCCTATGATTTTTTAGATCCTGATTTCAATGCCGGTAACGATAGCCCTGTTCGACAGGCAGGTGCTTTATGGGGACTGTCTTTGATCAATGAATTTGAAGCAAGTTTTCAAACAAAAGTGGCCATAGAAAAAGGTATCAGGTTCTTTGAACGCAAAAGCCGAAAAATTACCAATGGGTCACTCATTAATTACCGCGGAGGTGGCTCTGGCAGGACAGGTACTGTGGCGCTGGTTAGTCTTTCAATCATCGACTATATGCGTTCAGCCAATTTTGAAGCGGAAGATAAACCATACTATTATTCCTTGCTGAACAATTATCTAACACTCCTTATCTCCCTTAAAACCGATGATAACCGTATCCATAAGCAGTATCAGACTAACGACGGGAAAGGCGTTGGCGGCCCATCCCCTTACTTCGACGGGGAGACATTACTGGCACTAACCAAAGCAAAAAAATATTTAGACTATCCCATACCTAAAGAAAAAATTTTAAACATGGCTGGTGCCATGTATAAAGCTTATGTAACCGAAGCAAGGAAAGAAGATCCTGACAGCAAACTCACCAAAGGATTTTTTCAATGGGGCTCTATGTCTTTCTATGAAATTTACACAGCCGGCTGGGACGATAGCTATGCAGAAAAAACCATTGAACTATCCCACTGGATGATTGATGTGCACAAAACACTTATACGAACAAAAAACACCGCTTACGCCTACGAAGGCATGATCTCCGGCTGGGAACTGGCAAGAATAACCGATGATGCCTGGTCACAGAAAAAAATTGGTGCTGTGATAGACTTTGGCCTCGATAAACTGATCAGGTGGCAGGTGGGAAACCCAAAACAGAATATTTTCTTACGTAACAATCCTCCAAAAACAGAACTGGCATTGGGTGGTGTGATGAATGAAAGAAACGGCCCTTTGTTACGAATAGATGTTACCCAACATCAGAGCCATGCGTTAATCCTGGCTTTGAAGTATTTTTATAAAGAATGATTATCCAGAAAAAGCCCAAATAGTAAATGGTTAAAAGGCACATCAGATCTTAAGTCTTCCTGCTTTGTGAATGACGGGTTGCTAGTTTCATGCAGTGCCTGAGTGGAGCCGGGCCAAGACCGAATCTGGATTGCGGGAGGCAGGCTTGGCTGGCGGGTGGCCCTTGGGGGGAGATCGGTGGGTGGATGGTGGAGAACTCAAGATTCTGCAAATTATTCTTTGACAAACCGTATGATGACAGATGCAAGAGCCATTTAGTACCTCGGACAATAAGAATTCATCAAACATATCTTAAATTCAATTGCTTTTATTTCTATGAGTAATTGTGCAAAAAATGTGGTCGTATGGTTTAGAAATGACCTGCGAATGAGGGATAATGCGTGCTTGATAGATGCCCTTCAACGATCAGAAAATATCATCCCGGTCTATTGTTTTGATCCGCGGCAATTCAGGGATCTGGGCTCAGGCTTTCCTAAAACCAACATCCACAGGGCAGAATTTCTATTAAAGTCGGTTTATAGCTTAAAGGAAAATCTATCCAAAAAAGGCAGCGATCTCGTTATAAGGTATGGTAAGCCTGAGGATGTGATCCCGGATATCGTGAAGGAAAAAAATATTCATGCTGTTTTTGCTTCAAAAGAAGTGACCAGTGAAGAGGTAGCCATTGAAAGTGAACTAAAGAAAGCATTACAGCAATATAATACCAGACTTGAACTTACCTGGCAATCTACCCTAATCCACCCGGATGATTTATTAAACCCTATCGATCGCTTCCCGGAACAGTTTTCACAATTCCGAAAAAAAGCGGAAAAATATATTGCCATTCATGAGGAGAAGTTTTCACCCAACCAATTGTATACTGTTGAAAATATATCTTCTGAGGCGGTCACTTTAAAAACGCTTGGGTTTGATGAGGAGCTAAGGACTGAAGCACCCAGGTTTATTGGTGGAGAAGATGAAGCCTGGAGCAGGCTAAATTATTACTTCTGGGAGTCTGACCAACTGAAACAATACAAATACACGCGTAATGGATTATTGGGGGAAGACTACTCTTCGAAGTTCTCACCCTGGCTGGCACATGGATGTATCTCCCCCAGGAGTATATACTGGCAGGTGAAAAAATATGAAGAAGAGGTAAAAAAGAATTCATCTACTTACTGGTTGGTTTTTGAATTGCTGTGGCGGGACTTTTTTCGGTTTATTGCTTTGAAGCATGGCAATAAGCTCTTCCTCAAAACCGGTATTAAGGATATTCAAATCCCTGTAAATAGTGATCATGGCTTATTTGAAGCCTGGGCTAAGGGTGAAACGGGCATCCCATTCATTGATGCCAATATGAAAGAACTTAATCAGACCGGTTTTATGTCCAACCGGGGAAGACAAAATGTGGCTAGTTTCCTGGTAAAAGATCTGGAAGTGAACTGGACCTGGGGAGCAGCTTACTTTGAGTCGATGCTAACCGACTATGATCCCTGTAGCAATTGGGGCAACTGGAACTATGTGGCAGGTGTGGGTAATGACTCCCGCGACAATCGCTACTTTAACATCCTATGGCAAGCAAAAAAATATGATAGGGATGGCAAATACGTCAAATATTGGATCCCGGAGTTGGAACCATTATCCTCTGATGCAGTTCTCCAACCGCACCTACATGACCACGATGGGCTGTTAGGCCATCAATCGGTTTATTTAAATCCCATAGCCGAATTACCGGCATTATCTGAAAGATAATGTTTTGTTAGAAACTGAATTAAAATATCATTGAATAAGAGGGGATTATCCAGGTGGCAAACATGCCCGCAAGCCTGCATTGTTCTAAGTTCGGCATTTATTTGAGTGGCTGCATATTTATTAGCTGCATCTAAAAACACCCAATCCTCCACGCCCATCACGATTAGCATCGGTGAATTTATTTGCATATCAGCATAATGCTTTAACAAGCCATAAAACTCACCATATAATCCTACCCATTTCAAATATTCATTTGCGGATAGCTTTTTTGACTCCTGCACAAAGAAATTCCTTGAAACCTGGTGATTGGGTTTGGGCATAACCAGCCAGGCAAATAATCTGTACATCCAGCGGTAAGGTAAAAAGTGATTGAAAATATGCGCCAGGGATACAAACAACCTAATTTTCCAGTTCACCCAGAATACACCGCCAACCATTACAATGCCTTGAATCAAATCAGGATATTTGTTGTAAATCTTTTGCAGTACCACGCTGCCCAGGGAAAGTGAAATAAAAACAGCAGAGGTTATACCCTGTTGGTTTAACACTTTTATGACATCCGCAGCAATCAGATCGAATGAATACTCATCCGCAGGAGGTTCTATATCTTTTGACTTGCCATGGTCTCTAAGGTCCAGTACCAGTAAATTAAAACACGGCTCCAAAACCTCAACCTGGTGCTTCCAGGTGCGGGTATTGCCACCTGCACCATGAATAAAAACCAACCATTTACTTGCAGTGGGATTTATGTAAACCTGATGATGCAATATGTTTGACACATTGCAATAAGCATATTCTAAGCAATATGTTTACAGGTTAATTGGGTTTTATGGTTTACCAAATAAAATAACTAATGTAAGCAGCGCCCAATGCATAGCATGAGTTGATGAACAGCACTTCTATATCTACCCCATTATGGGAGTAATAAACTAATCCAAAAAATATGGACAATGACCAAACCTGAAATGCGAAGTGAGTGGCCCTTTAATATTGTCCTAATGTCATATTGATTTTCCTCTGCTGGTTATTGATTATAAGAAATAGTATTAAACCCAGAATTGTCATTAGACTTTCTATTACATTGTTAAATCACTTCAAATC